>NZ_CAXAUM010000023.1:0-52545 GCF_963972555.1 uncultured Roseovarius sp.
TTGCCGTCGCCGCCAAGGATGCTGTCATCGCCTTCGCCGCCGCCCACGCGGTCATTCCCGGCCCCTGCATCAATCGTGTCGCGCCCGGTGCCGCCGCCGATGTCGTCATTGCCATCGCCCGCGTCGATCAGGTCATTGCCGAAACTGCCCGACATGCTGTCGTTGCCGTCACCGCCCGACAGCGTGTCATTGTCCGCCCCACCCGCGACCACGTCATTGCCTGCTCCGCCCGTGATGCTATCCGCGCCAAAGCCACCGCCGATGATGTCGTCACCGTCGCCACCGTCGATGGTGTCATTGCCCAGGCCGCCGCCGATGTTGTCGTTGCCGGGGCCGCCGGAGATCAGGTCATTGCCATCCGAGCCGGAAATGGAGTCGTTGCCGCCGTTGCCCTCGAGCATGTCGTTGCCGGGCCCGCCCGCGAGCCCGTCATTTCCTTGTTCCCCGATCAACGTATCGTTGTCATCGGTGCCAATCAGGGTATCGCCCCCCTCTGCGGCCACAAGAAACACGCCCGGGCGCCCGACGATTTCCTCGATCAGATCGCTCGCCAGAACGGTTTGATCCGGAAATTCGATTTGTTCGATGTTGATCAGATCATCCACGCCATCAAAGGGCGAGGCGAGACGCAAGCCGGTGTCGGTCAGAGTGATCTGAAACTCGCTCCGCGAACCAGTGTGATATGTGGCCGTATCGAAACCTTCGCCGCCGTCCAGCAGGTCATCACCCTCGCCGCCGTTCAGCACGTCATCGCCGTCAAGCCCCTGCAAGGTATCCTGCCCCTCTCCGCCTGTGAGAAGGTCCGGACCGATGGTGCCGATCACGAGGTCGTCGACAGAGAGTTCCGACACCGTCGTGTTCGCGAACGCAGCCAGAGAGATGGGCTGGTTTGCGCCAAAAGGCCCTTGGGTCACAGGGTTGCCCGCGACGATCGAAGACACGAACTGCCGGAAAGACGTAAGATCAGTGGGCTGCGTCAGGGTAGAGCTGCCAAGCTGGAAGAAGTAATTGTCATTGGTCTCGAAATTAAAGAACGATAGCATGACAGCGGAGCCGGATGTGGTCGTAAGCTGACCCAGAGACGGCTGATCAATCGGGTTATCTACCTGTGTCAGGTCGATGCCCTCAAGACGCGCGATCTCAAAGTCGCCGAGGTTGTTGATGATGACGTCTGGCACGTCTCCGGCGGTGGCGGGTTCCGCGAACCGATAAGAGAATTGATCGGTCGGAACCGACAGCTCCAGCGACACTGTCCTGAAGTTGCCCGCGACAACCGAGATCGTGCCATTCGGTAACAAGAAAAAGTCATCAATGCGCGCGGCGAAACCGTTGACTGTAAAAAGATTCATAAACTCACCTACCGAAGATTCATCCGTTCGGTAGTACCGAACACCGTCAGTTTCAAGCGAAGAATTTTCGGCCGCCGAGCGGTTCTGCGCCAATCAGATCGACAGGGGTCAAAGGCACCCTGAGCGTGGCAGGGTGTCTCTGCGCGAAATTGTCAGAGGAACTGAAAATCCTCGAGCGTCAGTTGCGCCGCTGTGATGCCTTCGACAAGGATGATGTTGCCGTTGACGCGCATCTCTACGCCTTCTGTGGTGTCGATGATATTCATCGCCGCAACAAAGCCCGCCAGACCATTGCCGCCGTTGTTGATGTTCTCAAATCCGGTATCCGGATCAAACCGGCGGATGAAAAAGCTGTCGATGCCATCCTCGAAATCGGTGATCACATCCACCTCGCCCTCGAAGAAGGACGAGAACACGAATTGGTCCGCGTCGGCACCGCCATTCATGCGGTCATTGCCCGCACCACCATTGATCGTGTCATTGCCCTCGCCGCCACTGATGACATCGTCGCGGCCCCCCCCGGCGAGGAAATCGTTGCCGTCGCCGCCAAGGATGTTGTCATTTCCTTCGCCGCCGCCAACCCTGTCATCGCCCGCGCCTGCGTTAACGAAGTCCTGACCTGCCCCGCCGCCGATGTCGTCCGCGCCATCGTTGCCGAAAATGAGGTCATTGCCGAAGCTGCCGGACATGCTGTCATTGCCAGCACCACCCGAGAGCGTGTCATCGTCCGCCCCGCCCGCGACCACGTCATTGCCGTTGCCGCCCGAGATGCTATCCTGGCCAAAGCCACCGCCGATGGTATCATCCCCATCGCCGCCGTCGATGGCGTCATTCCCCAGGCCGCCGCCGATGTTGTCGTTGCCGGGGCCGCCCAGCACGAAATCATTGCCGTCCGAGGCGGAAATCCGGTCATTGCCTGCGGCCCCGTCGAGGCTGTCATTCCCCAGACCGCCAGAAATCGTGTCAGCGCCGGTGCCACCGATCAACGTGTCGTTCTCATCTGTGCCGATCACGGACTGGCCCGAGTCTTCAGCGACCAGGAAATCCCCGCCGAAATCGGGCAATTCGGTGAGCGCCGAGGCCACGGAAACGGTCTGATGCGCAAATTCGATCCATTCCACGCCAATCAGATCGTCGATGCCAAGCGCAGAGGTCACCCTTAGACCATTCGGGATAACGCTGAACGTGACGGATGCCCTTGTAATCGTGTCGAAAACAGCGACATCCTCACCAATGCCGCCAAGGATCAGATCATCGCCCAAGCCAGCAATCAGACGGTCATCGCCCGCGCCGCCGATCAATGTGTCATCGCCCGCTCCACCGTTCAAGATAAAGCGCGGACCATCCACCCGCGTATGGTGATCCTCTTCGCCGGGAACATCGCCCAAGCTGAGCGGGTCATCGCCGACGGTCACGGTCACGACGCGGCGCGCCTGTTCCGGCGCGGCGGCGGTGCCTTCGGTCACGGCCTCGAGGTTCATGTAGACCAGCGACCACGCCTGCATCGTGATGAGGAAGGCATCCAGCTCATCCGCGGAAATGAGATCGAGAAACTCGGTTTCGATCACGACCTGCGCCGCTTTCTCGTCTTGTCCGCCTGCCCCGCCATCCCAAAGCTCGCTGTAGGTCACGCGATAGAGTGTTGCGGAGGGATCGCGCACGGCACTGAAATCGAGCGTCATCTCATTTTCCGCACCGCTCAACTCTGCAACGACGAAAAACGACTTCGGGCCGTTTTCGAACCCGTGGATCGTTACATTGCCCGCTTCGAGAAAATCTACCGTGGGCGTCATGCCGATGGCTTGGCTCAGCAAAGCATAGGATTCGCCCGCAATGGTCAGATGTCCGCGACAGGTGCAGACCAAGGTGACAGACCGGCTATTGTTGAAGAGTGAAGGCCAGAAATGCGCCGTGGTCACGTCATGCGTCACCATCTCGTAGAACATCGCCACATCAAGAATGGCGTGCTGAAGCCCGCGGTTGTTGGCCTCATTCACGTCCCCGGTGCGGCTGACGTTCCATTCGGTGATGTAATAGTCCAGTTCTGGCAAGGACGCACTGCGGTTGCCGAGGTTCGTCCTCCAGAATTCGAGTTGACTGAAACCGAATTGTTCCTGTGTGTCGACAGCACCCAGACCACCTTCAAGGTAATAGTGCTCGCTCACCGCGTCGACCGCACTGGCCGCATCTGACACGTCAATCGAGAAAATGTCGCCATTGGCCGTTTGCACCAGCATCGATTGCTGGGCAAAGGCGGAAATGATTCCGGTGTTCTGAGATCGGGCGTTCCCCTGTGAGGGAACGACTACCTGAGTAAGTTGCGAGAGCGGGGGCACACCTTCGTCGCCGATCTCGGTTGGTTGATAAACAAACTGCGTGACCGGATCGACGTAGAGCAGACCATCGCCATTCGGGGAGTAAACGCCGGCCGCGCTGAGAGTCTGTACCACGATATCGGGTTGATCGGCGCGGGCAATACCCAAATCCAACAGCGTGGCCTCGACCGTTTGGGCCACGGCTGCGGCCACCCTGCCGTATTCTCGCGCGGTCATCCGGCCAGAGCCCCAGAATTCATTGCCGATCTCGAAGGCATCAATCTGCACGCCGGCCGCCGCAGCATCCTGCGCCGCCATGGTGACAAAATCGGCCACATCCTGAAGATAGCTGGCCGACACCAGCCGACCACCATAGCTGCCTGTCAGCAAGGCTTGTCCAGCGGTTTGCGTAAAACCTACAGCCGTGGGAATGACGAGAGTCGTGCTGGTGCCAAGATCCGCCGCAAAATCGAGAAAGTCGGAAAAGGGGATCAGATCAAGCTCGCCGCCATTCTGGAACGTGCCTACCGTGCGCTCGTGGCTACCGCCCGCGATGTCGGAAATGTCGAAATGGCTCTCTGTGATCGAGCCGCCGGGAAACCGCAAGGTTGTGATATTCGCCTCTGTGAACCGGTCGATCACCTGATCGCGCAAGGAGATATCGGTCGTGATCGTCAGATTGGCGCCAAACATCTCGGGGGTAACGACAGTGCCCGTGTTTTCATCCGTCTGATCAACAACGCGTATCATTCAGCAATCCTCAGAAAATGAGAGTCAGGGTACAAAACGACACACGGCCAAGGACACAACCGGGGAAACAACCAGTAGTTTATTTCTGTGCTTATGGATACCTATCCTAATGGGGTAGGCTCAGAGGAAATCTTGCAAAATACGTGCCAACTATACGGCGAAACACCTATTTAGGAGTATTTTACTTATCCCTTAAAGCTTCGGGGGCATCAAACAAACCGGTGCTGTTCAGGCGCAGCACCAAAGTGATTGCGAAAAACAAGTCGCGTGGCGCGTTCAAACAGGTCTCGAGAGCCTTCGATCAAACACATGCCTTTGTTTTAAGGGAATTTTCTGCATGGCCTATTCCCCTCGGGATCATTGCGGTTATCCTGTTCCTCTTTAAAATGACCTAGGTCATCCTTCGGTGTGACAAGAGTAACCCTCGAATTTTCCTGAAAGAATGCGCGGTCCCTCGCCATATTTGACGCGGCCGCGACAATTTTCATGTCGAAACGCCGCGCCTTTGGGATTAAGAGGGCGTCAAAATCTCGATGGCACATCTCTTTGCAAGAACGGACAGACAGCATGACCTCTTATGGACGCGGCAATCCCAGCCCCGAATATCTCGACATGGTGGCCATGTATGAGCGGTTGCACGAAGAGGGCGAAGCGGCGGCGGGCAAATCCGGCACGCAGACCTTTCCGGGCAAGATGCTGATCCGTCATGCGCCGGGCATCAAGGAGATGATCGACCGGACGGGTGCTGCCGATATTCTGGATTATGGCGCGGGCAAGGCTGTGGCCTATGACCTGCGCGATGTGGCGCTGAGCAAGGACAAGGTGGTGCCCAGCATTCAGGACTATTGGGGCGTTGCCGATATCCGCTGCTATGATCCCGGTCACGAGCCGTTCAAGGAATTACCAGACCGGCAATATGACGGGGTGATCTGCACCGATGTGCTGGAACATATCACCACGCCCGATGTGCCCTGGATCGTGGACGAGATGTTTGGCTATGCGCGCAAGTTTCTCTACGCCAATGTCGCCTGCTATCCGGCGGTCAAGGTTTTGCCCAATGGGCAGAACGTGCATTGCACGGTGAAATCGCCGGAATGGTGGGCCGGTCTCTTTCATGCCATCGCCATGCGGCATACGGATGTTTCATACCGGCTGATCACCTCGACCGCGACGGGTCGCAAGAAAAAGTTCGGCTTCGCCAAGAACCGCAAGAAAGAATACCAAACTGTCGAGCGGATGGCCTGATCCGCGCCTGCGCTGTCAGAGCCTGACGTGTCCCGAGTAGTGATCTTATGAAATATCGCCCCGAAATTGACGGTCTGCGTGCCGTGGCAATCCTGCCTGTGGTGCTCTATCACGCGGGGGTGTCATGGTTCCCCGGCGGGTTCGTCGGCGTCGATGTATTCTTTGTCATCTCGGGCTATCTGATCACCTCGATCATTCTGGGCGAGCGCGCGGCGGGCACCTTTACGCTGGCTGGCTTTTACGGCCGACGCATCCGGCGTATCTTTCCGGCGCTGTTCGTGATGATGGGGATCAGTTACCCCGTCGCCTGGGCGCTGCTGGACCCTTCGGCGATGGCCGAGTTTTCCGGCAGTATCGCCGCCTCGACCGTATTCTTCGCCAATGTCTACTTTCTGGAGGTGAGCGGCTATTTCGCGACGGCCGCAGAGTTCAAGCCGCTCTTGCACAACTGGAGCCTCTCGGTCGAAGAACAGTTCTACCTGCTATTCCCAATGGCCGTTTTGCTGACATGGCGAGCCGGGGCAAAATGGCAGGGTCGCATTTTCCTGGCGGTGGCGCTCATCAGCCTTGGCCTCGCGCAGTGGCAGATCGCGCGGGGCAATGAGGCGCGCGCGTTCTTTCTGCTTTATGCGCGGTTGTGGGAATTGATGGTGGGCGTTCTCGTGGCCTACTGGCTGACAACACCTCAGGGGGCCGCCCTGCGCGAGAGCGGTCGCTGGCGGCACGGCGCGCTCCTCGGGCTGGCGCTGATCCTCGGGGCGGTGTTTGCCTATGACACCGAAACGCCGTTTCCGGGTGTGGCCGCGCTTTTGCCCTGTGTGGGCGCGGCGCTGGTCATCGCCTGTGCCACGGGGCAGAGCATGACGGGCCGACTGCTGGGTTGGCGTCCGGTGGTCTTTGTGGGGCTGGTCAGCTATTCGCTCTATCTCTGGCATGTGCCTGCGCTGGTTTTCACCCGCATCGGCACGGGGCGCGATGATCTCTGGCTCATGCTTGCCGCCTGTGCCGTGGCTTTTGCCCTCGCCGTGATCAGCTGGCGCTATGTAGAGCGGCCATTCCGGCGCATGCATGCGCTGCCACCCCTGCGTCTTTTCGGAACGGCGGCGGTGTGCATGGCCGTGCTGGGCGGACTTGGTCTATTGGGGCAGGAAACCGACGGGTTTCGCGCGCATTACCTCGCCAATAGGCTCGACCCCGAGACACGCGCCAATTATGAGCGGTTCAGCCCGACCGCCACCCGCTCGCGCGTGGCCGATGACGGCTGCCGCTTTCGAGACGAAGAACTGAAAGAGGATTTCGGTGCGCGGTTGCAGGCGTGCGCAGCACAGCATGGGCCGGGGATTTTCGTCCTGGGCGACTCGCACGCCGAGAATGTCTATAACGCCCTGCGCAGCACCGAGCGTTTTCCGTTCCTCGTGGGCCTGACGCGCGGAGGATGCCGGCCCTATCAATACAAGGCCAAATGTTCCTATGAGGCGGCGATTGCGTTTCTAGAGGCGCATCGCGACGCGGTGGCGCAGGTGGTTTTTCATGTCTCCGGCTCGCATTACATCCTCGATCATCGCAACGAGGGCGACAGTGACGCAGCCTTTGAACCGGGCACCGAGGCGCGCATTGCGCAAGAGAATATCACCCTCACCTCTGCCTATCTGGCACGGCTGCCAGAAGAGCTTGATGTGCTCTGGCTTGGCCCCTTTGCCGAGGCGCGGGTGGATCTGAGCAATCCCGGCAATTACAGCCCCGAGCGGCTTCGCTTCAACCCTGTGTCATTGGCGCATTTTGACGTGTTGGAAGCACGGATCGAAGCCGAAGCCAAAGCACAGAATGCTTATCGTTATGTTTCGCTGATCGACGCGCTCGATTTCGATCAGGACGCGCTTTTGCAGGGCGACTGCCTGACCTTCTGGGACGTGGATCATTTCAGCCCCTGCGGCGAGCATATCTTTGGCCCGACCATCGCGGATCTGGTGTTGGGCAAGGCTCCGCTGACGCAGTGACGCTTTTGATATGGCAAATTGGACGTAGAATGGGTATGCGACCCCCAAAACCGGTCACGGCGCACAGGTCAGTCGTGACACCGGCAGAAAAGGCCCAAAACCATGCGTGACACCCTCCGTCTTCTTCGTGCCTCCTTTCCCGAGGCCAGCAAGGTCGTCTGGCGCAAGGCCAGCCGACGCCTGCTCAAGCTCAAGATGGACGTGACAGGCGCGGATCAGCAGACGCGCATCCGCGCCGAACGCCAGATGCGCGGGCGCGAGCAATTCGCCAGCCTGCAACGCGCCGATGCGGTGGTCGTGTCCTTTGGCAAGAGCGGGCGCACATGGCTGAGGGTCATGATCTCGCGGCTCTATCAACAGGTCTATGATCTGCCCGAGGATATTCTCATCGGCTTTGACAATTTCCACAACATGGATCGCCGCGCGCCGCGTCTGTTCTTTACCCATGACAATTACATCGGCGATTTCACCGGAAACACCGACAACAAGGCGGATTTCTACGACAAGAAGGTGCTCTTGATGATGCGCGACCCGCGCGATGTGGCGGTTTCGCAATTCTTTCAGTGGCGCTACCGGATGCCGTCGGAAAAGAAGCTGCTCAACGAATATCCGGCACATGACGAAGATACGCCGATTTACGACTTTGTGTTGCACGAGGGCGGTGGCCTGCCCAAAATCATCGACTTCATGAACCTCTGGGCGCGTGAAATCGACAAGATGCGCGCGCTCTGCCTCATCCGCTATGAGGACATGCGCGCCAATCCGCGGACGGTGCTGAGCGAAGTGGCGCAGTTTCTCGAGATTCCCGCCGATGCCGCCGTGATCCAAGAGGCGGTGGAATATGCAGATTTCGAGAATATGAAGAAGAAAGAGGCCGACAGCGGTTTCCGTCTGAGTGGCGCGCGCGTTGCCCCCGGCGACAAGAGCAACCCCGACAGCTACAAGACACGGCGTGCCAAGGTGGGCGGGTATCGCGACTATTTCGACGACGACCAAGTGGCGGTGATCGACGCGCTGGTCGAGGCGCGGCTTGATCCCATTTATCGTTACGGTGCAGCCGTCAAAGCGGACAAACCGGCGGAATGAGCCAGCCTGACGCAATGCCTCGCATCTGGCGGGTTCTGGGCGACAAGCGCGGCGACAATGCTCAGGTCGAGATTGTGGCCGAGGCGCTGGCGCAGGAACGTGGCTGGGTGTCGGAACTGCGGCATATCGAAATGCTGCCGCAATTCGTCGTGGGCAAGCCGCGCGTGGGCCCGACGCTCTATCACATCGACCAGAGCCTGAGCGATCCGATCGAGCCGCCATGGCCGGACCTGATCCTGACGCGCGGGCGTCGCCCGGCCAATGTGGCGCTCTGGATCAAGAAGCAATCGGGTGGGCGCACGCGGATCGTGCTGGTGGGCAAGCCTGCGGGCTGGTTCTCGCATCAGATGGCGCAGTTCGACCTGATCGTGACCAGTGCGGAAACCCTGCCTGCGCCTTTTGACAATGTGATGCAGATCGACCTGCCCTTGATGAAAATCAGCCCCGAGCGGCTGGAGGCGGGGCGCAAGGCGTGGGAGGCACGGCTGGATGCCCTGCCCCGGCCCTTGGTCGTGTTCCTGATCGGTGGGCCAACCAGCCCCTTTGTCTATAACGCCGAGATGGAGGCGCAGGTGCGCGCCCGTATGGCGCAGGTGCTGGCGACGGGCGGCACGCCCTATATCGTCGGCTCGCGCCGCACGCCCAAGGGGTTTCTCGACCGCGTGACGGCCGGTCTGCCCGAGGGGGTGCAGCGCTTTGACTGGGGTCAGTCCGACGATGAAAACCCCTATACCGGCCTCCTGGCGCTGGCGGATCGTTTCGTCGTGACAGGCGACAGCATTTCGATGCTGGTCGAGGTGGCGCGACTGGGCAAGGCGCTGGAAATCGTGACCCTGCCCTATGGTCCCTTGGGCAAGGTCGACGATGCACGACGGCGGGCGGCGGCGTGGATGTTTCAGAACCGCCGCAACGCGGGGCTGGCCGAGCGTCTGCGCCTTGCCCTGGCGCGCGGGCTCTATCACATGCGGATGCTTCAACAGACCCGGCACTTCCCCCGATTTCACCAGATCCTGATTGATCGCGGTCTGGCGACATGGATGGGCGAAAGCGAGACTGCTGGCAGGGGCGAGCGTCCGGCGCTGTCGGCCACGGATGCCGATGTGGCGCGTATCCTTGCGCGGATTGATCCGCTCTTGTCGGGGCGCTGACATGGGCACCACCGGCGGCGCGACCCGCATCTGCATGATCAGCAATCCAACCAGCGGCAACAACCGCAAGTGGCAGGCACGCATCGTTGCGCGGCTGGCCGCTTATCCGCAGGTTGCGCATCACGTCACCCGCTCGCCGCATGAGGCCGAAGCGCTGGTTCCGCAACTGGCCGCGTCCTGCCCGGATGTGGTGGTGATCAATGGCGGCGATGGCACGATTGCCGCGGCTTTGGGCATGATCCTGCGCCACTGGGCGCAGGACCAGCTACCGCTCATCGTGCTCTTGCCCGGTGGCACCGCCAATATGACGGCGGGGGATATCGGGGTTGCGTCGTCGCACAAACAGGCGCTCAAGCGCTTTTTCCGCTGGCTGGATCGCGGCGCGCCGCTGACCGGGGATATTCGCACGCGCCACATCATGCGGGTCACCGGGGCGGCCGATGGCCATGTCCGCCACGGGATGTTTCTGGGCACGGGCGCAATCATGCAGGCCACGCGCTTTGCCCACAAGACCGTGCATTCGCGCGGGCTGGGCGGAGAGTTGAGCCTTGGCATGGTGTTGGTCCGGTCCGTCTGGGGGTTGATCCGGCAAGACCCGAAGTTTTATCAACCGACCCATGTTGCGATAGCGGTGCAGAACGGATCGGGGGCGGAGGTTACGCGCGACACCGCCCCGATGCTGATCCTTGTGGCCAGCACGCTGGGGCGGCTTTTCCTCGGCATCCGGCCCTTTTGGGCCAAGGACGAGGCCCCCATTGGCCTGACAGCAATCCAAGGCGGTGCGCGGCGCTTTGCCCGCGCCTTTCCTTCGGTGCTGCGCGGGCATCCAAATCGGCATGTCACGGTCGAGAATGGCTATGAGAGCTTTGGCGGAGCGAGGATCGAACTGCGCTTTGACGGCGAATTGAACCTGGATGGCGAGTTGTTCGCCACCGCCGGGGGCGATGTGCCGCTGGTGATCGAGACGGAAGGGCCGATCCGCTTTCTGCGCGCGAAATAGCGCGGGCTGTTGGCGCGGGCATCTCGCGCGTATAAAACCACGGCCAAGACCCGACATGAGGCAATAACTCCATGACCGCCGCGCAGTATCCCACCCCGGACGGCCCCACGCTGGAAAGCTCTGCGCCGCTCCGGGCGTTGATGGACGCGCTGAGCGCCCGGTTCGGCGATGGGTTACAGGCGGTGATCCTCTATGGATCGTGCCTGCGGAGCACCGATCTGCTTGACGGGCTGGTCGATTTCTACGTTTTGGTCGAGAGCACGCCCAAGGCCGAACCGCGGCTGTGGTTGCGTCTGGCCGGGCGCATCTTGCCGCCCAATGTCTATTATCTTGAGACCCCGTTGGGCGCAGAAACCGTGCGCTGCAAATATGCCGTCCTCAGTCTGCGGCAGTTCGAACGCGGGACCGGACCCGGCTGGTTTCAATCCTATCTCTGGGGGCGCTTTGCGCAGCCGGTCAAACCCGTCTGGTGCCAGTCAACGGACGTGGAGCATCGTTTGCACGCCGCTTTTTTCCGGTCGGGCGAAACGCTCTTGCGCCGCGCCCTGCCCGCCCTGCCGCCCGAGGGATCGCTGGATGCGGTATGGCAAGGGGCGCTGGCGCTGAGCTATGCCACGGAACTGCGCGCGGAAAAGCAGGGCCGCGCGGCGGAACTGGCAGGCCATGGGCGGGGGTTCTATGCGGCGATGACGCAGGCGCTCTTGCCGCGCATGGGCGATGTTCTGCGCCTTGAAATACACGCCGATGGCAGCCTGACCTATCGCGGCACGGTTACAGCCCGCGCACGTCGTTTGGCCCCTGCGCTCTGGGCGCTGCGGCGGCTGCAAGGCAAGGCGTTGTCGGTGGCACGGCTCATCAAGGGCTTGTTCACCTTCGAGGGCGGATTGGATTATCTTGCGTGGAAGCTCTCGCGCCATTCGGGTCAGGTGGTGGATATCCCGGACAAGGTGCGCCGCCGCCCGTTGATCCACATCTGGGGCTTCATGCGCCATCTCTACCGCAGGGGTGTGTTCCGCTAGGACCGCCCACCTTGGGCGAGAACCCGCGTATTGCGATCATCTTGCGTTACAAACGTGAAAGATTGGGGCTATTCTCTGATCCAGATCAATACACGACAGTTTTTATTGTGTTTCTGGACATGGCGTCTCTGCAAATTCTGCTGTATAGAGCCGCTCAGAACAAAAAACCGAGGTTGCGGATCACTCATCATGAAACACGCTGTATTCATCCAGACGAACCACAAGCAGATTGTCGGCGCCATCGTCGCTGAACACGCGCTGCGTCGCTACTCCACCAACAATGACAAGTTCGAGGTGCATATCGTCAACAGCCGCGATTACCCCTTCTTCCTTGCCCGTGAAGGTCAGGAATACATGCGCGACGGCGTCAAGCGGGTCTGGCTGAACGAGGATTTGCAATCCTTTACCCCCACCCGCTTCATGCCCCCGGAGCTCATGGGCTATGAGGGCCGCGCCGTGGTTATCGACCCCGATGTGTTTGCCTGCTCTGACATCTGGGAATTGCTGAACCGCGACATGAAGGGCAAGGCGATCATGGCGCGCATGCGCTCTGGCACCAAAGGTCTGATCGACAAAGCCTATGCCAGCTCGGTGATGCTGCTCGACTGTGCGCAGCTCAAGCATTGGAAGGTCGAAGAGCAGTTCAACGCGATGTTCGACGGCGACCACGACTATTCCCGCTGGATCGGTCTGCGCAACGAGGACCCGAACAAGATCGAATTCATCGAGAACGAGTGGAACGACTTTGACAAGTTTACCACTGAGACCAAGATGCTGCACACGACCCGCCGCAAGACCCAGCCGTGGAAAACCGGCCTGCCGGTGGATTGGCGCCCCGCAGAGCGTTTCCGCCTGTTCCCGCCAGCCGCATGGGTGCTGCGCCTGCGCCGCAAGATTTTCGGCGAATACGGCCTCATGGGCAATTACAAAGAGCATCCGGACAAGAACCAGGAAAACTTCTTCTGGGGTCTGGTCAAGGAATGCGTTGAGCAAGGCAAGCTGACCGAAGAGTTCCTGCGCAAGGAAATGGAAGAGAATCACGTACGCCACGATGCGCTCGAGGTGATCGCGCGCGTGCCGAGCCTGCCGCCTGCACCGGCGCATCCGCTGAGCACCGGCAATCTGGCCAAGGCCGCCTAAGCGCCTAGACGTTCAAAACAACGCGCGGATACGTTCCGCCGCAATCTGCGCTCCGACCGAAGGGTCGGGGCGCATTTTCTTTGCCCAAGTCTCGCCTGCGCCGATCAAGGCGGGGGCTTCATCCAGCCAGTGCGCCTGCCCCGCCTGCACCAGCGCCTGCTGGATACGCGATACATCCCGCCGCATCCGCCGCGGGGCAAGGCGCATGGCAAGCGCGTGGCTAAGTGGTTTGGGGCGGAAATTATGTGAGTGTGTCCACCAAGACCCCGGTGCGTCGCCCGGATCAAAGACATAGAGCGGCCGCCCGAGGCTCGCGGCCTCGGCCAGCATCGACATGCTCTCGCCGGTGACGATGAAACGATCCGCAAGGCCCAGATAGGCGGCGTAGGGATTGGGCGCGGCGGGGTCGCGATCATGCCACCAATAGCACCGGGCCGGTACATCCAGCGTGGCGCTGACGGCTTCGGCCACGACGCGCGGAGTGCGGGGGCTACCGCTGACGAGCGCGGTGCCGCCGGTCTGCTGCACGAGGCTGTTGATCCCTTGTGCCAAAAGCCGCCCTTTTTCCGGGATAAAAACGAAGGGGCCGCTGTCACCGCCAATGAGCACGCTGGTATAGGGGCGCGGCAGATGGGCCAGCGCAGGGGCCGCCTCTTGCGCCGCCTGATCCACACCTGCGCGGGTGAATTGGTGCAATGGCAGCGGATTGATCAGGACATTTGGGCCGGGCGTGAGAAAATACTGCGGCGTGCTGACGATCAGATCGTAGCTGTCCAGAGGGGCCCAGGGGCGCCCCAAATGCACCAGCCTTGTGTGCCCCCCCGACTGCCGCTTGATCCAGCGCGCCACAGGCTCGTTGCGTCGTCCTGCACTGATTACCAGATCAGGCCAAGGCGGGCCGAGCGGGCTGGATGCCTGCCGGTCAATGCCCAAGAGCGTGACCCGCAACATCAGATGCGGCAAGAGTTCCCAGCCGCGTGCAAGAATGGTTTTCCGCTCCATCGGCCAGCCAAGGGCGTCGGCCAAGGCCAACACTTGCGTGTTGTCCCCCGCCTTGCGGCCCAAGAGGCACCAGACCCTTGGCTCTTGCGTTGTGTTGCGACGCGGCAAACGTCTCTCTCCTGCTGCTCTGGTCGGGCGCGGAATCACGCCCGATGCGTTCCGGGACAAAATTACCGATACAAAGACCGAGCGATACCCTCTATGAGGACCGCACGAAACCCCGATACCTGACCAGAATGACGCCCATGACCAATTTATCCTACCGCGAGATCCGGGACGTGGCCTCGCGTCACCTCATCCTCTCTGCCCTGTTCTTTCTGCCCAAGGGCAAGAAGATCGCCCTTGAGCGCCGCCTGCGCGGGCGTCAGGAGAATGCCAAGCTGCAAGAGGCGGATTGGGCGCTGGTGTCCTGGGGCAAGAGCGGGCGCACGTGGTTTCGGGTCATGCTGTCGCGGTTCTATCAGCTGCATTACGGGCTAGAGACCGACTATATGCTGGAATTCGACAACTTTCACGCGCTGAACCCGGCTGCACCCAAGGTGCTTTTCAGCCATAACAACTACATCCGCGACCATTACAACCATGGTGACGATCTGGCCCAGTATCGCGGCAAGAAACTGGTGCTTTTGGTGCGCGATCCGCGCGATGTGGCGGTGTCGCAATATTTTCAATGGTCCTATCGCATGCGGCCGCGCAAGAAGGCGCTGAACGCCTATCCCGCCCATGGCAGCGAGGTGGCGATTTACGATTTCGTCCGTAATCCCGATTGCGGCATTCCGCGCATTGTCGCCGCCTTCAACGCTTGGGCGCGGTCCCTGCCGGAATTGGGCGCGGATGTGCTGGTGGTGCGCTATGAGGATTTGCGCCGTGACCCGGCCGAAGTGCTGCGGCAGGTCGTAAGCTTTACCGGCGTCGATCCCGACCCTGCGCATATCGAGGCGGCCAAGGACTACGCCGCCTATGAAAACATGAAAAAACGCGAAGCCACGAGCGAGGGTATGCGCGGCAGCGGCCAGCGGGTCAAACCGGGGGATGAGAGCAACCCGGATTCCTTCAAGGTGCGGCGCGGCAAGGTGGGCGGCTATCGCGACTATTTCACACCCAAAGAGGTGGCGGTGGTCGATGGGCTGGTTGAGGGCAAACTTGACCCGGTGTTCGGGTATAACCAGGCGTGAGGGAGTAGACCCCTCGCGATGAGCTGCGCGGTCGCTGGGCCGGGGACTAGCGAAGCAACAGTCGTGGCTGTCACTTTATGCCAGCCAAGTACGTGTGACCTTTCAGTAAGTTGATCCCTCTCAGAATCGCTAGGCCGCGGGACGGCCCAGCGATCCGCGCGGCGGCGCTACGCGCCTTGTTCCGCGCGGGACGGTTGGGACTAACATCCTGAACTAGGAAATCCCCCTACGCCCCGCCGCGCCCCTCAGCGCTATACTGCTGCACCAGAACATAGTCGGACACGGAATCCACATCGACCGAGGCGTGGGCATAGGGCAGGATCACAACGCCAATCCGCACGCCCACCCGTCGAGACAGGCGCGCCAACGCCCGGTCCAGCGTGAGCCAACCCATGCGATAGCTGAGCAGGGACCACAGCCCCAAGAGCCGGATCACCACCAGCGGCTTCTTGCGGTCCTTTTCGACCTGCCGCCAGAAATCCGCCACGCGCCGCCCATCCTCGGTCAGAAAGCCAAAGAGGTTGCAGCCGCAATAGCCGCCATCGCGAAATCGTAGGACGGTTTTCTTCAATTCAGGATAGGTTGCGCGCACCAGATCATAGGGGGCCAGACCGATCACCACATCACATCCACTCTGCGCCGCGCCTTGGCAAAAATGATCGACGATTTCGCCGGTCAAAAGCGGATGGTCTGCGGTGGTGATCAGCACCGGCTGCGTTGCGGGAAAGCGGCTGAGCATCTGATGGGCGCTGGTGCTGGGGGACGGGCCAGAGGGGGCCCAGGTCACCTCTTGACGGACGACCATCCCGGCCAGACCGGCATCGCTTTGCACGCAAGCCTCGGTCGGCCCGCTCAGATTGATTGAACCGATGGTCTTCGCAGACCGCAGCGCGTCGATCACGCGGCGGATCATCGGTGTGCCACCAATGTCGAGCAACGCCTTGCAGGCCACGCCGGTCTCATCACGCAGGGCGTCACGGCTGTCCCGTTCGCCCGCAAGGATTACGGAAGCAAAGTCTGTCACGGTCTCACTTTCTCAGTGCCTTGGTCCGGTCATCGGTCGCGCTACAGGGGTTTCTGATAGACGCGATAACGCTTGTAGATCGTGCTGCCGATGGCCTCGATGATATGCCGCATGCCATGATTATCCTCGAGTATCCAGCCCATCTCGACCGAAGTGACGCCTCGTTGTTGCATGGCCTTGCGTACCGCATCGATCACCAAAAAGGCCAGCGTCGGCCCGAGACGGGAATTCTGGTGTTCCTTGCGCACCCCCATCAGCGCTACCCGCGCGCTCTTGGGGCCCCGCACCTTGAGCCGCCACAGCAGTTTGGCCCAGCCAAAGGGCAAGAGCCGCCCGCGCAGATCGCCGATCAATTCGTTGAGGTTGGGAAAGGCCGTGATGAAGGCCACCGGGCGCCCGTCGATCTCAGCGAACTGGATGTAATCGTCCGAGAGCAGAAACGACAGAACCTTGGCGGTCTCGGCGAATTCTTCGCGCGTGAAGGGCACAAATCCCCAATTGTCCGACCACGCATCGTTGAAGATGTCGCGCATCGCCTCGTAATCCGCCGCCTTGCCCTTGCTGTTAAGGGGGCGGATGGTCACGGTGCGGCTGGCACGCTGGGCCAGTTTTGTCATCACCTCGGGGGCCACGAAATCGGGGCGCACCTTGTAGGTCAGCAGATCCTTGATCGTGCCAAAACCACGCGCTTCGATCTGCGCCTGATAATAGGGCCGCGCATGGCCCATCATCACAAAGGGCGGATCGTCGAAATTCTCGACCAAGAGGCCAAGGTCTTCGTTGATCGAGAGATTGTACGGCCCGCGGATATGCGCGGCACCGTGATCGCGCAACCAATCCTCTGCCGCACCAAACAGCGCATCGAACACGGCCACGTCCTCAATCGCCTCGAGCATTCCGAAATAGCCGATCTTGCCGCCCTCCTCGGCCTCGGGCTGAAGCGTGTCGAGCTGCGCCGTGATCCGTCCCACCGGCTCGGTACCACGATAGGCGACCCAACGGGCAACCGCGCAATGGGCAAAGAGCGGGGCATTCTCGAACACGCGCTGTTTTTGTTCAAAGACAAGCGGCGCCACCCAAGCCGGATCATCGGCATAGATCCGCTCGGGCAGGAGCAGGAAATCCCGGATCGTTGGTCCATCCTTGGCCTCGACCAGCCTAATCCCGGTGCCCTCAGGCTGTGTTGGCGACATCTTGGGCCTTTCTTGCGATGATAGGGGCTGCGCGGCACGCGGCCTTGCGTGGCACGCATGCCAGAGTGGCGGAACCAACCATGGAAACTGCTTGCAATTCCGGCACCTTGCCTCAATTAACGTCGTA
The DNA here is from genome assembly GCF_963972555.1 of uncultured Roseovarius sp. Taxonomy (NCBI): domain Bacteria; kingdom Pseudomonadati; phylum Pseudomonadota; class Alphaproteobacteria; order Rhodobacterales; family Roseobacteraceae; genus Roseovarius; species uncultured Roseovarius sp. The sequence goes on from NZ_CAXAUM010000023.1 coordinate 17,571, forward strand.
AGTATCCACACTGCATCAGAAGAAGTCGAGTCCCCCTTGGCCAAATTCATTCTCGCCAATGCCCATCGTGACAGGCTGTTCAACAACCGCGTTGCACGCAACGTCCTGTGGTTCGTCGATTATGTCGTCGTAGCCTCGGTCATGGGATTTTTCCGTTTGTTGCCGGTGACATGGGCCTCTGCGTTTGGGGCGCGTCTGGGGCGGGTGTTCGGCCGCATCTTTACCCGGCGCAACCAGCACGTACGCGCCAATCTCACGGTTTCGCTGCCCGAGAAATCCCCCGCCGAGATTGACGCGCTGGCGGGTGAGGTCTGGGCCAATGCCGGGGCAGTGCTGGGCGAGTATCCAAATCTTGCCAAGCTTTGCAATCCCGGGCGGGACACGCTGGAAATCGAGGTTCTTGAACACATTCCCGCCTATTCCGACCCCAATCAGCCGGCGGTGTTCGTGTCTGCGCACCTGGCAAACTGGGAGATGATGGCCTGTGCCATTGCACGCTTGGGCGTTCGCCCCTGCGCCATGTATGCGCCGCTGACAAACCCGTGGCTTGATCGCACGATGCTGCATTACCGGGGCATGTTGGGGGCCGAGTTGGTGTCGCGCACCGAAGGGCTGCGCGCCTTTGTCGATGCGCTGAAATCGGGCCGCTCGCCGATCATGCTGACCGACCGGCGTGTAGACGGCGGCAAGCCGATCCCGTTCTTTGACGAGGAGAAGGATTCCTCGCTGCTGCCCGCACGACTGGCGCTCCGGTTTGGCGTGCCGCTGGTGCCCGTTCAGGCCGAACGACTGCCCGGCGCGCGATTTCGTATCCGCTTTCATCCGCCGCTTGTGCCCAGTGATCCGACGATGGACCGCGACAATCAGACAGTTGACCTTGCACGCCAGATCAACGAAAAGTTCGAGCAATGGATAACGGCAAAGCCCGGTGATTGGCTTTGCACGAGCAAAATCTGGCCGTCTTCTATTCTTCGGGCAAGAACCGACATATATGAAGACGTATAAATCGGCGCAGATCAGGAGTGCCTAAAATGACAAGTCATCAACCCAGTCGCACGCATCGCGTCGACGAGTCGGTTCGGCTGTTCGAGAACCCGCTTCTTGAGAAGCTGAGCCATGTGCACCCCATCGTTCCCTTGCTGGTCTGGGGGCCGGTTGCGATCTGGTTGATCGCGCGCGCTGCAACGGTGCATGGCATCGGCTGGGGCGGGATGGCGGTGATCGGTGTGGCCGGTCTCTTTACCTGGACGCTGGCCGAATACCTGCTGCATCGCTACCTGTTTCATTTTGAGCCCAAGACCGACATGGGCCGCCGGTTCATCTATCTCTTTCACGGCGTGCACCATGACACGCCGCAGGACAAGACGCGCCTTTTGATGCCGCCGGCGGGGGCGTTGCCGATCATCGCCGTGCTTTATCTCATGTTCTACCTGGTGTTGCCCTACCCCTGGGCCGAGCCGTTCACCGGCTTTTTCATCGTGGGTTATCTGATCTACGACTACATCCACTATGCCACGCATCATTTCCCGATGCGGCATCCGGCGCTGAAATTCCTCAAGCATTACCACATGCGGCACCATTTCTCGGATGACGCCGGACGCTATGGGGTCAGCTCGCCGCTCTGGGACATGATCTTTCGCACCTACCCGACCAAGCCGGAGCGGTCCGAACGGTCCTGAGCGTGGGGTCTCTCCCCGCCCTCAGTCCCGGACCGAATAGCGCATGGCCAAGTTTTTCCTCACGCCCAAAGGGCTGATCGCACGGTTTCCGTGGGTTCAGACCCCGGCTTGGATGATTGAGGCGGGCGTTTTCTATCTCTTGCTCGGGTTTGCGCGGCTTTTGCCCTTTTCGGTCGTGGCCGCAACTTTTGCGCGCGGACTGGGATGGCTGGGCTATCGCAAGGCACAAAAGCGCCGCACGGTCGGGCGCAACCTGTTGCACGTGCTGCCCGAGGCGACCGAAGAAGAGCGCGACGCGGTCATGCGCGGTATCTTTCGCTCGACAGGGCTTGCCGCGGCGGAATTGTTCCTGCTTGAACGCCTCTGGCGGCACCGCGCACGCCATCTGGAATTTTCCGTGCATCCCGAGGCCGAACAGTTGATCGCGCGCAAGGAGGCGATCGTCTTTGCCACCGCGCATGTCAGCGCATGGCAACTTTGCAATTTCATCGGACGCGAACGGGACCTCCCGATTTCCGTGATCTACACGCCCGAGCCGAACCCCTGGCTGCATGGGTTCTTTCTCTCGCTGCGTCACGCCTTTGGCGGGCCACTGGTTCCAAGCGCGGGTGGCGCGCGCGAGCTGTTGCACGAATTGGGCAAGGGCCACTCGGTTGGCGCAGCTTTCGACACCCGCATCGACCAGGGCGAGATGGTGCCTTTTTTCGGCACGCCCACACCCACAAGCACCCTACCCGCGATGCTGGCCCTGCGCGGCTATCCGCTCTTGCCCATTCGCACGGTGCGCCTGTCCGATGCGCGTTTTCGGATCGAGGTTCTGGCCCCTCTCGCGCCCCCCGATCCTGACTTGCCGCGCAAGGATCGCATCATCGACATGACGCATCGCCTGAACCTGGTTTTCGAAGACTGGATACGCGAATATCCCGGCGAATGGATCTGCATGAAACGCCGCTGGGCCAAGGTCCGCGCCACCGATCCGCAGTCGCCCGATGCCTGAACCGGATCAAAGCCCGCGTGTCTGGGTGCTGGATGCCTACCGCTCTGGCGAGAAAACGCAGGTGCGCGCGCTGGCGCAGGGGCTGGGCTGGCCCTATGAGATCAAGAGCCTGACCTATCGCAAGACCGAAATACGCACGACGCTCTTTCGCGGGTGCAATCTGCGGGGCGTGGACCTGCTCGTCTCTGACCCACTGACGCCCCCTTGGCCCGATTTGGTGATTTCCATGGGGATGCGCAACGAACCTGTGGCGCGCTGGGTCCGGGATCAGTCCGGCGGGCGCACCAAGCTGGTGTTTTTGGGGCGGCTCTGGGCTGACCCTGAGTATTTTGATCTGGTCATCACGACACCGCAATACCGGGTTCCCGACCGACCCAACGTGCTGCGCAACGCCCTGCCCTTGCATCCCCTGACCCCCGAGCGGCTGGAGGTGGCGCGGGCGCATTGGGAGCCGAAGCTGGCCCACCTGCCCCGCCCGTATCTCACGCTGAATATCGGGGGGCCAAGCGGGCCCTATGCCTTTGGCGCACGGGCCTCGGCGCGGCTCTTGCGCGATACGCTGGCTCTGGCGCGGGCGCGGGGTGGGTCGCTGCTTGTCAGTTCCAGCGCGCGCACCCCGCCCGAGGCCATCGCCGCCTTTGCCGCGCAGACGGACGTGCCGATGCAGTTCTATCGCTTTCGAACCAACGATCCCGACAACCCCTATCTGGGGTTTCTGGCGGTCGCGGATGAGATCATCGTGACCGCCGACAGTATCTCCATGTTGTCCGAGGCCTATGCGACCGGCAAGCCGGTGCATATGTTCGATCTGGGTGCCGGATCGCTGAGTATGCGGCACGATGCCTTGGTGGCCGTCGGAGAAAGCGCACAGGCGCGCACCTTGGCGCGGAAGGACACTGATCGCTCTGACTTGAGCCTAGCTTCTTTGGCCTATCGCGCGTTGATGCGTTGGGGATGGAAGCATTTGTCGCGCGACATAAGCCAGATGCATCTGCGGCTGGCGCGCTCGGGCCGTATGACTTGGCTGGGAGAGGCCGCGCGCCCCGCGTCCGACACGCCCCCGCCCAGCGACATGACCCGCGCCGTGGCGCGGATCAAAGCGCTTTTGGGACGGGATTAACCACCGCGCCCGATCAAGGTCCCACCGCCCTGGTCCCCGAGCCGGGGCCTATGCCCTGCCTTGGCGAGATCCCGGATCAAGTCCGGGACGGTTGCGGTTTCGGTGGGGCGCAAAACGCTCTAGATCTCAGCGGCCTCAGTCCTGACCGTTGCCACGGGTTCCAGCCGGTGAACCAGATCAGCGGCATCCGAGAGGCTGCTGTTGTGGGTGATGGCAAGGATTGTTAGCTGTTCCCGCAAGCCGCGCAGCGTTTCGATGATCGCGGCTTCGCTCTCGGGGTCAAGCGCGCTGGTCGCCTCGTCGAGGATCAAGAGTTGCGGCCCGTTGATCAATGCCCGCGCGATCGCAACCCGTTGCCGTTGGCCGCCCGACAGGCGCCCGCCACGCTCGCCCACGAGGGTATGAATGCCCTCGGGCAGATCCTGCACGAAATCCCACGCCCCGGCCTGTTTCAGCGCCGCCACCACGCGCTCCTCGGAAATCTGTGGATCCCCCAGCCCGACGTTGTGCAGGATGCTGTCATGCAGCAGCACGGTTTCCTGCGGCACATAGCCCACCATCCGCCGCCACGCCTTGAGGTCGATTTCTTCGAACGGGCGCTCGTCAATGGTGATTTGACCTGCGTCGGGCCGCAAGAGACCGATCACCAGATCGATGATCGTGGTCTTGCCCGAGCCGGAAGGGCCGACAAGCGTGGTCATCTGATGCGCCGGGATTTCAAGGTCAAGACCAGAGAGCACCGTGTTGCCATCATAGGAAAACCCGATGTCGCGCAAGGTGATGCCACGGGTCAGCGCGGGCGTGACATGGCCGCCCAGATGCTCTTGCTCCGCCTCGGCACGTCGGTTGGTTTCGATGAGCGACCAATAGGCGCTCTCGCTCTGCACCATCTTTTGATACTGCTTTTGCACCTTGCCGAGGAAATTATATCCGCGCCCCAGCGTCACCGCCAGCATCAGCACGATGGCGAAATCCATCGACAGCACGCCAAGCGCCAGATAGACGCCAAAGGCAATGACCATGATGAACATCAGGTCCTGACCAGAGTTGAGCGCGGCGCTGGCCAGAACCTGACGGCGCAGCGCCTTGTTGAGGCGGTTGGTTTCGTGCTTGAGCAGTTCGTCCGCCAGGTGTTCGCGCGCCATCGCCTTGAGCGGTTTCACCGATTGCAGCGTGTCGGTCAGATGCGACATGAGCGAAACCATAAGCTCGGTCTGTTTCTTGCCCGCCTTGCGGGTCATGCGCACCAGAAAATGCGACAGACCAATGATCACGATGCCGCCAATCACGCTGAGCAGAGTCGCTTGCCACGAGATCACCAACGCAACCGAGGTATAGACCAGCGCCTGAATGAAAAAGGTGAGCGCGGTTGCGCCATTCATATAGGCATCCGCCGCGCGCTGCGCCTCGGTGGCCAGCGTGTTGGCCAGCTTGCCCGCCGGTTGATGCAGAAAGAAATGCCAGCGGCTACGCATCATGTTGCGCAGGATCTGTAGACGCAGATCGGTGGCGACACGGGCCGCTGTATAGCCCACCTGCCGCTGCGCAATCAGGAGAAGCACCGCCTTGAACGTGGCCGCAATCACGATCAGGATCAGCAGCGCGCCCAAGGTCACGGGAATCCCGGCCCAGTTGAGCACGTCGAGCACCATCTGTTCCATTTGCCCCGGCGGCTCTGTCGAGGCGGCATTGGGATCGGCATTGAGCACGATCTTGAGCATGGGCAACATCGCCGACAGGCCCAACCCTTCGGCCAGACCCGAAAAGAACAGCGCCAGCACCATGAGGAAACTGGCCATCGGATAGGCGCGAAAGAGGTTCAGCATCAAACGCATGGGCAGTCTTTCATAGTCTTGCAGGACGGTATGCGCGATGGATACGCCGGGCCGAGGTCTTGGGTGTTGTCTATCATAGCGGCGCGCAATCTGCATGCGCACGTGGCAGTGTCAACCGGGTCCGAAGCCCCGGCTCCATCTCGCCTGCCGGTCCCAGCCTTCGTGCCGCAACGTCAATTTCCCAACCCCCTGCGATGGGATGGATGTGATAAAGATGATAGGCCGCCGCCTCGGGATGCCGCGACGAGGCAGAGGGTACGCCGATGATCGGCACAGGTCCATCGCGGGTTTCAAGCGTTTGATGGTGACTGCGGTGGCTATGACCGTGCAGCACCAGTTCAACGCCTTCCGCCTGCAACACCGCGCGCAGGGCGGCCCCGTCCCGCAAGGCTTTGCGCGCCGAGACCGTGCCATCAAGCGGCGGGTGATGGATCATCAGCACCCGGCACAGGCCCGCATCGCGCGCCGCGCGCAGCATGGGGGCCAACCGTGCCAATTGCGCTGCACCCACCGCCCCACTGGCCAAGGCCGGGGCAGTCGCGATGGCACTCGAGACGCTGATGAGCGCCAAAGGCCCCCGTTGTCGCAGCGCTGGAAAGGCATTGGACACGCACGCTCTATAAGGCGCGCCATCCCCCTGCCAATAGGGGCGCCACTCGGGCGCACCCGCCTCCCACGCGCCCGCAATCAATGCCTCATGATTGCCGGGAATGACCATCACCCGCCCCGGTTCGCCCAAGCTTTCCAGCCAGAGCCGCGCCGCGCGATATTCCTGCGCCAGTCCAAGGTTGGTCAAATCCCCCGTCACAGCGATCATATCAGGATGATGCGTCTTTAGATCGGCAATGAGCGATGCCAGGATTTCAGGCCGGTGGTGATGTCGGCGCTTGCGGTGCCAAGACAAGAGGCTGAGCGCCCGCTTGTTCAGCACAGTTTGCCACGGCACCGGCGCAGGTAGCGGCAGATGCGGGTCGGACAGATGTGCCAGCGTGAGGGCGCCACATGTCTCTGGGTCGGATCGCCCCTGCCCTGTCATGTATCTGATGTCCGTCTTGGGTTGGGCGCGCCGGGCAGGACCCGGCCTGCCGATTTACTGCGCCGCCGTACTCTGAGCGCCGCCTGTGGCCGCTTCGGGCGCGACCGTCTTGAAGGCCGTGATGATGGCGTCAATCTGGTCAAAGCTATGCGCCGCGCTCAGGCTGCACCGCAAGAGCGCGGCCCCTTCGGGTGCCGCAGGCGGCAGCACGAGGTTGACGTAAACGCCATGCTCCATCAGTGCGTTCCAGATCCGCGCGCCCTCTTCGCGCGAAGGCACGCGCACCGCGATGACCGGGCTCACCGGTGCGGCCAACTCATAGCCCGCCGCACTCAGCCCATCATGCAGACGGGTGGCATTGGCCCAGAGGCTTGCCTTGAGTTCGGGCCGCGTGCGGATCGCCTCCAGCGCCGCAGCCGCAGCCCCGATGCTGGCAGGGCTGGGCGAGGCGGTAAAGATATAGGGACGGCTGCCGTAGCGCAGCAATTGCAGTTCGGGATGGCGGCTCACGCAGAAGCCGCCCAGCGAGGCGAGGCTCTTGGAGAAGGTGCCGGTGATGAAATCCACCTGATCGAGAATGCCCGCCTCTTCGCAGAGACCCAAACCGCGCTCGCCGTAGACGCCAAAGGAATGGGCCTCATCCACCATGAACCACGCGCCGTATTCCTTGGCGATGGCGCAAAGCTCGGCCAGAGGGGCGGTATCGCCCAACATGCTGTAGAGTCCTTCGGCAATGACAAGCGCGCCCTTGGCCTCTTCGCCCAGGCGCCGCAACCGCTTGCGCAGGTCCTCGGGGTCATTGTGGCGGAAGGCAAGGAAATCGGCCCCGCTGATGCGGCATCCATCGTAGATGCAGGCATGGCTATGGCTATCCAGCACGACCTTGTCACCCGGTCGCAGGATTCCCATCAAGAGGCCCAGATTGGTCTGATAGCCGGTGGAAAACACCATGGCCGACGGCACGCCGTAGAACTCGGCAAAGGATCGCTCTAGCGCCGCGTGGCAGGCAAAGCTGCCATTGGCCATGCGAGATCCCGTCGTGCCGCTGCCCTGCTCGTGCAGCGCGGCGCTTGCAGCCTCCAACACGGCCGGATCAAAGGTCAGGCCGAGATAGTTGTTGGTGCCCACAAGGATGGTCGGGCGGTTGCCGATCATCGCCTCTGTCGGCGACAGGATGCGGTCCATCACGATCCGGGTGGGGTCGGCCTCTTCCGCGCCCAAGGCATCGCGCAGATGCGCCAGTTCGGCAAAACGGTCTGAAATGCTCATGCTTTTTTCTCCACAAGCAGTTTGATCTGATCTGCTAAGTTCTGGACCGTGTCGACATTGGCCATCATGTTGAGCGGAAAGCTCACGTCGAACGTGTCCTCCACCTCCATCAGCAGTTCCATCATGTTGACGGAATCGAGGCTCATATCGGCGACAAGACTGGTTTCAGCGGTCAAAGCGCCGGATTTCACCGGAAACTTCGACAGACGCTCGAACAGCACGTCGAGGATTTCCTGTTCAAGGTCTTGGGTGTCATGTGACATTGGTGATGCCCCTATCAATTTTCAACGGCGTCCCGCGCAGGATCGAGGATAGCCCATTTTCCAGAGAAACCAGCGGCTGCCATCCGGTATCGCGGCTGATTTCGGTGTTGTCGCACACCCAGTCGGGGTGGCGCAGTTCATTGACTTTGCCGGGCGTGAGCATCGGGCTGTAACCCAAGATCTTTGAGGCCATCAGATTGCCTGTGGCCACCGCCCGCAAAATGCCGCCCGGCAGTTTGACGCGCCAGCCGCGCCCGCGCCCCGCAACCCGTTCGACAATGGTCGCGATCTCGTCCCAGCTGTAACCTGCCTCATGCCCGTCGTCGAGTTCATAGGTAGCCTCTGCCGCGCTGTCCAGAAGTTTGACGATGGCGCGCGCAAGGTCATCGACATGCAAGAGTGACGCCCGTGCACCGGCCACACCCGGCAATGGCACGATGCCCCGCGCCATGGTCTGAAAGAGCGGCACAAGTTCGCGGTCCTCGGGGCCGTAGATCGCAGGCGGGCGCAGTATGGCAGAGGTGAAATCTGCGTTCAGAGACACCTCAGCCAGCCGATCCTCGCCCGCGCGTTTGCTGGCAGCATAGGGCGACAGATGCGGCTCCCGTGCCGCAAGCGAGGAAATGAGGATCACGCGGCGCACGCCAGCCGCCTGCGCGGACTTTGCAACATTGGTCACGCCATCGGCATTGACCCCCAGAAAATCCGCCAGATCGCGCCCCCGCACCTGCCCCGCCACATGAACGACCGCCTGTGCGCCTGCCATAAGCTTGGTCAACGCCGCCTTATCCGACAGCCCCCCCGTCACTGTTTCCAGCAGAGGATGCGAGATTCCCAGCCCCTGACGATGCACCAGTGCCCGCACCGGGCGGCCCGCCTCCAGCATTTGTCCGATCAGGGCGCGCCCGACAAAGCCGGAGGCGCCCGTGACCGCCACCGGGTCGGTCATGCGATGTAACGGACCTGCGGCATCGCCTCGTCCACGGGCAGGCTATTGGCCGGTTCTGCCTTATGCTGCATCTTGGCCGCCTGACGCCGCCCAAGGTAATCGAGCCGCGCCCGTGCGCGCGCCAGTTTACCCGACGAGGTGCGCGGCAACGTGCGGGTCGGCACCAGTTCGACAATGACGTCGATCCCGAATTCCGATCGGACAAGGCCCGCGATGGTCTTGACCAGACGCGCGCGCTTGATCTCGTCACGCTCGCGGCATTGCACCACCAGCACGGCGGTTTCCTGTTGATCCACCTCAGAGGGCACCGAGAAGGCAGCAGCGTCGGTATAGTTCACACCCGGCTGCGTCTTGGCCAGATATTCCAGATCCTCGGGCCAGATGTTGCGCCCATGGATGATGATCATGTCCTTGCGCCGTCCAGTGACAAAGAGCCGCCCGTTGGCGAGATAGCCGATATCGCCGGTATCCAGCCAGCCATCCGCGCTCAGACATTCGCGGGTAATCGCCTCTTCCTGAAAGTAGTGGCTCATCACACTGGGTCCGCGCAGGTGGATCACACCGGCCTGACGCTCGGGCAGATCCTTGCCATGCTCATCGCGGATCGAAATCTCGAACGTCGGCAGCAGCGCGCCGCAATCGACGTAACGCGCCACACGGCGTTTGGATTTGAGGGCCTCTTCCGGGTCGAGCGGCGCGGCGACGCTATCTTCCTGCATCTGTTCGGCATCGACATAGTCAATCTGCAACTCTTCATCGAGCCCGGCAAAGCTGATGCCCAGCGAACATTCGGCCATGCCATAGCAAGGCAGGAATGCGGTGGATTTGAAACCCGAGGGCGCCAACGCCTCGGCAAAACGCTTGAGCGGCTCGGGGTTGATCATTTCGGCGCCCACACAGGCCACGCGCAGCGCGCTGAGGTCCCATTGCGCGGCGTCGCTCGGGCGCACGCGCATCGCGGCGAGGTCATAGCCGAAGGGCGGGCCGGAGGTGATTGTGGTACGATTGGCCGACATCATTTCCAGCCACTTGCGCGGACGCATAGCAAAGTCCTGCGTGCCGAGGAAATCGACAGAGCGCTGTGTTGCCATCGGCATCATGATAAAGGCCACAAGACCCATGTCATGATAGAACGGCAGCCAAGATCCGAAACGGTCCAGATCGGTCATCTTGAGACCGTTGGTCGCCATGTCGTTGATGTTGGCCAGCACGGTCTTGTGATCAATTACCACACCGCGCGGAAAGCGGGTGCTGCCGGAAGTGTACTGAATATAGGCAATGCTGTCCGGTGTTACCGTCGGCAAGGTCGCGGTCGAAGGCGACAGATGGTCGAAATCCTCGGGCGCGCCGACAAAGCTCAGCGTGAGGCCAGTGGTCGCCTCTTCCAGAAAGCTCATCCATTCCACGGGGGCCATCGCCACCGCCGCGCCGCAATTCTCGATCAGGCCGCGCAGCTGCGCGACATAACCCGCGTGGCCACCGATATGCATTGTGGCCGGCAGCGGCACCGGCACCAGCCCGGCATATTGGCAAGCCCAGAAGAACCGCACGAAATGCGGCGAGGTTTCGGCCACAAGACCAACCCGCGCGCCCGGCTCAAGCCCAAGCCCCAGCAACCGCTGCGCGAGTGCGATCACATCGGTCTGCAAATCGGCATAGGTGGAGGTTGCATAAAGCTCGCCACGCGCATTGTAAAAGTTGACGCCTGTGTCGCCCTCGGCGGCATAGTCGAGCGCCTCGATCAACGTCGTGAACTCTCCGCGCCGCAGCGCGAGACTGTGCGAACTGCCTGTCGCCTGCATCCCATTTTTCCTTGTTTCGCTTCCGACTGTTGTCGGTTTGCCCTCTGTCATACCAAGTATATGGCATTTGGCGGTCTGATGGCACAAGCTGGCGTTTCAGGTCAAGGACTTGGCCAGCCGCCGCCGTGCCTCGCAAAGGCGCTCTGGCTTGGCTCCGAGAGCCTCAACCAGTGCCAATTGCGCCCTCGTGATGGCCGGGATCAGGGCCATAGTCTCGCCTTTGTTCGAGTGCAGGTTAAGCATCGAGATGCGGCAGCAATATGCGGCGCGTGTTGCACGCCCCGCCAATGTGCCCCTGCTGCTGCCTGCGATCGTATTCAGTGCGCGATGCGGGCGTGACCCGGCGCCGCATGCTTTGCGAGATTTCACAATTAATTCATTAATAATAATAGATTACAGCGCATTGCTGACAAGGCCTGCACGCCTCTCATCGCGCCGAAGCCACGCGCGCGCGCCACACACGGACACCCTTGCACGATCGGCGGGCGCCCATGCGATTTGATCCTCAATCCTCTTCCACCTGCCCTATCGCGCGCCCCTGCTCCGAGACAAGGCAGCCCGAGGATTTCTGCCCTTGGGCCGGTGCGGCGGAACCGCTTGAATTCACCCCGGGCGGCGCGAAAACAGGATCGGCAACAACTTGCCCCTGATGTCACATTTGGTTTCCAAGTCGTAACATCTTCACAAGATGCAGCATTCGGGTCAGACTTAGCACGCCGAACGCGATCAATCCCACGGTACCGGCCCTGCCCCCCGGAAGAAAGCATTCTGACCTTAGACTGACCCGAAATACCCTTGCGGGTTCCGTGGTATGACCTCAGGGCTGATCTGTGGCGGAGCGGGAGGGATTCGAACCCTCGAGACGGTTCCCCGCCTACACACTTTCCAGGCGTGCGCCTTCGACCACTCGGCCACCGCTCCATCGGGCGGGTTCTAGCCGCAGGGGGCCGGGCTTTGCAAGGGGAAGAATGCAGATTAGCAGGTGAAAAGAACAAAGCGCTTGACGCGCGCGCGCCGCAAGGTTCTGTCGGAAAACTGTCAGCCCTGCCGTTTTCCGGCAATCCGGCACGAAACCGGATTTGTAACGCTGGCACGCGAGCAAAGAGCAGAGGCAGGCAGACCGTGACAGATCACGACTATATCATCGTCGGCGCAGGCTCTGCGGGCTCGGTTCTGGCCGAACGGCTGAGCGCGAATGGGCGGCACCGGGTCTTGATTCTCGAGGCTGGGGGGCGTGGGCGCAGCCCGTGGATTGCGCTACCCTTGGGTTATGGCAAAACCTTTTTTAATGAGCGGCTGAACTGGAAATACGAAGCCCAGCCCGAAGACGCGCTCGACGGGCGCCGCGGCTACTGGCCACGCGGCAAGACGGTGGGCGGGTCAGGGGCGATCAACGCCATGGTCTATGCGCGCGGCCTGCCCCATGATTTCGACGATTGGGAGGCGGCAGGTGCAACCGGCTGGGGCTGGGAAACCGTGCGTGCCACGTATGATGCGCTCGAAACACAGGTGGCCCCCGATGGCACGCGGCGCGGGACAGGCCCGATCACGGTGCAGGATGTCTCGGACCAGATCCACCCGGTCAACCGGCATTACTTTGCCGCGCTCGATGAACTGGGCCTGCCGCGCACCGAGGATCTCAACGACCCCAACGGCGAAGGCGGAACCATCTACCGGATCAACACTGCGGGCGGATTGCGCAATTCTTCGGCGCGCGCCTGTCTCAAACCCGCGCTGAAACGCAGCAATGTGACGCTGGTGACGGGGGCACATGTCGACCGCATCGAATTTGACGGCACGCGCGCGGTGGCCGTGCACTACCGCCGGGGCGGGAAGGGGCAAGTGGCGCGAGCGGGGCGCGAGATCATCCTGAGCGCCGGGGCCGTCACCTCGCCGCGCCTGTTGCAGCTCTCGGGCATCGGTCCGGCAGATCTCTTGCGCCAGCATGGCATCATGCCGCTGCGCGATTGCGTGCATGTGGGCGGCAATCTTCAGGATCATCTGGGGATCAACTATTACTTTCGCGCCACCGAACCCACGCTGAACAACGACCTCGCCCCCTTCCTGGGCAAGGTGCGGGCCGCCTTGCGCTTTGCCCTCACCCGGCGCGGCCCGCTGTCGCTCTCGGTCAACCAATGCGGCGGCTACTTCCGCTCAAAGCCCGGCCAGAACCATCCCGACCAACAGCTCTATTTCAATCCCGTCACCTATACGACCACGCCCGCGGGCACACGCTCGGTGGTGCGGCCCGATCCATTTCCGGGCTTTATCATCTCGTTCCAGCCCTCACGCCCCACCAGCCGCGGACGCATCGACATAAGCAGCTCAAACCCCGAGGCGCCCCCCCTTATTCAGCCCAATTCGCTGGCCACCGCAGAGGACCGCGCGCAGGTGGTCGCCGGGGGGCGGCTTTGTCAGCGGATCATGTCAACGGCGGCGCTGACCGCCCTTGTCGAGAGCGCCATGTATCAGGACCTGCGCGAGATGGACGATGACGCCATTCTCGACGATTTCCGCAAACGCTGCGGCACGGTGTTTCATCCGGTGGGAACCTGCCGGATGGGCAGCGATCCGGCGCGCTCCGTCGTCGATCCAAACCTTCGGGTGCATGGGATCACGGGCTTGCGGGTGGTCGATGCCTCGGTCTTTCCCAATGTCACCTCGGGCAATACCAACGCGCCCACGATGATGCTGGCCTGGCGCGCCGCCGATCTGATCCTGGGGGATGTCTGAGGGCCGCCGCAAATCCGGGCAGGTGCTGGAAACGCCTGATTTTATAGCCGAAAGGCAGCGTTCTGCGATTGTCACCCGCCGCGATTTTCCCGATACTGCGTTCCAGCCAAATCAGAGACAGGCCAGACGGTGACACCAGCAGACCAAGAAACGCGCCCCACCAGCCAGAGCACGCCGGAACTGCAGCGCATCCGCACCGTGGCGCAAATCATCATCGCCTTTGCGGTGGTGCTCTTTTTGCTGGTGCAGGCGCGGTTCCTGCTGATCTCGCTGGCCACGGCGATCATTCTGTTCAGCCTTACCTCGGATGCGATCACATCCATCGCGCGGGTTCACCTCGGGCCGGTGCGCGTGCCCAACTGGCTGGCCAGCATCGTGGCGCTCTTGCTCATTTCGGCGGCGTTGCTCAGCCTCTCGGCGGTGATCCTGTCGCAGATCAACACGGTGCTCTCGACCACCCTCGCCTATACCGACCGCGCCCCGCAGGCGATCTCTGCGATGGTGGCCTGGCTCGGCCCGGATGCGGAAAAGGCGGTGTTCAACGCGGTATCGACCCTTGATGTCGCGGGCTATCTGCGGACCCTCGCGGGTCAGGCAGGGGGCATCATGCAGGGCACGGTGCTGGTCATTCTCTTCGTGGGTTTTCTCTTTGCCGAGCGGATCTGGTTCACAACCAAACTCGAAAGCCTGTTTGGCGATGTGAAGCAGGCCGAGCGGGTGGGCCGGATCGTCAGTTCGATCATCCACCGGGTGAACTACTATCTGCTGGTCAAGACGCTGGTCAGCGTCGTGACCGGCCTCATGGTCTATGGCGTGGCGCGGTTCTTTGCCCTCGATTTGGCCGGTGCCCTGGGGATCCTGACCTTCGTGCTCAATTACATCCCGTCGATCGGCTCGATCGTGGCGACGGTGCTGGTGGCGCTGGTGGCCTATGTGCAGCTGGCGGATGGCACCACGGCACTGGTGATTTTTCTGATCGTGGGGATCATTCAGTTCATCAACGGCAATATCATTGACCCGATGCTGATGGGCCGCGCGCTGCGCGTGTCCTCCTTTGGCATCATTATCAGCCTCGCGTTCTGGGCGGCGGTCTGGGGAATCCCGGGGATGTTTCTGGCGGTGCCGATCATGGTGGCGCTGATGATCGTCTGTAGCCATGTGCCGGGGTTTCGCGCCATCGCTGTCCTCTTGTCGCGCGAGGGGCTGCCCGAGACCGATCAGGATCTCGACGCGCCCAAGCGCAGACGAGGCTAGCACACGGCCCTTTTCGGAAATTCCGAAACCGGGTTTCAGCCGCTGGAAAAACCGGGGCCTTGCCCCGGCAAATCTCTTGCCGTTGACCGCAACGCCCCCCATTCCTTGGGCAAAGGAGTTCGCGCCATGCCCATCATCCCGCTCAAGACCGCCCCCGGAGAGCCACCTCAGACCGCGCATGACGTGGCCGATACAGTTCAAATCATGCTCGCGCGGCTGCGCACGGGGGGCGCACAGGTGGCGCTGGAATATGCGCGGCAACTCGATGGCTGGCAGGGCGGCATCACCGTGACCCGCGCCGAGATTGACGCCGCCGTGTCCCGCGTGCCGCAAACGCTCAAGGCGGATATCCAATGGGCGCATGACAATATCTCGCGCTTTGCCGCCGCACAGCGCGCGACAGCGCAGGATATGGAGATCGAATTGCGCCCCGGCCTGCGGGCAGGCCAACGCCAGATTCCGCTGGGGGCTGCGGGCTGTTACGTGCCCGGTGGGCGCTATAGCCATATCGCGTCGGCGCTGATGACCATCGCCACCGCGCGCGAGGCGGGCGTCGCGGACATCACGGCCGTTTCGCCCCCCTGCGGCGATCAGGGTATTCCCGATGCCATGCTCTATGCGATGGATCTGGCCGGGGCTACTCGCATTCTGACCATCGGCGGGGTGCAGGGGGTTGCGGCCATGGCCTTTGGTTTCTTTGGCGCGCCGCCCGCAGACATTCTGGTCGGTCCCGGCAATGCCTATGTCGCCGAAGCCAAGCGCCAGCTTTTTGGCCCTATCGGCATTGATATGTTCGCAGGTCCCACCGACAGCCTCATTCTCGCCGATGACACGGCGGATGCCGAAACCGTCGCCGCCGATCTGGTTGGACAGGCGGAGCATGGCGCGAATTCCCCGGTATGGCTCGCCACCACCCATCGCCCGCTGGCCGAGGCCGTGATGGCCCGTGTCCCTGCCCTCATCGCCAGCCTGCCAGAGCCGAACCGCTCTGCTGCCACGGCCGCGTGGCGCGATCTGGCCGAGGTGGTGCTCTGCGACAGCGCGGAAGAGATGGCGCAGTATGCCGATACCAAGGCGCCAGAGCATCTGCATGTGCAGGCGCGCGATCTGCCGTGGTGGCGCACACGCCTGCGCGCCTACGGTTCGCTTTTCCTGGGCGAGAACACCACTGTGGCCTTTGGCGACAAGGCGGCAGGCCCCAACCACGTCTTGCCCACCTCTGGCGCCGCGCGCTATACCGGGGGTCTATCGGTGCACAAGTTCCTGAAAACCGTCACCTGGCAAGAGGTGGACGCCTGCGCGCTGCCCGATCTCGCGCGCGTCACTGCCAGCCTCAGCCGGGCCGAACGGATGGAAGGGCATGCCCGCAGTGCAGACATTCGCCTTGGGCCTATCGCTCAGGCGGCCATTTCGACAGGATAACACCGCCAGATGAAAACCGTGGGCATTCTGGGGGGCATGGGCCCCGAAGCGACCGTGCTCTTGATGCAAAAGGTGCTGGCCACCGTGCCCGCGCGCGATGACAGCGACCACATCCCGCTGATCGTGCATCAGAACCCGCAGGTGCCCAGCCGGATCAAGGCGCTGATCGAGGGTACGGGCGAGGACCCCGGTCCGGTTCTGGCCCGAATGGCGCGTGCCCTGCAGGCGGCGGGGGCAGAGGCGCTGGCCATGCCCTGCAACACCGCGCATCACTACGCCCCTGCCGTGGCCAATGCCACGCCCCTGCCCTTTCTCAACATGCTGGACCTCACAGCAGAGGCGCTTGCCGCCCAAGGCGCTCAGCGGATCGGGATGCTGGCCTCGCCTGCCACGCGGCTTGCCAATGTCTTTGCCACGCCCTTTGCCGCCCATGGGCTGACGCCTGTGTTCTTGCCCGATGACAGCGGAATTCTCGCCGTCATCCGCGCGGTCAAGGCGGGCGAGGCTCTGGTAAACCTCAAGCCGCAGCTTGCCCAAGAGGCAGAGGCGCTCTTGGCCCATGGCGCAGATCATTTGCTGGTGGCCTGCACGGAACTGTCCTTGATGACGGATGCCCTGCCTACAACGGCCCCGCATACCGACAGCCTCGATTGCCTTACACAGGCCATTGCGGATTTTGCCACGAGCTAAGCGCGCTCAATCTTCCAAGTGAAGATAAACCCGGCGGTTCTGGCGGCCTTTCTTTTCGACCTTGCCAAGCCGCAATCGCCCAATTTCTCCTGTGCGCGCCACATGGGTGCCGCCGCAGGGTTGCAGATCGACCTGATCCGCCCCCTGCCCGATGCGCACCAGACGCACCCGGCCAGAGCCCATGGGCGGGGCCACCGACATGGTCTTGACCAGCCCCGGATTGGCGCGCAATTCATCGTCGGTGATCCAATCCTCGGTCACGGGCAAATCCCGGTCCACCAGTTGATTGAGATACTCCTCCAGCGTGTCGCGATCCGCGGGCGCTTCTGGCATGTCGAAATCGAGCCGGCTGCGTGTCTCGGCAATCGCGCCGCCTGAAACCGGCAGCGGGATCACGACCGACAAGAGATGGAGCGCCGTGTGCATCCGCATCAGACGGTGCCGCCTTGGCCAGTCGATCGCCTGCCGCAGGGCCGCGCCGATGGGCGGCAATGGCACCGGTTCGGCCACGACAAGCGCGATTTGATCCCCCTCAGCCTTGACCGCCGTGGCAATGCTCAGGCTGCGCCCTTGCCAGATGAGCCGCCCGCTATCGCCCGGTTGACCACCGCCCGTGGGATAAAAGAGCGTCTGGTCCAGAACGATCCCACCCTCGGGCGTATGCGCCACGACAATACCGGACGCCTCGGTCCGATAGGCGTCCTGCCGAAAAAGCGGGGGGGTCATCGTCCGTCACCCTCGCCGCCACCGTCGCCGTCGACATCGCCCTCGGTCAGGGCGGCGGGGCGTTGACTTGTGATCTGCGCGGCAGGCTCTTTCTGCTCAGGTGCGCCAGAGGGCGCATTGCGAAACCATACATCCTGTTGCGGGAAGGGAATCTCGATTCCCTCTTCGGCAAAGCGGCGGGCAATCTCGTGGTTCATGTCGGATTTCACGCTGGCCACCCAGTTGACGTCGCGCAGGATCGCACGGATTTCGAAATCCAGCGAACTGGCCCCGAAGTTCTGAAACAGGATGTTCGGCGGCGGCTGCATCAACACCATCGGATGTGCCTCGGCCACCTCGCGCAGGATTTTCTCGACCCGGCGCGTATCGGTGCCATAGGCCACGCCCACCGGCACGATCACCCGACCCACAGTATTGCCGCGGGTGTAATTCGTCACCGTGCCACTGACGAAATCGGCATTGGGCACGATCACATCGGTGCGGTCAAAGGTCTCGATCCGGGTCGAGCGGACAGAGATCGAGCGCACATAGCCGTGCTGCCCGCCCACCTCGATCCAGTCGCCTTCGGAAATGGGCCGCTCGATCAAGAGGATGATACCCGAGACAAAGTTGGACACGATGTTTTGCAGACCAAAACCGATGCCAACGGACAGGGCACCAGCAACAATGGCCAGCGAACTGAGGTCAATCCCCGCCGCCGTGATAGACACCAGCGCCGCGAGGAATATCCCCACATAGCCCACGCCTGACACGATGGCATTGCGCCCGCCCATATCGAGCTTGGTCTTGGGCAGGATCGAATTCTTGAGCGCGCCCTGAATGAGCCGGGTCAGCAGGTAGCCAAGGGTGAAAACCCCCGCAAGGATCAAGAACCCGGTCGGTGACAGCGTGATGCCGCCAAGACTGATCCCTTGGGTGAAGCTCAGCCAAGCCTCTTGCAGTTGCGCAGGCCGTGCGCCCCAGATGAGCGCGAAAATCGGGATAGAGGCCAGAACGAGGAAAAAACCCAAAAGCACCGGAAAGAGCGAGTCGTCGATGCTCTGCGCGTTGCCCCGCAGCATGATATAGACCTCGGACAGCACCCGCTGGATCAACAAGAGCGCCGCGATCATCATCAGCGACAGAAGCGCCGGCAGCATCATGGCCTCGGCGGCGGACATATAGCCGACGGCAGACAAGAGCGGCGCAAGGATCGCCAAGGCCCACAGCGCGCGCGCAAGGATACGCACCAGCTTGCTGCGGAAGGTCTGTTCGGTTTCCGGCTCGTTCTCGGCCGCCTTGCTGTGGCGCATCAAGAGCCGTGCCAGACGCAGCAGGAGCAGCGAGGCCAGCACCATGAGCGGAAAGATCAGGACGTTGCGAGCTTCTTCGGACCAGTCAAAGCCATCGGCCAGATCCTGCACATAGGCAAAACCCGCCACCACAAGGCCCAGAGAGCCCCCGCAGAACCGCCCGGTCGCGCGCTCTGACGCGCTGAGCGTGAGCAAGGGCAACTGCCGCTCGTCGCGTGGAAAGACCCGCAAGGTCAGCCACCGCGCCAACAGCAGGATAAAGGCCGCAGCGGGCAGCGCGTTGACCACAAGCGTGCCCTTGGCCCCCAAAAGCCCGGCAAGCACCGCCCCGACCACGATGGCGAGGACCCCCAAATAAGGCAGCAGCCATTCCCCCAGTGATAGGGCGAAGGCGGCCAAACGGCGGCCAGCCGTCGGGGTTTCCCCCAAGACCCGCGCCGCCAAGCGCGTGGTCCAGACCCGCCCCCGCGCAATCAGCAAAATGCCGAGAAGGCCAAGAACGATCACCCCCGGCAGGTTGCTCTGAAAACGAGTACGGCGAAAACTGCTCTGCCAGTTGGTCGCTGTCTCTGCCCGCACCGTATCCACTGCACGGTAGAGCGCCTTGACCGCCTCGGGCCAATGCAGCGGGTTGACCGGCGAGGGTCCAAGCCGCAACAACGCCTGAGTCTGGCGGTCTCGAATGGCTCCGTCAATGCTTGTGACCAGCCCCTCGGCGCGGCTGCGCGCCAGTTCGGCCAACTTGACCGGCGCCTCCAATCGGGCAAGACGTCGGTTCAGTTCCGCCCTCTGTGCCGCAATGTCTTCGGCCTCTTCGCCGGTCTCGGGGACGGGCCCCAAGGCCGCAATCTGATCACGCACAGTTCGGATTGCCGCGGAATTGAGCGTCTGCATCTCGACAAACTGTTGCCGCCACCCATTGATTTGGGCACGCATGTTTTCCAAGTCCGCAGTCGTCGCATCGCCATTGGCGATCAGATCATCCGCCTCACCCGCAAGCTCTTCCCATGTGACGTAATCCACTGCGTCCGGCGTGTGCTGCCCCTGCGCGGGGGCCATGGCGGGTATCGCCACCGCTGCGCCAAATGCCAGGCAAAGGATCAGGCAAAGTTGCCGCAGCATCCTTGTCACCCTGCGAAAACTCCGGGGATTGAGCGCGGGGCCTGATCCAGCCAATCCGGTGTCGGCAAGTTGTTGGCGCGTAGGAACTCGGGATTAAAGAGCTTGGATTGATAGCGCGTTCCATAATCGCACAGGATCGTCACGATGGTATGACCCGGCCCCAACTCGCGCGCCATCCGAATGGCCCCGGCGACATTGACGCCGGTCGAGGCCCCCATGCACAGACCCTCGTGCTGCAAGAGGTCGAAAACGATCGGCAGCGCCTCGGCATCGGGCACCTGACAGGCGAAATCTGGCGTGAAACCGTCAAGATTGGCGGTGATGCGCACCTGCCCGATCCCCTCGGCAATGGACGAGCCTTCGCTCTCCAGCTCGCCCTTGGTGTACCAGGAATAAAGCTTGGCGCCCATCGGATCGGCAAGACCCACCTTGACGCCCTTGGGTTGCAGCGCCATGCCGACCCCGGCCAGCGTGCCACCAGAGCCCACCGCGCAAATAAAGCCGTCCACCTTGCCGCCGGTCTGCTCCCAGATCTCGGGGCCGGTCGTCTCGATATGCGCCTGACGGTTTGCCACATTGTCGAACTGATTGGCCCAGATCACACCATTAGGTTCTGTTTTGGCAAGTTCTGCTGCCAATCTCTCGGAATAGCGCACAAAATTGTTCGGATTTGAATAAGGCGCAGCAGGCACCTGCACCAGGTCGGCACCGGCCAGACGCAGCATATCCTTCTTTTCCTGACTCTGCGTCTCGGGGATCACGATCACCGTCTTGAAGCCAAGCGAGGCGCCGACCAGCGCCAGACCAATCCCGGTATTGCCTGCCGTGCCCTCGACAATCGTGCCGCCGGGTTTCAGATCACTGCGCGCAATCGCGTCACGGATGATAAAGAGTGCGGCGCGGTCCTTGACCGATTGTCCGGGATTGAGAAACTCGCATTTGCCAAGGATGTCGCATCCCGTTTCCTCACTGGCGCGGCGCAAACGAATGAGCGGTGTATTCCCGACAGCGGCGGCCAGATCCTGTGCGATGCGCATCTTTCATGCTCCTGTGGTCAGCGTGTTCTCTTCGGTTTAGGCGCTTGAGGACGGGAACTCAAGCGGATGCGCGCAGCCTTGCGCGTTCACGCTCAAGCCACAGAAGGCAGAGGATCAGCGGCCCATTATTGGCCTCGCCACTCTGGACCAGCGCCATTGCCTGCGGGAAATCAATCACATGGGTGCGAATATCCTCATGCTCTGCGGCCAATCCCCCGCGCCCCTGTTCCAGATCGGGCAGGTCACAAATCCCCAGAAAGAGGTGAAAGACCTCAGTCGAGTAACCGGGCGTACAATAATGCTGGGAAATCTTTTCCAACCCGCGCAGCGTTAAACCCGCCTCTTCCAGACATTCGCGGTGCGCGGTCGCTTCCGGGCTCTCGCCGCCATCGATCCGCCCTGCCACCGGCTCCAGCATCCAAGGGTAAGGATCGCCGCGCCCAAACGGGCCCATGCGGAACTGTTCCACCAAGAGCACACGGTCGCGGACCGGATCATAGGGCAGCACGAGAGATGCGTCGGTGGCGACAAACACCTCTCGCTCAAGGCTATCGCTCTGTGTACCGTCAAAGCGCGGATGCCGCAGCGTGTACTTGCGGCTGAGAAAGAATCCCGCGTGGGTGATCTCATTCGCCTCTTGTATCACCTGATCGGCATGGGTCGGGCTGCGCAACGTGATCGGGGCTGACCGTGCGGCGGCCACCTGCGCCGCGGCGCGTGACAAGATCATCGGCAGACGGTGAGTGAAATCTTCAGGCGCAACGCGGCCCTTGAGGCTCAGGATTTCTGCGATAGCCCCCTTCAGGATCGAGGCATTACGCCCGCGCAACGCCGTGGCATCCCATGCAAGGGGTCCCGGCTGGCCGGGAAACACCTGCGCCGCATAAGTGGTGCCTTGGCAATGAACCGCAAGGGGCTCCGCCGGACCCAGACCAAGGGCGCGGAGCACAAAGGTCAAATCCTCCACAGCCGAAGGGTGATCCACCAAAAGCCCATCGATAGCCCCCGTTCCGCGGCGCAACCCCGTCAAGGGCAAGGGCGCATCCTCACAGGATATCTGCATTCCCTCTGCCCGCGCCTCTGCAGCAACGAAGCTGGAAAAGATGCCTTGCAGGACATGGATGTCAGCCAAGGGACCGTAGAGAAACAGCGGTGTCACGACCACCGGTGCGACACCCATTCCGAAACGACGCCCACCACGATCCCACCTGTCACCAACGCGCCGATCAACGGTCCGTTGAGCATCGTCATGCCATAGTCGACCATCAACTCGAACATCGAGGTCAGCCCCTCGATCACCCCGTCATATCGGTTATCGAGCGCGCGCTTGAGCATCTCGTTAAGGCTCTGAACAAAAATCGCCCAAAACACCAAAGCGCCAACGCCGGTCAATCCCGCACTGAACCCTTCGGCATAGCCATAGCCCAGCCTCCGGCCCGTCACCCGCCAACCGCAGATAGCACCCAAGGCCACATTGACCTGATTGAACCAGCCAAAGTTGGTATCTTCGGGCATGAGAGGGCGAAAGAGCTCTGATCCGAACCACCCCAAGGCACCAAGTCCGATCGCCGCGACCAGCCGCGCGGCGGTGGGCATGTGATCTGTAACGGGCATCTATCCGGGCCTTGCGATGGTGATCTGTGTCACATCGCAACTACCCCCTTTGAAGGCCCCCGCGCAAGAGGTCAGGTAGAAATTCCACATCCGGCGAAACCGCTCGTCAAAGCCCATTTTGGCGATTTCATCCCATTTGTCGTTGAAAGCCTGATGCCAGCGGCGCAGGGTCTGGCTATAGCTCTCGCCAAACTCGATAGACCGCGCAACGCTCAGCCCCGCCCGCTCGATCTCGGCGCGCAGCGCGGTCGGGCTGGGCAACATACCTCCCGGAAAAATGTATTTCTGGATGAAATCCACATCGGTGCGATAGCTTTCCCACCGCTTGTCCTCGACCGTTATGATCTGGAGCGTGGCCAGAGCGCCGGGATTGAGCCGCTCTCGCAGGGAGTTGAAAAACACCGGCCAATAGCGTTCGCCCACCGCCTCGAACATCTCGATGCTGGCAATGCCGTCATAGGTGCCGCGCTCGTCGCGATAATCCTGCAATTTGAGCGTGACGCGGTCCGACAGCCCGGCCCGCGCCATCCGGTCCTGCGCATATTTCAACTGCTCCGCGCTGATCGTCAGGCCGGTCACGCGCAGGCCGCGTTCCTTGGCGGCATACTCGGCAAAGCCCCCCCAGCCACAGCCGATTTCCAGCACATGATCGCCGGGTTTCACCCCCATCTGATCGACCATGCTGGCGTATTTGGCGATCTGCGCCTGTTCGAGACTGTTCTGGCCGGTCTGAAAGATGGCGCTTGAATAGGTCATAGTTTCATCCAGCCAGAGGCTGTAGAACTCATTCCCGAGGTCATAATGATAGCTGATGTTGCGCCGCGCCTGTGTTTTAGAATTGCGCTTGAACCAAAAGCGGATGCGCTCGTAGACCTGCGCCACGCGCTGACCGGGATAGCCGTTGTAGATCCCGTCATTGTCATCGTTGAGCAGGTCCATGAACGCCTGCAAATCGGGCGTGGACCAGTCCCCATCGAGATACGCCTCGCAAAACCCAAGATAGCCCTCGCGCACCAGCCGAGCAAAGACCTCGGGATCGTGGATGTCCAGCACGGCGACCGGGCCGGGGCGCTGTCCCTCTGCGCGAAACACGCGACCATCGGGCAGGCGGATATCAAGCCGTCCGGCGTCGATATTGCGGGCCACTCCAAAGCAGCGGGCGAAATAGCGCGGCAGGCCCGTCTGGCCGGTGGTGTCGGTCAGGATCATCCGCTCGGTCCCTCTTTCGTTCTGTGGCGCGCCCCGCGCCGTTCTTGCGGTCATTATGGTCATGCGTCAAAAGCCCCGCGCTTCATAGGCGTCAAGCGCGCGCTGCCGCCCTCTTGCCAGATCAACAACCCGCCCCGGATAGGTCATCGCAGGGTCGAGCCCCCAGTGCCGTGGGATTGCCTCGAAATAGTCGAGCGCGGTGGCGGGCGGGGTGTGTTGCCCCTCGGCGATCCAGCGGCGGGTATAGGCGCCTTTGGGATCGAACTTGTCCAGCTGCGTCTCTGGGTTGAACACCCGGAAATACGGCGCGGCATCCGGGCCACTGCCTGCCGCCCATTGCCAGCCCATTGCGTTCGACGCCGGGTCCCAATCGGTGAGACAGTCGGCGAACCACGCAAGACCGATTTTCCAGTGGGTCATGAGGTGCTTGGTCAGGTAGGATGCCACAATCATCCGCGCACGGTTGTGCATCTTGCCGGTCACATACATCTCGCGCATGGCGGCATCGACAAAGGGCTCGCCGGTGCGACCCTGCTTCCACGCAATCACCTCCGGGTGCTCTTCATCCTCGGACCAAGGGAACGCATCCCAATCGGTCCGCCAATTGCCGCTCAGGATATGCGGGGTATGATACATGAGATGATAGGCAAACTCGCGCCAGACCAACTCCTTGAGCCAATGTTCCGCGCCTTGCGCCCCAGCATGCAAAGCCCTCTGTCCGGCATGCCAACATTGCCGGGGCGAAACCTCCCCGTACGTCAGGTTTTCCGAGAGGTTGGAAGTAGCATCCACCGCTGGAAAATTGCGCGCATCTTTATAGTCCGCAATGGCCCCGTCGGCAAAGGCGTGAAGGCGATCCATGGCCGCCGCCTCGCCCACACGCTGATAGGGCAGACATACTTCGGCCCCGCGCCGCATGGCCGCACCCATCCGCCAATCGTCCAGAGCGTCAGAGACAGGCCATGTTTCCGGGGCAGGAATACGCGACGGTGCTGAAAGGGGCGATGCAACCTCGCGATCCTTCACCGCACGCCACATGGGAGAATAGACGCGGTAGAATCCACCGGTCTTGGTCTCGACCGTCCAAGGTTCAAACATCACATGGCCGGCATGGCTCTGTGCGTCCACCCCTGCCTCGCGCAGCGCGGATTTAACCGCCTTGTCGCGTGTAATCGCCTGCGGATCATAGAGCCGCGACCAATGCATCGCCCCTGCCCCGGTCTCGGCCACCAGCGTGCGCAAAACCTCCAGCGCCGTGCCGCGCCGCAGGATGAGACGGCTCCCCACCGCCTCGAGGTCTCGCGCCAGAGAGGCCAGCGACAGACCCAGGCGCCATTTTGGCGCGGCACCTAGGCTCTCGACGCTCTCATCATGGATGAAAACAGGGATCACAGGGCGGCCGCCCGCGAGCGCCGCACAAAGTGCCGGGTTGTCGGCCAGACGCAAATCGCGCCTGAACCATATGATTGATGGTGTTATATCCGTCATCCCCTGCCCCAGTCTTTCCCTGCAATACGGGCCGGGGGCGCGGGCGGATCAAAGAATATCATCAAGTGCGGTCAAGAGTTTGTCCACCTCGGCGCTGGACGTGTAATGCACGAAACTCAGACGCAACACCCCGCGCTCGGGATCCACGCCCATCGCGGTCAGAGGCCGCACCGCGTAGAAATCGCCGCCCCCCGCCATGATCCCATGCTGCGCCAGTTGCGCCGCCGCCTCGGCACCGGGCCGGTTGAGCGAAACCGCCACCGTAGGCGCTTTCTGTTCGGCCTCAACGGGACCGATCAGCCGCGCGGAATTGCGATCCTTGAGAAAATCCAAAAGCGGCTGCAAAAGCGCCGTTTCATGTCCGCGCATGAGGTCATGCACCCCCGCGGCCCGTGTCACGGCATCGCCCGTGATCCCATGATGCGCCGCCAGATCGTCGATGTAGTCAGCCATGCCCGCGCTCGCCGCCACCTGCGCATGATCCGGACCAGCGGGCGTAAACCGCTTATAGAGCGTGCCCGCGTTGAAATAATGCGCCTGATTGGGCAAGAGATTGCCCAATTCCCGCCGGATCACCATGATGCCCTGATGCGGGCCATAGGTCTTGTAGGCGGAAAAGAGGTAAATATCCGGCCCCATCCCCCCCACATCCGGCAGGCCATGTGGCGCATAACTGACCCCATCGACACAGACAAAGGCACCGGCGGCATGGGCCAGCGCTGTGATCTCGACCACCGGGTTGATCGCGCCGACGACATTGGAGCAATGCGGGAAACACACCAGCCGCACCCGGTCATCGAGCAGGTTTTCCAGATCCGCGGGATCGAGCAAGCCACTCTCGGGATTGATCTTCCACTCGCGCACCTCGAATCCCGCATCGGCCAATCGCCGCCACGGCCCGGAATTTGCCTCGTGATCCTGATTGGTGACGATGATCGCATCACCCGGCTCCATCCACTGCCGGAACGCTTGCGCCAGAACATAGGTGTTCTGCGTCGTGGACGGCCCGAAACTCAGTTCATCCGCGGCCACCCCCATCATCGCCGCCAGCCGCGACCGCGCCTCGTCCATCTCGGCCCCGGCCAGTTGGCTGGCCTCATAGGGCGCATAGGGCTGTACCTTGCGCTGGCGGTAATACCGCTCCAGCCGCGCGATCACCGTGGCGCAGGTATACGAGCCGCCCGCGTTCTCGAAAAAGGCCTGCCCCGCAAGGCTTGGTTCGGCAAAGGCCGGAAATTGCGCACGCACGAAATCAGTGTCGAGTGTCATACTTGTCCCCATTGTCCCTTTTGGTCGCCACAAAACAGCAAAGCCCCCCGACGCGCAAGCGCCGGAGGGCCTCAAGATGACAGTCACGGGAAGGTCAGAGGCTTTTCATTTCGCTCTGCAAGCCGCGAAAGATCGCCCAACACATGACCAAGAGCACCAGCGTAAACGGCAAGCCGGTGGAGATCACCGCCGACTGAAGCGCGGCCAAACCCCCGCCGATCAAGAGAACAATCGCGACGGCCCCCTCAAAGATGCACCAGAATACCCGCTGGGGCACCGGCGCATCCACCTTGCCACCCGCCGTGATCGTGTCGATCACCAGCGATCCTGAATCCGACGAGGTGACAAAGAACACCACCACAAGGATAATCCCGATAGTCGAGGTTATCGTCGCCAAGGGCAACGGATCGAGCATCTGGAACAGCTTCAGCTCAAGCGGCGCGTTCTGGGCCGCCTCGTAGCCACCGGCAATCACCTGATTAAGCGCGGTGCCGCCAAACACGCTCATCCACAACACACAGACCAGCGATGGAATGAGCAGCACACAGATCACGAATTCCCGCACCGTGCGGCCCCGGCTGACACGGGCGATGAACATACCCACAAAAGGCGACCAACTGATCCACCACGCCCAGTAAAACGCGGTCCAGCCCTGCATGAAGTTCGTATCCTCGCGTCCAAAGGGATTGGACAGAGCCACGAGATTTTGCAGATAGGCCCAGAGGCTGTCAAAGAAGAATGTCAGCAGGAAAATCGGCCCGCCTACGAAGAACACGAACAGCAGCAGCAGTGCCGCCAAGCCCATGTTGATCTCCGACAGCACCTTGACCCCACCATCAAGGCCGCGCACCACCGACACCAACGCAATCGCCGTGATGCCGGAAATCAGCAGCACCAAGAGCAGGCTGGAGTTCTCGACGCCGCTTTCCTCGCTATTGCCGTAGGCAATGCCCATAAAGGCGCGCGTGCCCTCGGCGGCATCCCCAGAGCCATAGAGAAACGTCAGCCCCGAGGCCGCCTGTTCCGCTCCAAACCCAAGAGAGGTGGCCAGACCAAAGAGCGTGGCAAAAACCGCAAGCGTGTCGATCACATGGCCCCACCAGCCCCACACGCGTTCGCCCAAGATCGGATAGAAGGCCGACCGCAGCGTGAGCGGCAGCCCCTTGTTATAGCTGAAGAGCGCCAGTGCCAGCGCCACCACCGCATAGATCGCCCAAGGATGCAGCCCCCAGTGAAAGATCGTCGCCGCCATCCCAAGACGCGAGGCGGCCTCCGGATCACCGCCAGCGGCCCCAAGTGGTGCCCAATCGCTGCGTATGCCGCCCTCCATCGCCGTGCCGCCCAAGGCGCTTGAGAAATGGCTCATCGGCTCGGACACGCCAAAGAACATGAGACCAATGCCCATGCCCGCCGCAAACAGCATCGCAAACCAGCCCAGATAGCTGTAGTCCGGTGTGGCCTCATCCCCACCAAGGCGCACCCGGCCAAAAGGACTGACAATCAGAAAGAGGCAGAACAGCACAAAGACATTGGCGGCGCTCAGGAAAAACCAATCAAAGCCTTTCGTTACCGCCGCAAAGAGCCAGTCAAACACCGACGCCGCCTGATCCGGCAGGGCCAATGCATAAAATACGAAAATCACAATGCTGAGACCCGAGATGAAAAACACCGGGTTATGAATGTCCAGGCCAAAAGGCCCCACCTGAGGTTGCACATTATCCTGCCCGATTTCGTATCCGGTCTCGATCAGGTCAGATTGCCCTTCGGGCGCGGGTATGCCTTGGTTGGTTGTCTCGTCGGCCATCTGGCCTCCTTTTCTTGTTTTTCTGCCGCCCGTCACGTCCCAATCACAGGACATCGTTGCCGCTCTGTTGCGGCATGTCGCGGCGTTCCAGGGTCTTGCGCCAACAGGGGCGGACGACGCATCGAAAGGCGCACCGGACCTCAAAGGCCCGGGCCGCCCTTACCCTTTTAGCAAGAAACCGCCCGAATCTGCAACCTGATGACGGAGAGACGTCACGTTTGCGACGATTAAAATGTCGTAAAAATACAAATCTCCAGAGATTCGCCGGCGCGCGTTTCCAGCAAACCCAACTTCAGTTTCGTTGCGCAGCGGATCAATCCAGTTGAACCCAACGCCCCAACCGCCCCATTTCCACCGGTCAGTGGTCGCAATTTGCGCACGGAGCGCCGGAATACCCGCTCGATACACAGGCCCCATCATGGGAAACTGTCGCGATGGGGCAAAAGGCCGATTGCAGAGCCACAAGAGCACCCCGTTCAATCGAAATGGATCAGGGACGTCACAGATGAGTATAAAACCCCCCTTTACCGATCTCGAGATCAAAACCGCCCCACAGGGGTTCTATGAGGGCTATAGTTTGCCCATAGCGCTGATCTCCAAAACTTCGATGGCGCTTTTGGTGATCTGGGCGCTGGTCTGGCCTTTGAATGCCAATGCCACCCTCTCGAGCCTCAATTGGTCGCTGCTGGAGGGGTTCAACACCTTCTACATTCTCGCCACCGGCATGTTCGCCTTTTTCCTTTTTATCGTGGCGCTCTTGCCCTCGACGGGCAAACGCCTCATGGGGCGCGCAGGCGAACAGCCGGAGTTTTCCAATTTCTCCTGGTTCTCGATGATGTTCGGCGCGGGCCTTGGCGTTGGTCTCATGGTGTTTGCAACGGCGGAACCGCTGGGCCTCTGGGGCTCGAACCCCGAGACCGTGACCGGGGCAGTCATCGGCAACACCGTCGAGGGCGTCACCCCTGCCTATCGCTACACCTTTGCGCATTATGGCTTTCACGCCTGGGCGATCTATGTCGTGACCGGGCTCAGCCTTGCCTATTACGCCTATACCCGTGACATGCCGCTCACCATCCGGTCGGCTCTGACCCCGCTTCTGGGGCGCGCAGCCAATGGGATTTTGGGCGATGTCGTGGATGTTCTGGGCGTCGTGGCCACCATTCTGGGTGTTTCTGTGACCATCGGTTTCGGCGTGTCGCAGTTCGTGGATGGCGTCTATGCGGTCAGTGGTATGGAGTGGTTGATGAACACCACAGGCGACGCGCCCAAGCCCAGCACCACAGGTCTCATTGCGGCCCTGCTGGCGATCATGGGCCTGTCGATCCTGTCGGCAGTCTCGGGCGTGGGACGCGGCATCAAGTATCTTTCCAACCTCAACCTCGTGCTGTCGGTGGTCCTGTTGCTGGTCTTCATCGTGTTTGGCTCTTTCGCCTTTGCCATGACCAAATACGCAACCGCCCTTGCGGATTACCTCCTGCATTTCGCATCGCTGTCGTTCAACGCCTACGGGCCGCTCTCGTCCGAGGCCTTTGCCGCGGCCCTGCCGGCCGAAGCAGCCCCGCTGGCCGCTGACCTATACGGTGGCGCAACGAACGCATGGGGCAGCTTTGACGGCTTTGTCGGCGGTCTGAGCGGTGCCGCTGCAGACTTGCCCGATGCGGCCAAAGTCGCCGCATACGAGGCGGGTGCCCAAGGCCGCCTGTTTGGCTGGCAAGCGGGCTGGACCACCTTCTACTGGGCGTGGTGGATCGCGTTTTCGCCTTTCGTCGGTCTGTTCCTCGCGCGCATCTCGAAGGGGCGCACAGTGCGCGAATTCATCCTTGGCTGCGTGATCGCCCCGGCGCTTGTGTGCTTTGCCTGGATGACAATCCTTGGGGCCACGGCGATTGACCTTGAACTCAGCGGCGTGGCACAGGGCGCTATCATCGGGGCCTCCAACACCAACAAGCTCTTCGTCACGTTGGGCTTCATGATCGACGGCGGCCTGCTCACCGCTGTGACCATCATGTGCGTGGTGCTGATCCTCACCTTCCTCGTGACCTCGGCAGACTCGGGTATCCTTGTGATGAATACGATCATGTCGGGCGGTCAGGCTGAAACCGGGATCAAACACCGGATCATCTGGGGTGTTATCCTGACTTTGGTCATCGGTGCCCTGATCATTGCAGGCAACTCCGGCGCTGCGGCCGATCCGTTCGAGGCGCTGAAAAACGCCATGATCATCGGCGCTCTGCCCTTTGCCATGGTGATGGTGCTGATGGTCATCTCGCTGACCAAGGCGCTCTACCGCGACCATCTGCGCGAAAAGCACGGGATCATCGCCGAACAACCGGCGGAGTGACCACTAGGGACGAAAAACAAATGACGCCGCGCCCTCGCGCGGCGTCATTCCTTTTGCAGCATCCGGTCGCGGTAATGGGCGAGCACATATAGCCGGATCGCCGTGGCCAATCCCGTCTCTACCCCGCGCCCTGCATCAATTTCCGCCGCCAAGACATTAATTGCCATGGATTTTTCCTCGGCAATCTCACGAAACGCCTGCCAAAAGGCATCCTCAAGAGATACACTGGTGCGATGGCCGCGCAGAGTGAGCGAGCGCTTGACGGGGCGCGCGCCCGTCATTGGTCAGACATGGGGGCGCTGCCCCCGTCCTGGATGATATCCAGGACTCCCCCGAGGTATTTTGGGCCAGATGAAACCAAGCTCAGTCCTCATCCCGCCGATGCTGATCGAGCACGGCGCGGGCCTTGTCGGCCTGCGCCTGCTCCAGTGCCTTTTGCGCCTTGGTCCGGCCAAAGCGCGCGGCATTCTCGTTTGCGCGGGCCTTCTCCTCGGCCCGCGCCTTTTGCTTGCGCACCCGGTTCAGGTTGACCGGGCCCTCGGTCATTTCGGGCCGATCATGTCTTCGGGGCGCACCACGCGATCAAAGGTCTCGCCATCGACAAAGCCAAGCGCAATCGCCTCTTCGCGCAGGGTCGTACCATTCTTATGCGCGGTCTTGGCAACCTTGGTGGCATTGTCATAGCCGATGGTGGGGGCAAGCGCCGTGACCAGCATCAGGCTTTCTTTCATCAGCTTGTCGATGCGCGGCCCGTTGGCCTCGATGCCATTCAGCATGCGCTCGGTGAAGCTATCAGCGGCGTCACCCAAAAGCTGCATGGATTGCAAGAGGTTATAGGCCATCATAGGATTATAGACATTCAATTCGAAATGCCCTTGGCTGCCTGCAAACTTGATCGCGGCATCATTGCCCATGACATGCGCCGCCACCTGCGTCAGGGCCTCCGCCTGCGTCGGGTTGACCTTACCGGGCATGATCGACGATCCCGGCTCGTTCTCGGGCAGGATCAATTCACCCAGGCCCGAACGCGGACCAGAGCCAAGAAAGCGGATGTCATTGGCGATCTTGTAGCAAGAGCCCGCCACGGTTGCGAGCGCACCGGACATGAACACCATGGCATCATGGGCGGCCAGCGCCTCGAACTTGTTTGGTGCGGTGACGAACGGCAGGCCGGTGATCTCGGCCATCTGCGCGGCAACGGTTGTATCCCAGCCCTTCGCAGTATTCAGACCGGTGCCCACGGCGGTGCCGCCCTGCGCCAGCTCGTAAATGCCGGGCAGACACAGATTGATCCGCGCGATCCCCTGCCGGATCTGATGCGCATAGCCCGAAAATTCCTGCCCCAAGGTCAGCGGCGTCGCATCCTGCGTATGGGTGCGGCCGATCTTGATGATGTCCTTGAACTCTTCCGACTTGGCCTCGAGCCCCGCCAAGAGCTTCTCCAACCCCGGCAAAAGCACGTCGCGCGCCGTCATGGCAGCCGCGATATGCATGGCCGTGGGGAAGGTGTCGTTCGAGGATTGCCCCATGTTCACATGGTCATTGGGATGCACCGGGTCCTTGGAGCCGATAACGCCGCCCAGGATTTCAATCGCCCGGTTGGCGATGACCTCATTGGCGTTCATGTTGGATTGCGTGCCCGACCCTGTCTGCCAGACGACCAGCGGGAAATTGTCGTCGAACTTGCCCGCGACCACCTCTTGTGCGGCCTGAATGACAGCATCGGCCAGACGCGCCTCGAGTTTGCCACTGGCCTTGTTGGCCTGCGCGCAGGCTTGCTTGATGACCCCAAGCGCGCGAACGATGGCCACCGGCTGTTTCTCCCAGCCGATCGGGAAATTCATGATCGAGCGCTGCGTTTGCGCGCCCCAGTATTTGTCGTTGGGCACCTCAAGGGGGCCAAAACTATCGGTTTCGGTGCGGGTGGCGGTCATGGCAAAGCCTTTCGTGACGGGTTTGCCCCGTTCATACCGCAGTTTGCCAAAAGATCAATGCTGTATACGACGGAATACAAAGCCCGCAGACTGCGACAAAGCGCGTGTTACTTGCGGAAACTGTCGAGCCGCACCACCTCGGCCTTGCCGGGGCTGGGATCATCGTCGGGC
This sequence comes from uncultured Roseovarius sp., assembly GCF_963972555.1. Classification (NCBI taxonomy): domain Bacteria; kingdom Pseudomonadati; phylum Pseudomonadota; class Alphaproteobacteria; order Rhodobacterales; family Roseobacteraceae; genus Roseovarius; species uncultured Roseovarius sp. The sequence goes on from NZ_CAXAUM010000023.1 coordinate 50,627, forward strand.
GGATCGGTGTCGTCCAGCTCGTCGATATCTTCATCCACTTCCTGCGTCTCGAACCGCAGGCCGAATTCCACCGACGGATCGACAAAAGTCTGGATCGCATCATAGGGCACATAAAGCCGCTCTGGCGCATCGCCGAAATTCAGCGTCACGGCAAAACCGTCATTCGTGACCTTGAGGTCATCATACCAGTGCTGCATCACCACCGTCATTTCCGACGGATAGCGCTGTTTCAACCAATCGGCGAGCTTGGCCTCGGGATGTTTGGTGTCGAAAGTGATGAAGAAGTGATGCGCCCCCGGCAAACCCTCGGCCTGCACCTTGCTCAGCACCTCCTGGATGAGGCCGCGCATGGCACGATGCATGAGATTGCCGTAGTCGATTGAACGAGACATGATTGACCCTTGGGGAATTGCTGCACGCCAGCATAGGGGATTCGAAGCAAAACAAAAGACCTGCAATGCGCCGCTCAAATCAAAACATGAACCAGACCCGCCAGCACCGCCATGAGCGCCAGAACTGGCACCATCGGCAGGCGAAGCCCCAGCAGCAGCACGCCTGCGACCGCGACATAGATCGCATCGCGCGGCGAAAAGCTGCTGATCTCGGGGCGGGGTCCAAGCGCGCTCATCGTCACCTGTCCGAACAGGACATGCAGCGCGAACCACACCGAGAGGTTGAGGATCACCCCCACCACCGCCGCCGAAATCCCCGCCAAAGCGCCTTTAAGACGGGGCCGCGCAAGGATATGCTCGATATACGGCGCGCCAGTGAAAATCCACAAAAAGCAAGGAATGAACGTGACCCAGAGCGTGAGGCAAGCCGCCAGCACAGCGGTCCCTACCCCGCCCTGCGCATACCCCGCCAGGAGGCCCACAAACTTGGTCACAAGGATCAGCGGCCCCGGTGTGGTCTCGGCCAGCCCGAGCGCGTCGATCATCTCCGCCGTGGTCAGCCACCCCTTTGTCGCCACCACCGTTTCGGTCATATAGGCCAGCACGGCATAGGCGCCGCCAAAGGTCACGACCGCCAGCTTGCTGAAGAAAAGCGCCAGATCCGTCAGGAACTCGGCCCCCATGCCCCAGGCCAACAGCACCGGAGCCGCCCAGAGCGCGCCCCATATCAGCGCCGTTCTGGCCGCCTGGCGGAATGACACCACATCATCGGCAGTCTCGGGCACCGCAATCGCCCCCCGTGTGCTCCACGCTCCCCAAACTCCCGCCGCCGCGATGATGAGCGGAAAGGGCACCGAGAGAAAGAACATCGCGACAAAACCCAAGCCCGCCAAGACCCAGGATGCCCGCCCCTTGAGCGCGCGCTGCGCAAGTTTCAAAAGCGCCTGCAACACGATCACCACCACCGCCGCCTTGACGCCCAGAAAGACCGCCTGAACCATGGGCAAATCGCCGTAGGTCGCGTAGCCAAGGCCAAGTGCCAGGATCACCGCCGCGCCCGGCAGCACGAAAAGCAGCCCCGCGATCAGCCCGCCCAGCACCCCGCGCAGCCGCCAACCGGCATAGGTGCAAAGCTGCATCGCCTCTGGCCCCGGCAAGAGCATGCAAAACGACAGCGCACCCAGGAATTGCTGCTCGCTCAGCCAGCCGCGCCGTTCGACCAGTTCCTCATGCATCATCGAAATTTGCGCCGCAGGTCCACCAAAGCTGAGGAGACCGATACGGGCAAAGCTGCGAAAGATCAGGGCAAGGGGTGGCGCGCTCATGCCTCTTTGTCGCCCGCCGCCACGATGCGCGCAAGGCATAGTTTTATAACGTCTATTCAATGCATTACAGATCAAAGCTAAGGTGAAAGTGCAGGCTTCTGTTGCCAGGTGCCTGCGAACCCCGCCTTACGCGGCTAAGCGCAAGGACTTAAGTTTCGGTTTGGTTACTGCTTACGCAGCAACGGCCACCGGAGCACGGTTG
>NZ_CAXAUM010000024.1:0-49675 GCF_963972555.1 uncultured Roseovarius sp.
GATCTTTTCAGCGGTGCCTTGTCTCAAACAGGCTTGAATTGCGGCGTGCTGTATACTAGCGTGTGCCGTAGATCGGATAGGGAGAACTGGCGCAAGCCAGTGCCGAAGGAGCAACCGCCCCGGAAACTCTCAGGCGCAAGGACCTGCCCGATCCTCGAAACTCTGGAGAGAGCCCGGACGTGACCGGGACGCCGACGGGATAGCGATCTCAGGCAAAAGGACAGAGGGGGCATCGTGGCGCGGCCTGTAATGGGCATGGCGCGAGGGCGGTGCCGGACTGATCGACTGATGATCCGGACCAGAGCAAAGGGAAGGATGCGGATGTCTGATCTGCAAATAACGCCGTTGAATGCATTGCACCGCGAGTTGGGGGCCAAGATGGTGCCCTTCGCGGGCTATGACATGCCGGTGCAATATCCCCTGGGCGTGATGAAGGAACATCTGCATTGCCGCGCCAAGGCGGGGCTGTTCGATGTGAGTCACATGGGGCAGGTGATCTTGCGCGCGCCGGGCGGCTATGCCGCCGTGGCCCAAGCGATGGAAGGGCTCGTACCCGTGGATCTGCTGGGTCTGGGTGTGATGCGGCAACGCTATGGCATGTTCACCAATGACGCGGGCGGTATTCTGGATGATCTGATGCTGGCCAACCGGGGCGATCATATGTTCGTCGTGGTCAATGCCGCCTGCAAGGCCGCCGATATCGCGCATATGCGCGCCGGATTGCCGGGGATCGAGGTGGCAGAGATCACCGACCGCGCGCTCTTGGCCCTGCAAGGCCCCGCTGCAGAGGTGGTGCTGGCGGGGCTGGTGCCGGGCGTGGCCGCGATGCGCTTCATGGATGTGGGCATTTTCGAGAGCACCTTTGGCGAATTGTGGATTTCGCGTTCGGGCTACACCGGCGAGGATGGGTTCGAGATTTCGGTGCCCGAGGCACAGGCAGAGCCGCTCGCGCGCGCACTCCTGGCACATGAGGATGTGGAGCCGATCGGATTGGGCGCGCGTGACAGTTTGCGGCTCGAGGCGGGTTTGTGCCTCTATGGGCATGACATCGACACGGGCACGACGCCGGTCGAGGCAAGTCTGAGTTGGGCGATCCAGAAGGTGCGCCGCGCGGACGGGGCACGTGCGGGCGGGTTTCCCGGCGCAGAGCGTATTCTGGGCGAATTGCAACAGGGTGCGCCGCGCGCCCGAGTGGGCCTGCGCCCCGAGGGCCGCGCGCCGATGCGCGAGGGCACACCACTCTTCGCCACCGCCGAGGGCGGCGAGGCCGTCGGTCACGTGACCTCCGGGGCCTTTGGCCCGACCATCGAGGCGCCGATGTCGATGGGCTATGTCCCTCAGGGCTTGGCGGCCGAGGGCACCGAGTTATACGGTGAGGTGCGCGGCAAACGCCTGCCCGTCCGGGTGGCCAAGCTGCCCTTTACCCCTGCAACTTTCAAACGCTGAGCAACAGGAGCCGGAAAGCGATGAAATTCACCGAAGAACATGAATGGCTGCGCGTCGAGGATGACGTCGTGGTCGTGGGCATCACCGAACACGCCAGCGAGCAATTGGGGGATGTGGTCTTTGTCGATCTGCCCGAAGTGGGCACCGAGGTCAGCAAGGATGACGAGGTGGTGGTGATCGAGAGCGTCAAGGCCGCCTCGGATATTCTCGCCCCGATTGACGGCGAAATCGTCGAGGTCAACGAGGCGCTGATCGACAATCCCGGCAAGGTCAACGAAGATCCGATGGGCGATGCCTGGTTCTTCAAGATCAAGCCGGCCGATCCCAGCCAGATGGACGACTATATGGATGAGGCCGCCTATCAGGCCCATATCGCCTGAGCCCGCCCGCCGGAGGCGCGGATGGCCCAAAAGGGTTTCGGGCCTCCGGCGGGAGTACTTTTGCCAAGAAGAAGCAGCGGGCCAGCGTCATGCCGCCTGCGCGATCTGATGAGGACAAACCCATGTCGTTCAAAGCGACCGATTATCTGCCCTATGACTTCGCCAATCGCCGCCATATCGGCCCCTCGCCCGAGGAAATGAACGAGATGTTCAAGGTTCTGGGCGTCGCATCGCTTGAGGCGCTGATTGACGAGACGGTGCCGAAATCCATCCGCCAGGAAAAGCCGCTCGATTTCGGCAAGCCCAAGTCCGAGCAGGAATTGCAATTCCACATGTGGCAGACCGCGTCCAAGAACAAGGTTCTGACCTCGCTGATTGGCCAAGGCTATCACGGCACGGTGACGCCGCCCGCGATTCAGCGGAACATCTTTGAAAACCCGGCGTGGTATACCGCCTACACCCCCTATCAGCCGGAAATCAGCCAAGGGCGGCTTGAGGCGCTCTTGAACTTTCAGACCATGGTCAGCGATCTGACCGGGTTGGAAATCGCCAATGCCTCGCTTCTGGACGAGGCGACGGCGGCGGCAGAGGCCATGACCATGGCGCAACGTGTGGCCAAGTCCAAGGCCAAGGCGTTTTTCGTCGATGAGAATTGTCACCCGCAAAATATCGCCGTGATCCAGACCCGAGCCGCCCCCTTGGGTATCGAGGTGATCGTCGGCAGCCCGGATGATCTGGAGGCGGACAAGGTGTTTGCCGCGATCTTCCAGTATCCTGGCACCTATGGCACGCTGCGCGACTTCACCCCCGAGATTGCGGCCCTGCATGACAGCGGCGCGCTGGGTATCGTGATTGCCGATCCGTTGGCATTGACCCTGCTCAAGGAGCCGGGGGCCATGGGGGCGGATATCGCCGTGGGTTCGACGCAGCGTTTCGGCGTGCCGGTGGGCTATGGCGGGCCGCATGCCGCCTATATGGCCACCAAGGATACCTACAAGCGGGCCATGCCGGGGCGAATCGTGGGCGTGTCAATCGACAGCCACGGCAACCGCGCCTACCGCCTGAGCCTGCAAACCCGCGAACAGCATATCCGCCGCGAAAAGGCCACGTCGAATGTCTGCACCGCGCAGGCGCTCTTGGCGGTCATGGCGTCGATGTATGCGGTGTTTCACGGCCCCAAGGGCCTGCGCGCCATCGCGCAGCGGATCCACCGCAAGACGGTGCGTTTGGCCAAGGGGCTGGAAGCGGCGGGTTTCCATGTTGAACCGGGCGATTTCTTTGACACGATCACGGTGGATGTCGGCCTCTTGCAGCGTGGCGTGCTGCAATCGGCGGTGCGCGAGGGGATCAATCTGCGCCGCGTGGGGGAAACCAAGATTGGTATCACGCTTGACGAGCGCAGCCGCACCGCGACCATCGAGGCGGTTTGGCGCGCCTTTGGCATCATCATGGAAGATGCCGATTTCACGCCGGAATACCGTATCCCCGATGTTCTGCAGCGCGAGTCCGAGTATCTGACCCACCCGATTTTCCACATGAACCGCGCCGAGACGGAAATGATGCGCTACATGCGGCGGCTGGCGGATCGTGATCTGGCGCTGGATCGCGCGATGATCCCGCTGGGCTCCTGCACGATGAAGCTCAATTCCGCGGCCGAGATGATGCCGGTCAGTTGGCGCGAATTCTCGCTTCTGCACCCCTTTGTGCCCGCCGATCAGGCGCTGGGCTACAAGGAAATGATCGACGACCTGAGCGCCAAGCTCTGTGACATCACCGGCTATGCCGCGATTTCCATGCAGCCCAATTCCGGCGCGCAGGGGGAGTATGCGGGTCTCTTGACCATTGCCGCCTATCACCGGGCGCAGAGGCAAGGGCATCGCCGCGTCTGCCTGATCCCCGTCAGCGCCCACGGCACCAATCCCGCGAGCGCACAGATGGTGGGCTGGGATGTGGTCGTGGTCAAATCCGCCGAGAATGGCGATATCGACGTGGAGGATTTCCGCGCCAAGGCCGAGAAGCACGCCGAGAATCTTGCAGGCTGCATGATCACCTACCCCTCGACCCATGGTGTGTTTGAGGAAACGGTGCGCGAGGTCTGCGAGATCACCCATAGCCACGGCGGTCAGGTCTATATTGACGGGGCCAATATGAACGCCATGGTGGGGCTTGCGCGCCCAGGTGATCTGGGGGGCGATGTGAGCCACCTCAACCTGCACAAGACGTTCTGCATCCCGCATGGCGGAGGCGGTCCCGGCATGGGACCGATTGGCGTCAAGGCGCATCTTGTGCCGCATTTGCCGGGGCATCCCGAAACCGGCGGGGCCGAGGGGTCTGTCAGTGCCGCGCCCTTTGGTTCGCCTTCGCTCTTGCCAATTTCATGGGCCTATTGCCTGATGATGGGTGGTTCCGGGCTGACGCAGGCGACACGGGTGGCGATCCTCAATGCCAATTACATCGCCAAACGGCTCGAAGGGGCCTTTCCGGTGCTCTACAAGGGCCGTGGGGGGCGGGTGGCGCATGAGTGCATCCTTGATGTGCGCCCCTTTGCCGAGAGTGCGGGCGTGACCGTGGATGACATAGCCAAGCGGCTGATCGACTGCGGGTTCCATGCGCCTACGATGAGTTGGCCGGTGGCGGGCACGCTGATGGTGGAACCAACCGAGAGCGAGACCAAGGCCGAGCTTGACCGCTTCTGCGACGCTATGCTGGCCATCCGCGAAGAGATCCGTGACATCGAAGAGGGCCGGATCGACCCGGAAAACAACCCGCTCAAGAATGCGCCGCACACGATGGAGGATCTCGTCAAGGATTGGGATCGGCCCTATAGCCGCGAGCAGGGGTGTTTTCCGCCGGGTGCCTTCCGGGTCGATAAATACTGGCCGCCGGTCAACCGCGTGGACAATGTTTACGGCGACCGGCATCTGATCTGCACCTGCCCGCCGCTGGAAGATTATGCAGAGGCTGCGGAGTAACCGTAGCCGGTGTGAAAAAGAAAAAGACGGCCTTTCGAGGCCGCCTTTTGTCCTGATGAAAAGGCTCTTTTTAAATAATCCGCCCCATAGCAGCCAGCGCGGACAAGCGACAGAAACGGATGCGCCATCACTCAAACGGGCCGCTCTGATCACGTGTTCTCACGCTAGTGTGAAGAACCTGAGTCTGTCATACCCCAAATAGGGTAAGGCCGCGATTAAAGCAGCTTGGCTTTCACCTCAGCCCTCTGGGCCCCCGCTGCTTGCTGGAATTGCCTCTGGCTGGCTGGATAGGGCATCGATTAAACGGGGACGCTTTAAAACGTGCCCGAGACGCTGTAAGGTTACCGATCTCTCACGTTATGGAACATCTCATGGCGCAAAATGCCACTATTTATAAAGTAGAACTCACCGTCTCTGACATGGATCGTCACTATTACGAGACTCACAAGCTGACGGTTGCAAAGCATCCGTCAGAGACGGAAGAACGGTTGATGGTGCGCCTTTTGGCGTTTGCGCTGAATGCCAATGAACGTCTGGAAATGACCAAGGGCCTGTCAACGGATGATGAGCCGGACATTTGGCAAAAAAGCCTGAGTGGGGAGCTGGACGTCTGGGTTGCTCTCGGGCTTCCGAGTGAGAAAGTGCTACGACAATCTTGTGGCAAGGCCCAAAGGGTGATCGTCTATCCCTATGGTGGCAGGACGGCCGAGATGTGGTGGGACAAGATCAAGAACGGCGTCACCCGGTTTGACAATCTTCAGGTGATCAATTTTTCCGAGGCTGAAACGGACGAATTGAAGAAAATGGCCAACCGCACGATGAAGCTCCAGATCAATATCCAAGACGGCGATGTGATGGTCAGTGTCGGAGAGAGTATCGTTTACGTGACCCCGCAAGAATGGAAGAGCGCCGCGTAAACCGCGATTTGCGCCGCAAACCGGGTTCAGCGGGGTTTGCGCTCAATGCCTCCAGCGGGGGACATCAATCTGCGAGCAAAGGTGTGAGCCGGTCGAGAACCCGGCGCCAATGCCGAAAGAATGCCAGTTGCCCGGCCTCCTCGAGCAGATGGAATTCGATCCAGGGGTAGTCGCGGCGGAACTCTTCCAAAGTGGCCAGCGGCACCTGCGGATCATCGGTGCCGTTCAGGAAGATGAGCGGCAGCTTGCTGCGCAGCGCCTCAACCTCGCTACTCCAATCCTCGAGTTGGCCAGAGACAAGCTGTCGCGCGAAGGCCTCATGCGCGGAATGGGTGTCGGAGAGGGCCACTTCCGACCCTGTTGCGAGCGCCTCGAAGGCCTCTGGATCTTCGATCACTGCCACGTCGGCGGTAGAGTTGCCGTAGACCGCGTGCAAAAAGTTACGCTTGCCAATCTTGCGCGCAAGCAAAAAGCCCGCCTTGACCATGAAGGGCAACAGATGCGGCGTGTACTTGGCACCTGCGAGGATGAAACGGTGCCATTTATGCATCCGCTCGAACTGCTCGCGGCGGGTGAGTGGTAACATGCCGGAACAGGCCACGATCCCGCTGAAAGCAAGGGGATTGAGCCGGGCCAGCTTGACCGCATAAAAGGCATCGCCGCTGAGGCAGAGGATGGGACAGCGCGTCACCCCCTCGGCACGTAGGACGCGTATTGTGTCATCGCAGAGCGCCGAGTCATAATCCGCGCCCCGCGTCACCATATCCGACAGGCCATAGCCGGGGCGCAGAGGCACGATTACCTTGAGCCCCCGCAGCGTGGCACAGGTTTCAGCCGATGCAGGCCAGCGGACCAGTCCGAAATCTAGTGGTAGATAGAGCACAGGGCGCCCGCGTGGGACCCCGAGGATCAGATAATCCACCCGCCGACCGTCTGGCATGACCAAGGACTTGTAATCCCGCTCTGACAGGGTCGCATAACCCCGGCTGACAACATGCGGGCCGGGTGCTGCGCGCACGGTCATCGCCGTCATGTCGATCATCGAGAGCGCAAGGCGTACCAGTTCGAGTTGCGAATGGGTCTCGGTTTTGGCGAGCAGTGATTTGATCTGGGCGCGCACGGTGTCCACAGAGCGCCCGCGCTCGGCGGCAATCTCGCTGACGCCGCGACAATCAACCAGATGGCACAGGATATCGGCCTCGGTCTGGGTCAGTTCGAAGGCCTCGATCAATATCTCGCAGAAACCCGGCGGCATGCTGATTTCATTGGAGGCGGCGAGCACCAGAATCGTGCCATCGGGGGCAATACAGCGTTGCAGCCGAAAGACGATCAACTGCCCGGCCTGCACCGACCGCACCCGCAAGACGGCAGTATCCTTTTCCCGACTGTCGAACAAAATCTCGAGCGCCCCCGCGAGCGCGTCCATATCGGCCTCGTGGATGGGCAGATCACAGAGACGCGCGTTTGCAGCCAGGGCCATGGCCTGATGTGCGGCGGGGTTGGCGGCGCGGATGTGGCGGCAGCGATCCAGCAAGAGGGCCGGCACCCGGTCGAACGGGGCCAGCATGGCGTCCAAACTTTTGTGATCCGCATCCTCAGGTGCCAGACGATCGAGGAACTCGGTGGCGCGGCGGAAATGCTCTGATATCTGCGGCTCGTCCAGCAGACGCGGCGCGGTCAAATCGACATGCGCGCGCAGGGGGCCGATTGCGCTCTCCCAATGGTCGAGCAGCGCCTCGTAGCGCGCAGGATCAAGGGCGACATCATAAAGCCGATCAATCGCTGCCGCCCGGTCCGCGTCGGACAGGGTGACAACGTCGATTTGATCCGTCATGCGCCGGGTCGATGTCATGCCTGAAATCCGATGAGGTAAAATTGGGCCGAAGCCATGACTCAGTCATGCAGAAATGGCGTTTTAAAGGCAAATGAAAAGTTCTTTCTTGGTTTCAGATGTCCAAAAGACAGGCGAAGTGATCTTTCAGACTAGCCCAGATTTCCTCGTTCGCTGCGCTGAGCAAAACGCCCTTGGTGATCGAAGTGTTGTAATCGCGCCCGTCCAGCATCCGCGCTACGCCGCCTGCCTGCTGGCAGATGAGCACGCCCGCGGCGTGATCCCATGGGTTCAGAACATCCGACAGGACAAAATCGACGGCCCCCTGCGCCAGCAGACGGTATTCATGGCACGAGCAGCGCAGCGCGATGCAGCGCGCAAGCGCGGGCAGCAAGGGGGCCACCTTATCCTGCCGAGCCTGTGTCATAAGGTAGTAGTGCATGTAGCCCTGCAACTCAGACAAGGCGCCGCCAGAAGACACGCGCACCGGACGCTCGGCGCCCTGAACCGCAGCCATCCGGGCCGGATTGACCTCGTCCGCGATGATCCAGTCGTCCGAGACTGGATCGTAAAGCAGCCCCAGAACCGGGCGGCCAAAGCGGGTGACGGCGATGATCACACCAAAGAGCGGCAGGCCGTGCACGAAATTCCAGGTGCCGTCCACCGGGTCGATGATGAAGGCCAGCTCCGCCTCGGACACATCCTCGCGCAGGGCCGGTTTGACCGCGACTGCCTCTTCGCCTACGATCAACGCATGGGGAAACATCCGTTGCAGGCCCCGCGACAGCATTGCCTCGGCCTGATGATCGGCCTCTGTCACCAGATCATGCGGGCCGGATTTGGTAATGGCCTCGGCCCGCGTCACGGTGCGAAAGCGCGGTATGATTTCGGCGCGCGCGGCGCGGCGCACCAGGTTGACCAGCATGGTCTGTTGCGCGGGCGTCAGCGGAGCAGAGAGCGGGATCGGCAGCGAATCGGTCATGTCATCTCCTGTCGGTGCCCCGGTGGAGTGCCAGCCTTGAGGTCTGAAATCAACGCGGTAATGGCCAGAAAAACCGGGGGTTTCACCCCCGGACCCCCAGAGTATTTCGCCCATAAAGAACCAAGTCCGCAGAGGTCATTCGCGCGCGCGCAAGGTCCGGGCGGGGCGGGCGCGCAACGGCCCCAAGGCAAAGACCAAGCCTGCCAGCAGCGTCACCATCATGCCGCCCAGAATAATCGCAAGTGCAGAGGGCCAGATCACGCGGAAGGGCGTGTCCATCACGAAATGACTGACCGCCCAACCGCCGCCGATCCCCGCCCCAAGCGCCACGAGCCCCGCCGCCCCTCCGAGTATGAGCGCGCGCAAGACGAGGCTCGAGAGAATTCTGGCGCGCGTGGCCCCGAGGGTCTTGAGGATGGCGGCCTCGTAGGTGCGCGCGCGCTGATCCGCCGCCGCCGCGCCGATGAGTACGAGAAAGCCTGTGAGCAGCGTGACTGACGCGCCCCAGGAGGTCGCCGACGCGAGACCGGCCAGAAGGTCGGTCACCTGGGTCAGCGCATCGCGGACGTTGATGGCAGTGACATTGGGAAAGCGGTCGGTCACATCGCGCAGGATCTGTTCCTCGGACGCCAGATCATCGACATAGACCGTGGCGATGAAGGTGTGCGGCGCGCCCGCCACCGCTGCCGGGTTCATCAGCAGGACAAAGCCCATGCCGACGCTGGAGAAATCCACCTCGCGCAGCGAGGTGATGGGGGCGGTGATGTCACGCCCGAGAATATTCACGGTGATCTCGTCGCCGAGGCCGATGCCCATTTCCATGGCCTCTTCGGCGGCAAAGCTGAGTTGCGGCGCACCGGTATAGCCCTCGCCCCACCATGTGCCTTCTATGATCTTGGTGCGAGCGGGCAGGGCATCGGCGTAGCTCACGGCGCGGTCGCCCTCGACCACCCAATGTCCGGGGGCAACCTCGGTCGCGGGGCGGCCGTTGATGCGGCTGATGATGCCGCGCAACATTGGCGCGCTGTCGATACGGCTGACGGCGGGGTCACTCTCCAACCGGTCGAGGAACCATGCCATCTGGTCCTTTTGCAGATCGACAAAGAAGAAGGAGGGCGCGCGTTCGGGAAGGTCGGCGGCAATGGCGCGGCGCAGGTTGCCGTCGATCTGACCGACGGCGGCCAACACCGCGAGGCCCAGACCAAGCGAGAGCATGACTGGCCCCGCAGTGGTGCCCGGCCCGCCGATGGCGCCCAAGGCCCAGCCTAAGGCGGGGCGACCCCGCAGGCGGGGGCGTAAGCTGCGGGCCAGTTTTTGCACCAGCATGGCCGCCAAGGACAGCACGAAAAGTGCGGCCCCGATGCCGCCAGCGGTCCAGAGTGTGAGGGGCAGATTGCCGGAAAAGAGGATGGCGGCCACAAGCAGGGCGGCAATGAGACCGAACGTGGTTGCGATCCATGGCCAGCCCGGCCAGCGGCGGGCGGCCCCCGCCGCTTCGCGGTAGAGGGCGGCGGCGCGAACTTCACGCGCGCGGGCGAGCGGCCATAGCGTGAAGATGAGCACGCTCAGCACGCTGTAGAGTGCGGCCTCGGCCATTGGGGCGGCGTAGGGCGAAAAGATCGCGGGCACGGGCAAGCGCGCCGCGATGACGGGCCCCAGGAGCACCGGCAGGCCCACGCCGAGGATCAGACCCCCGAGGATACCGATCAGGGCCAGAACCCCGACTTGGATGAAATAGGTCAGGAAAATCGTGCGTTGATCCGCCCCGAGAGTGCGTAATGTGGCGATGACCTTCACCTTGCCGGCGAGATAGGCGCGCAACGCAGCAGAAATGCCGACACCACCCACGGCGAGGCCCGAGAGCCCCACGAGCACCAGAAAGGCCCCCAGCCGGGTCACGAACTCGGCGACACGCGGGCTGGCGTTGCGGGCATCGGACCAGCGAAAGCCAGAGCCATCCAACTCTTGCATCACACGGGTCTCGAAGGCGGCAAGATCGGTGCCCTCGGCCAGATCGAGGCGGTATTTGGTGGTGAAGAGCGAGCCTGCGCTGAGAAGGCCAGAACCGTCGAGATTGGCGCGGCTGACGATGGTGCGGGGGCCAAGGCCAAAGCCTGCGCGGGTTTGATCCGGCTCTTTCACCAGTTCGGCCATCAGTCGAAACTCGCGCTCGCCCAAGCGAAAGGTGTCGCCCACCTTGATCCCCAGACGCGCCGCGAGAATGGGCTGCATGACGGCGCCGGGCAGGCCTCCGGAACCACCGAACGCCACATCGAGCGGCATGTCGGGGGAAAGAACCACGGCGCCAACCAAAGGATAGGCGTGATCCACCGCCTTGAGTTGGGTCAGTTCGCGCCGCCCGTCCGGGGCGATGGCCATGGAGCGGAAATCGGCGATCTCCGAGACGGCATCGGCATTGCGGGCCATCAAGGCGTATTCGTCCGCGGTGGCGAAGCGATAGGTCAGCTCGAGTTCCGCATCGCCGCCAAGGATTGCCGCCCCTTGCTCGATCATGCCGGCGCGGATGCTCTCGCGCAGGGTGCCGACGGCGGCAATCGCCGCCACGCCAAGGATCACGCAGGCGAGAAAGATGCGAAATCCACGCAATCCACCGCGCAATTCGCGCCGGGCCAGGCGAGCCGCGATGCGCAGGCTCATGCGGTGCCCTCAATGCGGCCATCGCGCAGGCTGACCACGCGGTCGCAGCGCGCGGCAAGCTCGGGATCATGGGTCACGAGCACGAGGGTCGCGCCATGCCGGTCGCGCAGGCCAAAGAGCAGGTCGATGATCGCGGCCCCTGTGGTGCTGTCGAGGTTGCCGGTGGGTTCATCCGCGAGGATGATGGCGGGGCGGGGCGCTGCGGCGCGCGCAAGCGCCACGCGCTGTTGCTCCCCGCCCGAAAGTTGCGACGGGTAATGCCCTGCGCGTGTGGCAAGGCCCACGGCGGCCAGTTCCTCGAGCGCGCGGGCATGGGCATCCGCCGCCCCCGCCAACTCGAGCGGGGTTGCCACATTCTCGAGCGCGGTCATCGTTGGAATGAGGTGAAAGGATTGGAACACGACGCCGAAATTCTCGCGCCGCAGGCGGGCCAACTGATCCTCGTTCATGGCCGACAGGTTGCTGTCCAAGGCGGTGATATGGCCAGAAGTGGCGCGCTCCAACCCACCCATGAGCATCAAGAGCGAAGATTTGCCGGAACCCGAGGGGCCGATCAGGCCGAGGGTCTCGCCCTTGTGGACATCCAGGGTAATCCCGTGAAGTATGTGCACAAGACCGGCATTCCCCTCCAGAGACAAGGTGATGTCGGAGAGGGACAGGATAGGAGAACTCATGCGTTTGCGCCTGATTTACAAAGGTTTTCTGTCATATGGGGTGCTGCGGCCTCTGGGCAAGGTGGTAGCGGCGTTTCTCTGCCTTGTCAGCCCCGTGATGGCGGATGAGCCGGTCACGGTTCTGGCATTGGGGGATAGCCTGACCCAGGGCTACGGTCTGCCCGAGCAGGATGGGCTGGTGCCGCAGATGCAGAAATGGCTGGATGATCAAGGGGTTGAGGCCACGCTGATCAATGCGGGCGTGTCTGGGGATACCACTGCGGGCGGGGCTGCGCGAGTGGAGTGGAGCCTGACACCCGAGGTGGATGCGATGATCGTGGCGCTGGGTGGCAATGATCTCTTGCGCGGGATTGATCCGGCAGTCAGCCGTGACAATCTCGAAGTGATCCTGCAGGTCGCGCAGGCCAAGGGTGTTGAGGTCTTGCTGGTCGGGCTGACGGCGCCGGGCAATTACGGCCCAGAGTATAAGACGGCGTTTGATGCGATCTACCCCGAATTGTCAGAGGATTATGGTGCCCTCCTTGCCCCGGACTTCTTTGCTGGTCTTGGTGGTGGCGATCCTGCGGCTCTGCAGCGGTGGTTTCAGGCGGATGGCATTCATCCGAATGCCGATGGGGTGGCGCGCATCGTCGAAGGGTTGGGTCCAAGTGTGCTGGCCTTGATTGAGGCAGCAACGGCGGAATAGCACCGACGGCCCTACCCCCAGCGTTCACGGAGGCCAAAGCGCTTTGCCATATCGGGCAGGGCATCACAAAGCATGTCGATGAAGGCGGCGGCAATAGGGCTGGGGGTGCGCCCGTCGCGGACCAGCAGGCTGACGCGGCGCTGACAGGCGGGATCGGCCAGAGGTCGTGTGACTACGCCCGAGGGCAAGGCGCGGGTGGCCAGACCGGGCAGGATCGTATCGCCTGCGTCGGCCTGGACCATCGCCAAGAGTGAGGTCAGGTTGCGCACTGACAGGCGCGCCTGTGCCGCCAGAGTGCGGAACTCGGGCGTCGCAAGCCCGCTCAGGGTTTCGTTCAGGATCAATCGCTCTCCGGTCAGTTGATGCCATGCCAGCGGGCGTGGCTGTGAGGCGAGCGGATGCGCCGCATTGCAGACAAATACCAGCGGATCAGTGAAAAGTGGGATGGCGCGCAGACCGTCAGCTTCTCCGGCGGGGCTGGCCAGACCAAGGTCGGTTTCGCCGCGCAAGAGCATCTCGCGGACGCTGGCGCTGTCGGTATCGTAGAGGTCAATTTCGGCCTCGGGGCGAGCTTGTACAAAGGTCTTGAGAACGGCGGGCAGGATCAGCGCTGCGACCGAGGGCACCGCCGCGATCCGCAGCCGCCCAGAATAGCCCCGCGCATAACCGGCGATCAGCTCCAGCGCGCGGTCATGCTCGCGAAGGAGAGGCCCCACAACATCAAGCACGAATGCGCCAAGGTCCGTCAGCTTGCTCTTGCGGTCGCTTTCGAACAGGGGGCCGCCCAACTCCGCCTCAAGCTGTTTGAGGGTCATCGAGACCGCCGATTGCGTCCGGCACAAGATTTCCGCCGCATCCCGGATGTTGCCATGTTCGGTGACGGTGACAAAGGCGCGAAGGGCTTCGGTCCGGATCATGGCTGGCCTGTTGCATGTTTCAGGGAAACTGAAGTTGAGTGCAGTTATATTTGTTTGCCTTAATTCGGTCAATCGCGGATCGTCTGGCGGAGGCGGGCATGGCCCGCCACAAGGGTGACTCGACGGAAAAGGAAGAACGGATGACGGCGCAGCAGACCGGAAATTTCATTGCAGGTGTATGGCGCGACTCCGAGGTACGCATTGAGAATCGCAACCCGTCGGATGTATCGGACTTGATCGGCAATTATGCGCAGGCGGATCGCCCGGAATTGGAAGAGGCGATTGCCGCAGCGCGGGCTGCACAGCCGGCCTGGTGGGCGGCGGGCATTCAGAAACGCCATGACGTGCTGATGGCGATTGGCACGGAGTTGATGGCACGCAGCCCGGAGATCGGTGCACTCGTTGCCCGTGAAGAAGGCAAGCCGCGCGCCGAAGGCGTGGGCGAAGTGTATCGCGCCGGGCAGTTTTTCACGTACTATGCCGCCGAAGTGCTGCGCCAGATGGGGGATTTCGCCCAGAGTGTGCGCTCCGACATTGATATTGACGTGCGCCGGGAACCTGTGGGTGTGGTGGCGATTGTCAGCCCTTGGAATTTTCCTGTGGCGACACCTGCGTGGAAGATCGCCCCAGCCTTGGCCTTTGGCAATGCTGTGGTCTGGAAACCGGCCAATCTGACCCCGGCCAGCGCGGTCGCGCTGGCAGAGATCATCGCAAGGCAGGATATGCCACGCGGCCTGTTCAACCTTGTCATGGGGCCGGGGCGCGCAGTAGGCGAGGCGCTGGTGTCACATCCGGGTATTGATGCCATCAGCTTTACCGGCTCGGTCAGTGTCGGACGTGGCATCGCGGCTGCGGCGGTGCCGAACATGACCAAGGTGCAGATGGAAATGGGATCGAAGAACCCGATGCTGATCCTTGACGATGCCGATCTGGACCTTGCGGTGGCACATGCGACAGGCGCAGCCTTTGGCGGCACCGGGCAGAAATGCACGGCAGCCTCGCGCTTGATTGTGCATGCGGCGGTGCATGATGAGTTTGTCGCGCGGCTGGTGGATGCAGCCCGTGCGCTCAAGGTCGGGCACGCGTTGGAGGAGGGCACACAGATCGGGCCGGTTGTCAGCGCCGGGCAACTCGCGCAAAATCTGGCTTATATCGAACAGGGTCGGGCAGAGGGAGCAGAGCTTTTGTGTGGCGGAGAGCGGTTGGAGCGCGCGACCGAAGGCTATTACATGGCCCCGGCGGTCTTTGCGGGCACACGCAATGACATGGGCTTGAACCGCGAGGAAATGTTCGCGCCGATCACCTACGTGATCAAGGTGGACAGCTACGACGAGGCGCTGAGCGTTGCCAATGACAGCGAATTCGGTCTGACCGCCGGGATCATGACGCGCAGTCTGGCGCGTGCCAATCATTTTCGCGCGCACATGCGGGCAGGCACGGTAATGGTGAACCTGCCCACCGCGGGCACCGATTACCATGTGCCCTTTGGCGGGCGCGGTGCGTCTAGTTTTGGATCGCGCGAACAGGGTCAGTATGCCGCTGAGTTTTACACCACGGTCAAGACAGCCTATGTCGCGCGGGGACTGCCGGAATGAGCATGGTGATCGACGGGCTGCAATATGCCAACTGGTCGGAAAAGATCTTTCGCCAGATGCGCGCAGGTGGCGTGGACGCGGTGCATGTCACGATCACCTATCACGAGAATTTCCGCGAAACGGTGCTGAAAATCGAGGCGTGGAACCGACACTTCGAGCGGTTTCCCGATCTGATCTTTCAGGGGTTCGAGGCCGGGGACGTGACCCGCGCAAAAGAGACCGGGCGCACCGCGATTTTCTTTGGCGCACAAAACCCAAGCTGTATCGAGGATGATATCGGGCTGGTCGAGGTATTGCACCGACTGGGCCTGCGGTTCATGCAATTGACCTATAACAACCAATCCCTTTTGGCCACGGGCTGTTACGAGGCAGAGGACACCGGCCTCACACGGATGGGGCGCGAGGTGGTTACGGAGATGAACCGCGTCGGTCTGGTCGTGGACATGAGCCATTCGGGCGAGCGCTCCACGCTCGATGCAATTGCCCATTCGAGCCGCCCGATTGCCATCACTCACGCCAACCCCGCCACGTGGCACCCCGCGCGGCGCAACAAATCCGATCGGGTTCTGGCGGCCCTGGCCGAAAGCGGTGGCATGCTGGGCTTTTCGCTTTATCCGCATCACCTCAAGGGCGGCGGTGCCTGCACCGTTCATGACTTCTGCGAGATGGTGGCGCGCACCGCCGAAAGGATGGGGCCAGAGCGGCTGGGGATCGGCAGTGATCTTTGTCAGGATCAACCCGACTCGGTCGTGGAATGGATGCGGAGCGGCCGGTGGACCAAAGCGGTGGACTTTGGCGAAGGCAGCGCTGATGCGCCGGGGTTTCCGCCAATGCCGGATTGGTTTCAGGACAACCGGCATTTTGGTGCGATTGCCGAAGGGCTGCATGCGGTGGGGATGAGCGGGCCAGAGGTCGAGGGTATCATGGGGGGCAATTGGCTGAGGTTCTTCGATGAAGCGTTCGGGCCAGACGGAGCCGCTCGATGACCTGCGGCGCCCTCAATCCGATGCCAGAGGCCACGCCGTATCGGCGCAGTCCTGATACAGTGATGCGGCTGGCGCGAATGGGCGCGGCCCATCCGACCCGCCTTTCTTTTCTGCGCCAGATGTTGCGCAGAATGCAAAACGAGAACTGGCGATTTGAGCGTCCGGTCTGGGAATTTGACGCGCGAGGTCAAGGGCGGGCGGTTTACTGCGCCATTGGACCGGAGCGGACCTATAGCCTTGTGGCCTTTGGCCATGACCTGCCCGACGAGATGCGGTCGGATCGGGTGATTGCCACCGCTTGGGATGCGACTTTCACGCTGTTTGATGGCGTGCCCGACGCAGACGATCTGGCCCGTCTGGAGCGCAATGTGCCGTTGCAAGAGGCTGGGCGCGTGAGCGTGCGGGAATTGAGCCTGAGCCGTGCCAACAAATCGGTGCGCCTCTTTGACCATGTGGTCGCTCGTTTGGCCGCAGGGCAACAGCCCGATGCGGCGAAATTGGCCGAAACCGGCTATCTCATGCGCACCACTGCGGTTTATGGATCGGGCAAGTTCGGCGCCGCGGACCGCGCGCAGATTGCGGATCGCCCGGAAATGCGCGCACCCTTTCAGGCAGAGATGCTCTCGGTCTGGCTGACGCGGGCCTATACGGTCGATCTGGTCGAGCATCTGGCGCAGATGCGGGGCGGTGCCTGCGCTGTGGCCTTGGCTCCGGAGTTGCGGCGCATGTTGGGGGTCGGCAATTCTACCGGGCTTGGGATGGCCCCATTTCTGGTGCGGCATCCGGTCTTGCTCAACAACTGGATGATGGCGCGGGAAGAAGCGCTGGCGCGGGTGCGCGCCCAACGGACCGCCACGCCCGAGACATTGGCGGGATTCGACGCGGCGCTGAAGGCCGCGCAGGAGAATGCGCAAGGTTGGCAGAGCGGGCACCTGGTGCAACAGGCGCGATTGCTGGAGTTGCGCAACGGTTTGGACGCGGTCGCCGCGCATATGCGTGACGTCTGGGATCGCTTGGGCGATCATCCCTGGGATGCGCTCTGGCGCTGGGCCGAGGCGCGGCTGCCGCTTGAGGCACAAGAGGCGCTGGCCGCCGCGATGATAGAACCGCATGGTGACCTCGTGGATGGTCTGGCCGAATGTATGGCCGCCGACGAAGACAGTGCCTTTGGCATCGATGGGTCGATGACGGTGGCGCGGGTGCGGGCGCTTTTGTCCGAGCGATACAGTTGGGCAATGGGGCTGGATCACGGTACGCCGGCGGGCTGCGCGCGGTTCTGGTATGTCTCCGAGGAAAAGCTTGAGCCGCGTTTGGGGGAACGGGCGGCAGAGCCGGGGGCGGAACGGGAACTTCCGCTGGATATCTCGCGGCAGGCAGTGGCCTTGGCGCGGGCGCTCGCGGATTGGCCCGAGGATACGCCGATTGCAAAGGTCCTGCTGGCCCAGCCCGAGCATCGCCACATGCTCCGCCGGGTGCAGATGGCAGCGATGCGGCCCTATGCCGAGGTGCGCGACAATCTGATTGCCGCCGATGTTCTGCCGATTGACCTCTTGCGCTGCAAGCTGGCGTTCTTTGGCGCGACGCGGTTTGATCCGCGCTCGGATCGTTGGGTGCGGATCAGCCTCTTTCAGGGCGCGCCCTATCCACAGGATCTGGCGGCGGGGGCGGATACATGAGCGAGATGGCCCAAGACCCGACACGAGCAGGTTCAGAACCGCCGGATTGGGCGGGCGAGGTGATGCAACTGTCGCAGTCCGAAATCACGGCCCTCGCCACCAAGGCGGCGCGGGGCGCGGGGCTAAGCTGGGGCGAGGCGGAAGAGGCGGGCTGGGCCTGTTGCTGGTTGGCGCGGGCCGGTCTGCCGGCCCCTACGATGCTATTGCGGGCTCTGGACGCGGAATCAGCGGCCAGCCCGTTGCGCGCGGGAATCCGGCTGATGGACCAAGCCGGAGGTCCGGAGTGGACGGGCGCGCTGCCTGTAACCCTTGAGGATTTGGTCGAGCCGGTGCTGCTCGTGCCTTTCCTGGCGCAGGCGGCCGAGCGGTTGGGCGCACCGGTGGATTTGGACCTTGGGTCAGAAACGATCTGTCTGACCGGGCGAGAGCCAGTGCCGGATCTATCCGCGCTGCGCGAGATTTGCCACAGAACTGGCGCTCGGGTGACGATCAGCGTGTCGCAATCCAGCGGGGCCGCGGCACCGGGCCGGTTTGACGGACGGATCGAGCGGGGCGTGTGGCAGTCGCTGGATGCCCTCGCCCTTCTGACGACCGTTCCCGCATCGGAGGTGTCACGGCAACGGGCCGGGGCACAATCGAGCGACAATGACTGAGCACCGCAGACGAGCCTAGCCGGATTGATCCGCGTCG
Source organism: uncultured Roseovarius sp. (assembly GCF_963972555.1). NCBI lineage: Bacteria > Pseudomonadati > Pseudomonadota > Alphaproteobacteria > Rhodobacterales > Roseobacteraceae > Roseovarius > uncultured Roseovarius sp. The sequence goes on from NZ_CAXAUM010000024.1 coordinate 18,410, forward strand.
CGCAGCGCCTCGGGCAGGGTTCTGGCCAAGACGTCCATCTCCTCTGCCCGCCCGCAACTGATACGGATGCAGCGATCCTGCGGTGCGACAAAGGGCATGCGCACGAATACCCCACGCGCCACCAGCCCTGCCAGAACGCGGCGGGCAAAGGCACCGTCGCGACCGCAATCGACGGTCACGAAATTGGTGGCGGAGTCCAGTGCGCGCAGCCCGTTGTCCCTCGCGATATGCGCGATGCGGTCACGTGAACGGCGCACCTCTGCCTGCACATGCGCGAGCCAGTCGTGATCCTGAAGGGCGGCGAGCGCCCCAACTTGCGCCATGCGGTTCATGCCGAAATGATTGCGGATATTGTCAAAGCTCTTGATCAGGTCTGTGGCCCCTACCGCATAGCCGATGCGTGCCCCGGCCATGCCATAGGCCTTGGAAAAGGTGCGCATGCGGACGACGCGGGGATCATCGGCGGCGATGTCAGCCGCGGTGCCTTCGGGTGCAAATTCCACATAGGCCTCGTCAAGGCAGAGAAGGCAGCCTTGGGGCAGGGTGTCGAGGGCGCTGACAATCTCTGCGCCGGGCACCCAGGTGCCCATCGGATTGTCGGGATTGGCGAAATAGATCAACTTCGCCCCCACATCGCGCGCGCGGGCGATGAGGGCGGGCAGGTCTTCGCGGTCGTCGCGATAGGGCACTTTGTGCAGCACCCCGCCAAAGCCGGTTACATGGTAATTGAACGTGGGATAGGCCCCGTCTGAGGTGACGACCGCGTCGCCGGGACCGATCAGGAGCCGCACGAGATTGCCCAGAAGACCGTCGATACCTTCGCCCACCAGCACGTTTTCTGGGACCGCGCGCATATGAACTGCAAGTGCTGCGCGCAGATCATGGGTTGTGGGGTCGCCGTATTTCCAGACATTCTCCGCCTCGGCGCGGATCGCCGCCAATGCCTTGGGCGAGGGGCCAAAGAGGTTCTCATTTGCCCCCAGACGTGCCGCGAAAGGCGCGCCGCGTTGGCGTTCCTGTTCCTCTGGTCCGACAAAGGGAACAGTGGCGGGCAGGCTGTCGATCAACGGGGTATAGCGCGGATATGTCATGGGGCGCAGTTAACGGGATGCGTCGCCGCCTTGCAAGGGTGTGCCGCGACGTTGTGCTGGCCTGCGGACGGGCCATGGTGTTTCATGACGCAAAGCCGGAGGGGATCGCATGGCCAGAGTGACGACAGAGATCAGGGATCACATCGCGCATGTGACGCTCACGCGCGGGGACAAGCGCAACGCGGTTGACCCGGAGATGGCCGAGGCGATTGTGGCGGCGGGGCAGGCGCTAGTGGATGCGGATATCCGCGCCGTGGTGCTCTCGGGCGAAGGCAAGGCGTTTTGTGCGGGTCTTGATGTGATGAGCTTTGCGCAACTGGCAGCGGGAGATCCCGAGGCGCTGATCCTGCCGCGCAGCCATGGCACGGGTAATCTCTTTCAGGCAGTGGCGATGGTCTGGCGGCAAGTGCCGGTGCCGATCATCGCGGCGCTGCACGGGGTTGTCTATGGCGCGGGGTTTCAGCTTGCGCTTGGGGCGGATGTGCGGATTGCGGCCCCCGATACGGAGCTCGCGATCATGGAAATGAAATGGGGGCTGATCCCGGACATGGGGGGCATGGCGCTTTTGCCGCATCTCACCCGTTCTGACGTGATCCGGCGCATGACCTACACGGCGCGGCCCGTTTCTGCGGTGCAGGCGCGGGAGTGGGGGCTGGTCACGGATCTGGCCGATGATCCGCTGGCGGCGGCCTGTGATCTGGCCACCGAGATCGCGGGCCGCAGTCCCACGGCCATACGTGCCGCCAAGCGCCTGATCGGCGTGGCCGAGAGCGGGGCGGATGAGGCGGCGATTCTGATGGCAGAGAGCCGGGAACAGGCCGCATTGATCGGCAAGCCGGATCAGATGGAACAGATCGCGGCCAATCTTGCGGGACGGGAACCTCGGTTTCGGGGTTAGAGCTCAGCGTTTTTTAACGAACTCGGTCAGGATCACGATGCGCTGACCTTCGACCCGGCCTTCGATATGGGCGGGGTTGTCAAGCACCAGAGAAATGCCGCGCACCGCCGTGCCGCGTTTGGCGGTGAAATTGGCACCCTTGACCGGCAGATCCTTGATCAGAACCACGGTATCCCCTTGCGCAAGCGGCACGCCGTTGCTGTCGCGGTGGCCGCTGTCGCGGGGAATATTGTCGACCCAAGCGCGGGTTTCGTCGTCTAGCCAGAGCTGATCAGCCAGATCGCGCGCCCAATCATGGTCTGACAGCCGGGCCAGCATGCGCGCAGCCATCACTTGTGTCGGTGCATCCTCGGCCCACATGGACGAGGCAAGGCAGCGCCAATGCTCGGGCTCGGGCGTGCCTGCAATCTGATCGGCGCAGGTGGCGCAGAGGCTGACGCTGGCCCCTTCGGGGCCGCCTGCGACAAGGTATGGGGTGAGGGCGGTATCGGTGGCACAAAGAGCGCAGTGCATAACGGGGAACTCCGGTAAAAAGGGGGCTATGGTCCCCCTTAGACCCGTGCGGCGCGCGACAAAAGCCCGGACTGCACCTTTGCTGTTGCGACGCTGCATTTGCACTGGCCCGCGTGCATCATCCCACCTTGACCAAACCCCTATTCCCATACATATGCCAAGGCTATGACAGACCTCGCTCACATCCGCAATTTCTCGATCGTGGCCCATATCGACCACGGGAAATCCACCCTTGCCGACCGGTTGATTCAGTCAACCGGGACGGTTCAGGACCGTGACATGAAAGAGCAGATGCTCGATGCCATGGATATCGAGCGTGAGCGCGGGATCACGATCAAGGCCAATACCGTGCGCATCGACTACAAGGCGCAGGATGGTGAGACCTATGTGCTCAATTTGATCGACACGCCGGGCCATGTGGACTTTGCCTATGAGGTCAGCCGTAGCATGCGCGCGGTCGAGGGCAGTCTCTTGGTGGTGGACAGCACGCAAGGCGTCGAGGCGCAGACGCTGGCGAATGTCTATCAGGCGATTGATGCGGGCCACGAGATTGTGCCTGTGCTCAACAAGATCGACCTGCCCGCGTCGGAATGTGACCGGGTGGCCGAGCAGATCGAGGATGTGATCGGCATTGACGCAAGCGGTGCCATTCGCGTCTCGGCCAAGACTGGCGTCGGCATTACCGAGACGCTGGAGGCCATCGTCAAGCATCTGCCCGCACCCAAGGGCGATGAGAGCGCGCCGCTCAAGGCAATGTTGGTGGATAGTTGGTATGATGCCTATCTGGGCGTTGTCGTTCTGGTGCGGATTATGGACGGGCGCATGAAGAAGGGCGACCGCATCCATATGATGCAGACCGAGGCCACCTATAACGTCGAGCGGATCGGCGTGTTCCGTCCGCAGATGGAAAAGGTCGAAAGCCTTGGCCCCGGCGAAATCGGGTTTATCACCGCCTCGATCAAGCAGGTGCGCGATACCAAGGTGGGCGATACCATCACCCACGAAAAACGGCCCTGTGACAAGGCATTGCCGGGGTTCAAACCCTCGGTGCCGGTGGTGTTCTGCGGGCTTTTCCCGGTGGACTCCAACGAGTTCGAGGATATGCGCGATGCGATCGAGAAGCTGGCGCTGAATGACGCTTCTTTCAGTTATGAAATGGAAACGTCAGCGGCCCTTGGATTCGGGTTCCGCTGCGGGTTCCTTGGGCTCTTGCATCTTGAGGTGATCCGCGACCGGATCGAGCGGGAATACAATATCGAGCTGATCACCACCGCGCCGTCGGTTATCTATCACCTCTACATGAAGGACGGCACGCGCCGCGATCTGCACAACCCCGCCGACATGCCCGATCTGACCTATGTCGATCACATCGAAGAGCCGCGCATCAAGGCGACGATTCTGGTGCCAGATGAGTATCTGGGCGATGTGCTCAAGCTCTGTCAGGATCGGCGCGGAATCCAGATGGACCTGACCTATGCCGGTGCCCGCGCGATGGTGGTCTATGATCTGCCGCTCAACGAGGTGGTGTTTGATTTCTACGACCGCCTGAAATCCGTGACCAAGGGCTATGCGTCCTTTGATTATCACCTCGAAGGCTATCGTGAGGATAATCTGGTCAAGATGCAGGTCCTCGTGAATGACGAACCGGTGGATGCCCTCTCGATGATGGTTCACCGGGACCGGGCTGAAATGCGTGGTCGCGCGATGTGCGAAAAGCTCAAGGATCTGATCCCGCGCCACATGTTCAAGATCCCGATTCAGGCGGCCATCGGCGGCAAGGTCATCGCGCGCGAAACGCTCTCGGCGCTGCGCAAGGACGTGACCGCCAAGTGCTATGGCGGGGATGCCACGCGCAAGAAGAAGCTCTTGGAAAAGCAGAAGGCCGGTAAAAAGAAGATGCGGCAGTTCGGCAAGGTGGACATCCCGCAAGAGGCGTTCATTTCCGCGCTCAAGATGGACAGTTAAGCGGACGCTTCGCGCCCACATGCAACTCTTGCTGGCGTTTCGCTACGTCGGGCGCTAGCGTGTTTCCAGCAGTGAAACAATTGAGGCGCATCATGACGACCAAGGCCAAGACCAAAAGCCCGCGCAAGCAGACCACCCGCGCGACCGCCAAAACCACGACGGCCAAGCCCCGCCGCCCGCGCAAATCCGCGGCAGCCGTGGACAGCGCCCCCGAGGTCGCCATCGCAGAGGTGGCGGAGAGCACGACCCCGGACAGCGGCGCAACGAATGTGATCGCCCTGACGGTTGCCGAAGAAATTCCCGCCGATGCCGGACCGGAGTTGAAAAAGCAGGAGCTGATCGACAAGGTTCTCGCCAAGGGCGACATCAAGAAAAAGAATGCCAAGCCCGTGGTTGAGGCGGTTCTGGCGGTCTTGGGTGAGGTTTTGGCCGAAGGCCGCGAAGTCAATCTGCCGCCCTTGGGCAAGATCAAGATCAACCGGGTGCGTGACTTGGCCAATGCCCGCATCATCGTGGCCAAAATCCGGCAGTCAAAACCCGGTGCCGGACCCGACACCGAAGCCGACGACGAAGACAGTGACGAAGATATGAAAGAGGGTGTTGCACCGGTCGAAGAGTGACGCTAAAAGCCCCCACGGCGGGTGATTAGCTCAGTGGTAGAGCGCTTCGTTCACATCGAAGATGTCAGGGGTTCAAATCCCTTATCACCCACCATTATTTCTTTTCTTTTCGTGAGATACAGGCCGCTCGCGTTGACGCATAGACCTTATTGCGCCGAGATTGCCAGCGGGTCTACCCGCGCTTCGCCTGCGGTCATGCCCGGTACGGCGCGGTCGTGGCGCAGATAGGCGATAGCGCGCCCGTTGGACTGGGTGTAGAGCGCGCCCGCGCTTTTGCCTTCGGGGGTCAGAATCTCGCTGCCCACAGAAGCTGACCCATGCACCGCCACAAGCGTGAGCCCTTTGCGCAATTCGGTCTTGTGCTTCATCCGTGCTGTTACCTCTTGGCCGACGTAACAGCCCTTGCGGAAATCAACGCCATTGAGGCGTTCAAACCCGGCCTCAAGGATAAAAGTCTCGGGGGTCAGTTCAATTCCGGTTTCGGGGATGCAATGGGCCACGCGAATCCGGTCGAAATCGCTGCCGTCGTCGCCGTCGACCTCTCCATATAGACGCCAGCCCAAATCCGGGTGACGCGGGTCGGTGAGCGCGCCCATTGGGGTGGGACCAGTGCCGCGCCGAACTTTGAGATCGGTTTCACGTATCGCCACGTCGGCGCGCAGTTTGTACATGCTCAGACGTTGCAGCAGCATGGGTGCGAGGCTCTCATCCACATCGAGCCAGATCGCATCGCCGTGACGCGAGAGCAGAAAATCGGCCAGATACTTGCCCTGCGGCGTCAGAATGGCGGCATAGACCATGCCCTGATCCAGCTTGTGCAGGTCGTTGGTCACAAGACCTTGCAGAAAATGCAGGGCATCGGTGCCAGTGATCTCCAGAATACGGCGTGTCATGCCTCTTCCCCCGTGTTGTTCGCGTGTAATATAGGTCACGAGAACAGACACAACAGGGGTCGTCATGCGCGCAGCACTCTCGGTGGTGATTCCTACACGCAACGCCGCTGTTGTCCTGCCCGGCTGCCTTGCCGCTTTGATGGAGGGGCTGGAGGCGGGCGTGATCCGAGAGGTGGTTATCACCGATGGCGGATCTGACGATGCCACGCTGCAAATCGCCGATGCTGCGGGGGCAGTCATCGTGCAAGGGGCGGCATCCCGGGGCGGACAATTGCGGCGCGGGGCTCAGGTGGCGGGTGGGGGTTGGTTGATGTTCCTGCATGCCGACACGGTCTTGCCAGCCGGATGGGCCGGTGCGGTCAGCGCGCAAATGGTGCAGGGTGCGCCCGCCGCCTTTCAACTTGGGTTCGACGCAACGTGGGTGATGCCCCGGTTGGTGGCGGGTTGGGCCAATCTGCGCAGCCGGGTGTTCGGCCTGCCCTATGGGGATCAGGCGTTATTGATTTCGCGGGCGGACTATGAGGCGGTGGGTGGATTTGCCGATATTCCACTGATGGAGGATGTTGCCATGGCACGCGCGCTCAAAGGGCGTATCGCGCTCTTGCCGCTCGCGGTCAGAACGTCTGCCGCGAAGTATCAACGCGACGGCTGGCTGCGGCGGGGCGCGCGCAACCTGTGGATATTGATGCGCTATCTCTGCGGAGCAGACCCGGTGCAGCTGGTTCAGGCGTATCGGCGCGGGGCCCGGAACCGCTAGGAAACCCCGGGCAAATGGCGTTCGGTTTTTCTTGTCGTTGAGCGGCACGTGGTGGATCAGATCGGCGACTTACGCAAAACCGATGCGGTGATTGACGCCGCTTGCCAAGGGCGTAAGGTGCGGCGGAAAAAGCAGGAGTCCCCCTAAATGAGCCTCGCCCACGGTCGCGCCTATCTGGCCATTCCCGGCCCCTCGGTCATGCCCGAAGAGGTGCTGCGCGCCATGCACCGTGCCGCCCCGAATATCTATGAGGGGGATCTGATCGAGATGACGGCGGGGTTGATCCCGGATCTTCGTGCCGTGGCGCGGACACGCCAGCATGCAGCGATCTATATCTCGAACGGACACGGGGCGTGGGAGGCAGCGCTCGCCAATACGCTGCAACCCGGCGACCGGGTTCTGGTGCCAGCCACGGGGCGGTTCGGGCATGGCTGGGCGGAGGTCGCGCAGGGGCAGGGAATCGCGGTTGATATGCTGGACTTCGGCAAGCGCGCTCCCATCGATCTCAACCGCGTGGAAGAGGCGCTGCGCGCGGACAAGGCGCATGGGATCAAGGCGGTTCTGGCGACCCATGTTGATACGTCGACTTCTGTCCTCAATGACATTGCCGGTTTGCGGGCGGTATTGGATGCGGTAGGACATCCCGCGCTCCTCATGGCTGATTGCATCGCCTCGCTTGCATGTGACCGGTTCGAGATGGACGCCTGGGGCGTCGATGTGATGGTCGCTGGCAGTCAAAAGGGGCTGATGGTACCGCCCGGTCTGGCCTTTGTGTTCTTTTCCGACAAGGCGACCGAGGCGCGGCGCGCGCTGCCCTTGGTCAGCCGCTATTGGGATTGGACCCACCGCGCAGACCCGCAAATGTACTATCAGTATTTCGGTGGTACCGCACCCACGCATCACCTCTACGGATTGCGCGCAGCGCTCGACCTGATCGCGGCGGAGGGCGGTGTCGAGGCAGTCTGGGCACGGCATGACCGGTTGGCGAGGGCCATCTGGGCCGCCTGCGAGGCATGGGGACAAGAGGGGCCATTGGAGCTGAACATCAGCGATCCCACGCTGCGCAGCAGGGCCGTGACCGCGCTGCGGATCGGCGCGCCGCATGGATCGCGGTTGCGCTCATGGGTGCAGGATCATGCGGGCGTGACACTGGGGATCGGTCTTGGCATGGCAGAGCCGGGCGATCCGGCCTGGCATGGATTTTTCCGCATCGGCCATATGGGGCATGTCAATGCCCACATGGTTCTGGGCGCGCTTGGCGCAATTGAGGCCGGATTGAGCGCGCTCGATATTCCGCATGGGGCGGGCGGATTGTCTGCGGCAGCCCGGGTGATTTCGGATAAAGGGTGACGTAACCGTTCCGCCCGCGACCCGGGTCTGAACGCCAGTGGGATGTGGGGGGCGCGGGCATTGGCCCGCGCCACGCGTTACTTGATGAAGGTTCCGTCGCGCAATTCGCGCATCGCTTGGCGCAACTCGTCCTTGGAGTTCATCACGATTGGGCCATGCCAGGCCACTGGCTCTTGAATGGGTGCGCCAGAGATGAGCAAGAACCGCACGCCCTCTTCGCCGGCTTGTACCGTCACACTGTCGCCGCTACCAAAGCGGATCAGTGTCCGGTCGCCGGAAAGATCGCGCACATGCACCTCTTGTCCCGCCACTTCCTTTTCCAGAAGAACGCTTTTGGGCTCTGAAGCGTCGGCAAAGGCCCCGGCCCCCTCGAACACATAGGCAAAGCTGCGCCGGTAGGTGTCGACCGGGAACGTCTTCTTGACCCCGGCGGGCACCGAGATATCGAGATACTGGGGGTCCGCGGCGATACCGTCCACTGGGCCCCGCCGTCCCCAGAAATCCCCGACGATCACCCGCACGCGGGTGCCGTCATCATCGATAATCTCGGGGATGTCCGTCGATTTCACGTCCTGATAGCGGGGCGCGGTCATTTTCTGCGCGGCGGGCAGGTTGGCCCAGAGTTGAAATCCATGCATCTGCCCAAGCGCATTGCCGCGCGGCATTTCCTGATGCAAGATACCCGACCCGGCGGTCATCCATTGCACATCGCCTGCGCCCAAGCGGCCCTGGTTGCCCAAGCTATCACCATGCGCGACCTCGCCCGCGAGGACATAGGTAATGGTTTCGATACCGCGATGCGGATGCCACGGAAAGCCCGCCGTATAACGGGCGGGATCGTCATTGCGAAAATCGTCGAACAAGAGGAACGGATCGAGTTCTGTAGGGTCCTTGAAGCCGAACGCGCGGTGCAAGTGTACGCCTGCGCCTTCCAGTGTTGGGGTGGCTTGGCGTTGCTCCAAAACGGGTCTGATAGACATGGAAAGTCTCCTTTCGAACAGGATATAGGCAGCCACTGCGCTGTTGGAATGGCGCAGTCTGTTCATCGGCGAACCGCATCTGTGCGTTTTGCGCAGCACCCCTCTCGCCATGGGGGACGATCCGGGGTAAATGCGGGCGCAAAGGGAGATCTGGCATGCAAGACGAAGAGGTTTTGGCGGCATTAGGCGCGTCGGCGGGGCGGCGGATTTTGGGGGTCGGCTCGGTTGCAGGGCTGGGGCTGACGCTGCTTTATCTTGCCTTGGCTCAATCTCCGAGCCTTGGTTGGCAGGTGTTCATGGTTGGGTTTGGGGCCACTTGCGTCTTTTTGGCCGAGCGGATGTGGCGGGCCACGGCCCAATGGCTGGTGCTGACGCGCGACGGGCTGCGTGACAATACGGGGCGCATGATCGCGCCGGTCGCGCAGATCCGGTCGGTGGATCGGGGCGTTTTCGCCTTTAAACCGTCCAACGGTTTTCGCATCCTGCTCACGGAGAAAGCCCCGGCGGTCTGGCAACCGGGGCTTTGGTGGCGCGTGGGGCGCAGCGTAGGCGTGGGCGGTGTCACATCCGGCACGCCGGCCAAGTTCATGGCCGAGCAAATTCAGGATTTGCTCGCCCGTCAGTCCCAGGATTAGGCAGCGGTACAGACACCTTCAAAGCAGAGTTGTGCCGCAAAGCGCAGCGGCACGAACATCCGAGTTTTGATATTGGTGCCATCGGTGAAGCCGGTGGAGAATACCGGATCATATTCCGACGAGGTCTCGACCAGAATGATTTCCTGTCCATCAATCATCTGCGGCAAGGTCGCATGGGCGTTGCGCACATCATCCGCGCTCAGAGGGTTGAGGTCGCCCGAGCCGCGCACCTCGGACCAGCGCAGCTCGAATTCGTCTATATTGTTGGCCGCGTCGAGGTGGTAGCGCACCACGGTGACGCGCACCTGATTGGTGCCGGCATCGTTGCTCATGATGTCGAACAGGACCTTGACGTTGTCGATATAGGTATCGTTTACCTCAGCCGTTTCGCGTGAGAGCATGTCGGCAATTGTATAGGTCGCCTTTTCTCGCACGCTCTGATAGCGGAACATGTCAAAGTATTCGTAGCTAAAGGTCAGTCCCATAAACAGGAACGGGAACATCACGACCGTTTCCATGGCGGCGGTCCCGCATTCCTGTTTCCAGAACCGGCGCAGCAGTTTAAAGGCAGGGCGCAGGGTCATCAGATCGGCTCCTGAACAAAGGCTGTTGTGGCGACAAGTGAGGCTTGGCTTCCGTTTTCGGGAACAAGGCGACTGCCCAGCATTCCTGCTGGAAATAGCGGCCGAAACTTGAGGCAGGCCCGCAATAGCATCAGCTCGTTTTGTTGCCCGGGCACGAATTGGCGAACCGGTTTGGCGGGTTCTGCCAGATCCGTGCAATCGGCCTCAGCGTCCAGCCCGTTGAAATTGCGGATGTCCGCAGAGCGCATTTCGAGGCGCAGGTTGTTTTCGCAATCGTTGATCAAGATCGCGTTATCGCAGATGATCTGCTTGATCGCATCGTGCTGGGGTGCCGTTCCGGTGCCAAGACGTACCTCGCGCACGGCCATGTCAAGGCCTCGCTCGAGGAAGGTGGCGCGCATGGTGACAAAGCCCATCTCGATCGAAAAAATCATGATGCCGATGAAGAACGGTGCCACCAGAACGAATTCGAGTGAGGCTGTGCCGGTGTCGTCCTGCCGGAAACGGCGCAGAAAGTTCCTGAAGACGCGGGTCATTGGGTCAACCTCAACTGTTTCACATTGGCCGCGATGGCACTGAAGGCACTGGCAATATTCACGGTTGTCGCATTGTAGTGGTGATTGGGCGACGTGGCGCATTTCTTGATCTCGTCGGCACCGGTCGGTTGGCTGCCCATTTCAAAGGCGATGGTGTAAATCACGATCCCTTCGGATTTGGCCGCGTCGCAGATGTCGTCCAGGCGCTCATTCTTCTTGCTCCGATCGATCGGGTTGCCAAGGTAGCTGTTCCAAGGACCTGCACTGCCGGTGACGTTGTAGTAGAAACGTGGCGACATCAAACCCCATGCTGTTTCCCAGCTTAGACGCTCGCTGGAAATGAAGCCGGGCAAGGTGGATGCACTGTAGTTATTGAAGGTGGACCAAGACACGCTACCGCCATCGGTGACATTGAACATGCGGCTGTCAGAGGGGCGGCGCAGGTAGTAGCTGACCTGTTCCTCGCCAGTCGGCGTGTAAATGCAGGTGTAGCCGCTGTATCCGCAATACTGCTGATATTGCGACCCGTACCAGCGGCGACCGTCATAGTTCCGCTGAAGGTAGCTAAACTGCATTTGCTGGTAGGTGAGCTTGAAGAGGTCCGAATTCGGCCCGCGGTAGGTGTTGCTGAACCGATAGGAATTGTCATTGGCCCCGTCACCCATCAGAACGATGACCTTGAGCGTGTCACTCTCGTTGAAGACCGCGGGCATGTTGGTAAGCGTTGGTTCCACCAGCGAATAGGTCAGGATTGTGCCATCATCCTGCGGAACCTGAATCGGTTGCTGCAGGCTTTGAACAACGGGTTGAAAGGCCGAGTCGAGCAACGCTGCCGCCCATTTCACGCCCTCGTCGTTCGAGGTACTGCCACCCGCCTCAAGTGAATCGATCTTGTCATGAAGTGCTGTCTTGGTCGTCGCGTAGGGCAGGATCTTGAAGTAATCCTGCGTGTAGCAGGACTGGTAATAGGTGTCGAGGAAGCTGCCCAAGGGGGTTGTCGTCAGATCGCCAAATGTGGTGCCCTCACGGGAGGTGTAGATCAACTGATCATAGGCCGTGTTGGGATCAATCGTTGTGGATTCAAAATCTGCGTCCGACAGTTCTAGGCACGAGGAATACAAATGATTTTCATTAACCGTGAGCGCCTCGTAGATTTCCTTGGACGGGGTTACGCCCCAGCTGAACGGGACCACTGAGATCACCGCATCATTGGGTTCTGTGCTATCGAGAATGGAATCCACGAAATTCTTGGCGGCGGGTTTGAGCGCATCAATACGCTCGCCCATCATGGAGCCTGAAACATCAAGCGCCATGGAGATTTCCAGTTTGGGGATCGTCACCTCTGCGGTCGAATTGCCCCCGGATGTAAGGGTGTCGACCCCGGCGAGGCGCATCAGATAGGTGTCGAGAGTCTGAGAGGCGCGTGCCGTTACCTTGGATGAGTTGAGGCGAATGTCGATATCGCCCTCTTGCTCCGCAGCGAGGTAGTTGGCCTGCCCAGATTTGGAGAAGTAATCCTCGATGACAGCGCGCGCAGTCGTGTTGTTGACCGCCGTGGCCCCGGCGAGAACTGCCCGGTCCAGCGTCGCCTGAAGGCTAGCCCGCGCCATTTCCTGCCGCATGGTATCAATCCCGATACCGCCCATGATCAAGAACATGACGAAGATTGAAAAGGCAAGCACGGTGACCGTGCCGTCTTCCTCGTTGAAGAAGCGCTCTGCGTACTCTCCTGCGCGCGTCGTACCGCGCAATTTCGACCGTGCCCCCCGATCAGACGTCTTGCTATTCCAAAGCATAATAACACCTCATTGTGACGAAGCCTTTCCCCAACTCCGCACTGCACCATCCAGCTTTATCCACTTTGTCTATGGCTGAATTATGGCGGGTTTTAGGCGGAAAATCAGAAGTTAACCGATTAAATTCAACAATATAGTGGCTGCTCCGCGATTGTATTGGCTATGGCGACAAACACCTTGGGCAGCGCGCCTCTGCCAAGGGGCTGGCGGCAGCGGGTGGACAAACGGCCGGTGTCGGTTAACCATGGGATAGGACACCGGGGTTGCGCGCGACTGGATCCAGTCGTCATGGCCGGGCCGAAAAAGGGAGAGGACGAATGAACGCCAACAAGGAACCGAGCTTTCGCGAGAGTGTGGATCTGATGTTCAATCGCGCGGTGGCGCTGATGGATCTGCCGCCGGGCCTTGAGGAAAAGATCCGCGTCTGCAATGCGACCTATACCGTACGGTTCGGCGTTCGGCTGCGCGGACAAATCCACACCTTTACTGGGTATCGCAGCGTTCATTCGGAGCATATGGAGCCGGTCAAGGGCGGTATTCGCTACGCCATGGGTGTAAATCAGGACGAGGTCGAGGCGCTCGCGGCGTTGATGACCTACAAATGCGCGCTGGTGGAGGCGCCGTTTGGTGGGTCCAAGGGCGGGTTGCGGCTTGATCCGCGCCAGTGGGAAGAGCATGAGCTGGAGTTGATCACCCGACGCTTTGCCTATGAGCTGATCAAGCGTGATCTGATCAACCCCGCTCAAAACGTGCCTGCCCCTGACATGGGCACCGGCGAGCGCGAGATGGCGTGGATTGCCGATCAATACAAACGCATGAACACCACGGACATCAATTACCGCGCCTGCGTCACCGGCAAGCCGATCAACGGTGGTGGCATTCAGGGCCGGGTCGAGGCGACCGGGCGTGGCGTACAATATGCGCTGCAGGAATTTTTTCGTCATCCCGAGGATGTCGCGGCGGCGAACCTGTCGGGCGCACTCGATGGCAAGAGGGTCGTGGTACAGGGCCTGGGGAACGTGGGCTATCACGCGGCCAAGTTCCTGAGCGAAGAAGACGGCTGTCTTATCACCGGGATCATCGAACGCGATGGGGCGCTGGTGGATGAGAACGGGCTGAACGTCGAGGCGGTGCGCAACTGGATCGCGCGCCATGGCGGTGTCGAGGGGTATCCCGAGGGCAAATATGTCAAAGATGGCGCCAAGGTCTTGGAACAGGCCTGTGACATCCTCATTCCTGCGGCAATGGAGGGGGTGATCAACCTCGGGAACGCCACTGAGATCAAGGCGCCGCTCATCATCGAGGCGGCGAACGGGCCAGTGACGGCAGGGGCAGATGACATTCTGCGCCAGAAGGGCACAGTGATCATTCCTGACATGTATGCCAATGCTGGCGGCGTCACGGTCTCGTATTTCGAATGGGTCAAGAACCTGAGCCATATCCGCTTTGGTCGGATCGGGCGACGACAGGAGGAGGCTCGGCACCAACTCTTGGTCACGGAGTTGCAGCGCTTGAACCGTGGGCTTGGGGATGCGTGGGAAATGTCGCCCGATTTCAAGCAGAAATACCTCAAGGGCGCGGGCGAGTTGGAGCTGGTGCGCTCGGGTCTCGATGATACGATGCGCACCGCATATCAATCGATGCGCGAAGTCTGGCATAGCCGTCAGGACGTGACAGACCTGCGCACGGCGGCCTATCTGGTGTCCATCGCCAAGGTTGCCGCGAGTTACCGGGCGATGGGGCTCTGATGGGCTCACGTCGCGCACGGGCCTAAAAATGGCGGGAAACATGGCAGAGCTTCGGCTCTGCTATTGCTATTGAGGGTTGAAGTTGGTTCAGTCGCGCCAGATTGGCGCACACATGGGCGCAAGGGGAGTGGCATGCGGTTTTCCGGCCTGCGGGTTCTGAAAGAGGGGCTGACCGGCAACAAGGGCTGGCAGGCGCATTGGCGCGATGCAACGCCCAAGCCCGAGTATGATGTGATCATCATCGGTGGCGGTGGTCATGGTCTCTCGACCGCCTATTACCTGGCCAAGCGCCACGGGATCACCAATGTCGCGGTGCTGGAAAAGGGCTATCTGGGCGGCGGTAACGTGGGGCGCAACACCACCATTGTGCGCGCCAATTATTTCCTGCCGGGCAATTCTGAGTTCTACAGCCATTCCCTGAAGCTATGGGAAGGACTGGAAGAGGATCTGAATTACAATGTCATGCATTCTCAGCGCGGGCAGATCGTACTGTTTCACTCGGACGGGCAGCGCGATGCCATCGCCCGGCGTGGCAATGCGATGATCAACCGCGGCGACGATGCGGAACTCCTGAGTGTGGCGCAGCTCAAACGCATGGTGCCGTATCTTGACTACGACCAGGCGCGGTTTCCCATTCACGGTGGCCTTTTGCAGCGGCGCGCAGGCACGGCGCGGCATGATGCGGTGGCATGGGGCTATGCACGCGGGGCAAGCGATCGGGGCGTGGACCTGATCCAGAATTGCGAAGTGACGGGGATCGACATCGAGAATGGTCGCGTGCGCGGCGTGCAGACCACGCGCGGTGCCATTCGCGCCAAAAAGCTGGCAATTGTGGTGGCCGGGCGCTCAAGCCAAGTGGCGGCAATGGCGGGTATGCGCCTGCCGATCGAGAGCCATGTCTTGCAGGCCTTTGTCACCGAGGGATTAAAGCCCTGCATCGACCATGTGATCAGCTTTGGCATGGGACATTTCTATATCAGCCAGTCCGACAAGGGTGGGCTGGTCTTTGGTGGCGATCTGGACATGTATGCCTCCTATGCCGCGCGCGGCAACCTGCCGATTGTCGAGCATGTGATGGAGGCGGGCATGACGCTGATGCCTATGATCGGCAATGCCCGCGTGCTGCGCAGCTGGGGCGGGATCATGGATATGTCGCCCGATGGCTCGCCTATCATAGACCACGCGGGGATCGAGGGGCTCTATCTCAATTGCGGCTGGTGCTATGGCGGGTTCAAGGCCGTGCCGGGGTCGGGCGACGCGCTCGCGCATCTCATCGCCACCGACCGGCCGCATCCCGCAGCGACGGGATTCCGGCTGGACCGGTTCCGCACAGGCCGCGGGTTGATGGACGAAGAGGGCACGGGCGCGCAGCATAACCTGCATTGAGATGCGCGCAGAGGGCGGGATTTTGAGTATTTCTGGAACGATGAAGGCGCGGATAAGATGAGGCTGGGCTGTCCGATCTGTGGCGAGCGGGATCGTCGCGAGTTCTACTATCAGGGGGCGGCACTCCCGCGGCCAGAGGGCGAAATCTGGGCGCCGGAGTGGGATGATTACATCCACAATCGTGACAACCTGCCGGGTGTGACCCGTGATTTGTGGCAGCACGAGCAGGGTTGCGGAGCCTGGCTGATCGTGACGCGCAATACGGTCACGCATGAGGTTCTGGGCGTGGCTCTGGCGACGGAGGCGGGCGCATGAGGCTCGAAGGCAAAGGGCTGATCGACCGGGCGCATCCGGTGAGCTTTCACTTTGACGGCCGTCGATATGAGGGGTTTGCAGGCGATACGCTGGCCTCGGCGCTCTTGGCCAGCGGCGTGCGGATGGTGGCGCGGTCCTTCAAGTATCACCGCCCGCGTGGGGTGATGACCGCAGGCAGTGAGGAGCCGAATGCGCTGGTTACGGTGGGACGGGGTGCCACGCAAGAGCCGAACCTGAGGGCGACGACCGTCGAAGTGCACGAGGGCCTATGGGCGCAAAGCCAGAACCGCTGGCCGACGCTGGGGCTGGATCTGCTGGCGGTCAATGATGTCTTCGCGCCGTTTCTGGGGGCTGGATTCTATTACAAGACCTTCATGTGGCCGCGCGCCTTTTGGGAGCGGGTATATGAGCCGCTCATTCGCCGTGCTGCCGGTTTGGGGGCGCTGTCGGGGGACGCGTGCGAGGACAGCTACGAGCGGGCCCATGCCCATTGCGATGTGCTGGTCATCGGGGCCGGTCCTGCGGGGCTGATGGCGGCGCGGGCGGCGGCAGAGGCGGGCGCGGATGTGATCCTTGCCGAAGAGGACACGCGACTTGGCGGGCGCCTCCTGGCCGAGACCGAAGAGGTCGACGGGCTGGCTGGTGTCGATTGGGTGGATGAGATCGCGGCGGAACTGGCCGCGATGCCGAATGTCCGGATCATGACCCGCACGGCTGTGACCGGCGTCTATGATGGCGGCACCTATGGCGCGCTGGAAAGGCTGGCACCGGATATTGCCGCGCGCGGTCACGCGCCCAAGGGCTGTTTCTGGCGGATCGTGGCGCGGCGCGCGGTGCTGGCTGCGGGGGCGCTGGAACGGGCCATCGCCTTTCCAAACAACGACCGGCCAGGGCTCATGATGGCGGGGGCTGTGCGTGCGTATGTCAATCGCTGGGGCGTGGCGCCGGGACAGAGCACGGTGGTTTTCGGCAATAACGACAGCGCTCATCGCACGGTGGCCGATTTGCAGGCGGCGGGCGTGCATGTGGCCGCATTGATCGACGCGCGTCCCTATGCGCGCTGTGACCTTGATGTGCCGTTTTATCCCGGAGCGCAGGTCTGTGGCACGAGTGGGCGGCGTGGGCTGGAGGCGGTGACGCTTGCCACGGCCAAAGGTGAGGACCGGATCGCTGCCGATTGCCTTGCGATTTCGGGCGGGTGGAACCCGACGGTGCATCTGGCCTGTCACATGGGGGCGCGGCCCACGTGGGACGCGGCGCGGCAGGCGTTTTTACCGCCAGAAAATGCTGTGCCGGGCATGCGCGTGGCAGGGGCGGCGGCAGGTGCGTTTTCCACCCAAGCCTGTCTGGAAAGCGGATTGGCCGAGGGGGCAGCGGTGGCGGTGGACCTTGGGTTTCGTGCGCCAGAACTGGCGGCTCCTACGGCCGGAAAGACCAGTTATGACATCTTTCCGATCTGGCAGGTGCCGGGCAAGGGCCGGGCGTGGCTCGATTTCCAGAACGATGTGACGGTCAAGGATGTGGTGCAGGCGGCGGGCGAAAATTTCCGCTCGGTCGAGCATATGAAGCGCTACACGACGCAAGGCATGGCCCCGGATCAGGGCAAGAATTCCAACGTCGCCGCGCTGGCTGTGCTGGCCGAGGCGACGGGGCGTGGTATTGTCGAGACTGGCACCACCACCTTTCGTCCGCCCTATGTGCCGGTGCCGATCGCGGCCTTGGGGGCAGGTGGCAAGGGCAAAGGCTTTGCCCCAGAGCGGCGCACCACCTCGCATCAAGAGAGCACTGCGCGCGGTGCCCCGATGATTGAAGCCGGGCTGTGGTATCGGCCTAGCTATTTCCCGCAAAAGGGTGAGAACCATTGGCGGCAATCCTGCGACCGTGAGGTCGCGATGGTGCGCGGCGCGGTTGGTGTCTGCGATGTGTCCACCCTTGGCAAGATCGACGTGCAGGGAGCTGATGCCGCACGGTTCCTCGATTTCGTCTACACCAACATGTTCTCGACGCTGAAGGTGGACCGTGTGCGATATGGTCTCATGCTGCGCGAGGATGGGCATGTCATGGACGACGGAACCTGCGCGCGTCTAGGGGAAAGGCATTTCGTATTGACCACCACCACGGCGGCGGCGGGGCAGGTGATGCGGCATCTGGAATTCGTAGCGCAGGTTTTGCGCCCCGAATGGGATGTACGGATCGTGTCCGTGACCGAGCAGTGGGCACAGTTCGCCATAGCGGGGCCGCAAGCGCGGGCGTTGCTGAATGGGATGCTGGACGCACCGATTGATGATGCCGGATTTCCCTATATGGCTTGTGGCGCGGTTCGCCTGGCTGGGGTGGCGGGGCGGCTCTTTCGGATCTCGTTCTCGGGCGAGCATGCCTATGAAATCGCCGTGCCTGCGCGCTACGGGGCGGCGCTGTTCTGCGCGTTGGTCAAACGCGCCGAGGCTATGGGCGGCGGGGCGTACGGGCTTGAGGCACTCAATGTGCTGCGGATCGAAAAGGGGTTCATCACCCATGCCGAAATCCATGGCCGCGTGACCGCCTATGACATCGGTATGCAGGGGATGATGAGCGCCAAGAAGGATTTCATCGGCAAGGCGGCGGCCGCTCGCCCCGGTCTGATGGACCCGGAGCGTGAGCGCATGGTGGGCCTGAAACCGGTGGGCGCGGTCAAGGAGCTACTGGCGGGGGCGCATATCTTTGATGAGCACGCCGAAGCGGTCAGCGACAACGATCAAGGCTATGTCACGAGCGCCTGCTATTCGCCGACGCTTGGGCATGTGATCGGCATCGGCTTCCTCAGGCGCGGGCCGGAGCGGATGGGCGAACGGGTGCGGGTTGTGGATCACCTGCGCAAGTCCGAGACGGTGTGCGAAGTCACACCTCTGGTGGCGTTTGATCCCGAAGGAGGGCGGTTGCGTGGCTGACTTCAAGGTTCAAACCCCCTGTGAGGGGCTATTGCCGGTGACAGTGGGCGGACTGCGTCTGACCGAGATGGTGCCGGGGCGGATGACCTCGCTTGCGCCCTATCGAGGCTCTGCCGGGGCATTATCAGCCGCGATGCAGGTAGCGCATGGCGTGGCATGGCCGGAACCGGGACGCATGACGGGGCAGGCGGCGGCGCGCGCGCTCTGGTTCGGGCGCGAGCTGGCCCTTTTGATCGGTCCCGAGCCTGATGAAAGCTTGGCAGCTCATGCGGCGCTGACAGACCAGTCGGACGCCTGGGCGGTCGTGCAATTGGAGGGCCGGCAAGCGGTCGAGGTTCTGGCGCGGCTCTGTCCTCTCGATCTGCGCGAGGCGGTCTTTGCACCGGGCCATACCGCGCGCACGGATGTGGCGCATATGGCCGGGTCCGTGAGCCGTGTGGGGCCGCAGACATGGCAGATCATGGTGTTCCGGTCGATGGCGGCTACGCTGGTCCATGAGGCGGAGATTGCGATGGCACGGGTTGCGGCGCGACAAAATTCACCGATGTAGGGCGCTGACAGAGGCGGAAATCTGGCCTATGAGAGCCGGGTCTGAACGAAAGGATCGCCCATGCGCCCGATGCTGACCGCTGCCCTCTGCCTCTTGCCCGTGATGGCCGTTGCCGAGAACCCGATGTGTGCGCCCACGGGCGAGATCGTGGCATTGGCCGTGGAGGCGCGCAAATCGGGCGAAGAGGCCCCCGCCGCGATCACCGCGATCACCGCCGAGATGACAGGCGACATGTCGACCTATGCGCCCGCGGTTCAGCCCCTGGTGGATTGGGTCTATTCGCTGGACGAGGCGCAATTGGCCGAGGACGTGGCAGGCAGCTATGTCACGCAATGCGAGGCGCAGTAGCCCTCTGGACTCTGAGCCGCGCGCGCCCAATATAGGGGCATGAGCCTGCCCCCCGGATTTCTTGACGAGTTGCAAAACCGCCTGTCGCTCTCCCATGTGGTCGGGCGCAAGGTGTCGTGGGACAATCGCAAGTCCAATCCCGGTAAAGGTGACATGTGGGCGCCTTGCCCATTCCACCAGGAAAAAACCGCGTCTTTTCATGTGGATGACCGAAAAGGGTTCTACTACTGTTTTGGCTGTCACGCCAAGGGCGATGCGATTTCCTTTGTCCGTGAGACCGAGAATGTCGATTTCATGGAGGCGGTGCAAATCCTTGCCGCCGAGGCGGGCATGCCGATGCCGGAGCGCGATCCGCAGGCACAGGCCAAGGCCGATCGGCGCGGGCAATTGATCGAGGTGATGGAACAGGCGGTCAAGTACTTCGGCCTGCAACTGCGCAGCGGGGCCGGGGCTGCGGCGCGCGACTATCTCAAGGGGCGCAAGCTGAGCGAGGAGACGCAAGCGCAGTTCGATCTGGGCTTTGCGCCCGATGGCTGGCAGGGCCTGTGGGATCATCTGACGGCCAAGGGCGTGCCGCCAGAGATGATCCTGGCCTGCGGTCTGGCCAAGGACAGTCAGAAGGGCGGCAAGCCCTATGACACGTTCCGCAACCGGATCATGTTCCCCATCCGCGATGCGCGCGGGCGCTGCATTGCCTTTGGCGGGCGGGCGATGGACCAGAGTGACCCGGCCAAGTATCTGAATTCGCCGGAAACCGAGCTTTTTGACAAATCCCACACGCTCTACAATCACGGACCTGCGCGCGAGGCGGCGGGCAAGGGCCAAACGCTGATCGTGGCCGAAGGCTATATGGATGTAATCGCACTGGTCGCGGCGGGGTTTGGGGCGGCGGTGGCGCCCTTGGGTACCGCTGTGACCGAGCATCAGTTGCAACTCATGTGGCGGATCGCGCCCGAGCCCGTGATTGCATTGGATGGTGATACAGCCGGGCTGCGCGCGGCCTATCGGGTGATTGATCTGGCGCTGCCGCTCTTGGAGGCGGGCAAATCACTGCGTTTTGCGTTGATGCCCGAAGGCAAAGACCCGGACGATCTTTTGCGCTCCGAGGGGGCAGGCGCGGTACAAGCGCGCATTGAGGGCGCATGGCCTATGGTGCAGCTCTTGTGGCAGCGTGAAACCGAGGGCCACGATTTCGATAGTCCGGAGCGCAGGGCGGCACTCGACAAGGTGCTGCGCGAAAAGATCATGCTGATTCGCGACCCCTCGATTCGTAGCCACTATGGGCAAGCGATCAAGGATCTGCGGTGGCAGCTCTTTAATCCGCGCCGGAGCACCGGCTTTACGCCCCGTGCCCGTGGCGGCAAATGGCCGCCGCCGGAGCCGGCGCGGGCGGCAACGAAGTCCTCGCTTCTGGTGGCGGCGGAGGGGGATGGTGCGGTGCACCTGCGTGAGGCGGTGGTTCTGGCGACGTTGATCTCTTGCCCCTCTGTCGCAGCGCGGTTCGAGGCAGGCCTTGAAAAGCTAGAGTGTCGTGATCCTGATCTGGCATGTCTGCGGGATATGATTTTGCGCTATGCGGCCGACGGGGCCGAAAGCCTCAACGCTCGAATTGAGGCCGAGATGGGCCCCGCACCCCTTGAAAAGCTGATGACTTTGCCCCATGTCGCGCTCACCCCACCGGTGCGGCACCCCGGAGATGAGGAGCTTGCCATCCTGACCCTGACCGAAGAGTTGGCCAAGCTGACGGCACAACGCGGCTGGATGGCAGAGCTGTCCGAAGCGACAGAAGACATTGAAGGGCTTGCCGATGAGTCGCTGACCTACCGTCTGGGGCAGGCCGCCGAGGCGCGCAACCGCGCAGTCCGCAGCCAGCAAGAGGACCGGGCCGAATACGACCTGGGCGAAAATGGCGCGCGGATCAAACGTGATGAGAAACAACAGTTCGACGCCTTGCTCGACAAGATAACCTTTTCTAAACCGGGACGATGATTGTTTTCGTAAGGAAGTGCCGAATAAATCAGGGTAGACGGGTGTGCGAATCAACAGAACGCGCTATTGATTCGGGTCAACCGAATCACCCGCCCCGCCCATAGCCGAGGAGTCATTCATGGCCGCCAAAGATACCGACGACGATAAGCCAGAGGAAGTCGAAGCCGAAGTTTCGCTCGACATGAGCCAGGCGGCGGTCAAGCGGATGATCGCGGAGGCGCGGGAAAAGGGCTTTATCACCTATGACCAGCTGAACGAGGTTCTGCCACCGGATCAGGTGTCGTCGGAACAGATCGAAGACGTGATGTCGATGCTCTCGGAGATGGGAATCAACATCATTGAGGCCGAGGACGCCGAAGAGGAAGAGGGGCGCTCGACCGCTGTGGCCGAAATCGGGCGGCGCGGCGAGATCACGCTTGGCTCGGGCAAGGAAGAAAAGCTCGACCGCACGGATGATCCGGTGCGGATGTATCTGCGCGAGATGGGGTCGGTCGAACTTCTGAGCCGCGAGGGCGAGATTGCCATTGCCAAGCGGATCGAGGCCGGGCGCAACACGATGATCGCGGGCCTCTGCGAGAGCCCGCTGACCTTTCAGGCGATCACCATCTGGCGCGACGAACTCTTGGGTGAAGACATCCTGCTGCGCGATGTGATCGATCTTGAGGCCACTTTTGGCACCCAGTTGGGCGATGAGGATGCCGAGCCGGTGGTCGGCGCGGCCAATGTGACAAGTGCCCCCGGTGGCATGAGCCGCGATGAGAGCGAGCCTGATCTGGATGCCGATGGCAATCCGATCCATTCCGATGACGATGACGACGATGACGAGCAGGCCAATATGAGCCTTGCTGCTATGGAGGCCGCGCTAAAACCGCGTGTCCTGGATACTCTGGACCGGATCGCGTCGGACTATGCCATGCTGAGCGAGATGCAGGACAGCCGCATCTCGGCTACATTGAACGAAGATGGATCGTTCAGCCGCGAGCAGGAGCAGACCTATCAGACCCTGCGCAGCGAGATTGTCGAGCTGGTCAACGAGCTGCATCTGCACAACAACCGCATCGAGGCGCTGATTGATCAGCTCTATGGCATCAACCGCCGGATCATGCAGATCGACAGTGCCATGGTCAAACTGGCCGATCAGGCGCGTATCAACCGTTCTGAATTCATTGAAGAATATCGCGGTCGCGAGCTTGATCCCAACTGGCTGGAGGACATGGCGCGCAAAGCAGGCCGTGGCTGGCAGATGTTCATTGAGCGCAGCCCCGAGAAGGTGGCGGAACTGCGCTCGGACATGGCGCAGGTCGGCCAGTATGTGGGCCTGGACATTTCCGAATTCCGCCGCATCGTGCAGCAGGTTCAAAAGGGCGAGAAAGAGGCGCGGCAGGCCAAGAAGGAAATGGTCGAAGCCAACCTGCGTCTGGTGATTTCGATTGCCAAGAAATACACCAATCGCGGCCTGCAATTCCTTGATCTTATTCAGGAAGGCAACATTGGCCTGATGAAGGCCGTGGACAAGTTCGAGTATCGCCGGGGCTATAAATTCAGCACCTACGCGACCTGGTGGATCCGTCAGGCGATCACGCGGAGCATCGCGGATCAGGCGCGCACCATCCGTATTCCGGTGCATATGATCGAGACGATCAACAAGCTGGTACGCACCGGTCGTCAGATGCTGCACGAGATTGGCCGCGAACCAACGCCCGAGGAATTGGCGGAAAAGCTGCAAATGCCGCTGGAAAAGGTCCGCAAGGTGATGAAGATCGCCAAGGAGCCGATTTCGCTTGAGACCCCGATTGGCGATGAGGAAGACAGCCAGCTTGGCGACTTCATCGAGGATAAAAACGTTATTCTTCCGTTGGATAGCGCCATTCAGGACAACCTCAAGGAAACCACGACGCGGGTTTTGTCGTCGCTCACGCCGCGCGAAGAGCGGGTTTTGCGGATGCGGTTCGGCATCGGTATGAACACCGATCACACGCTGGAAGAAGTGGGGCAACAGTTCTCTGTGACCCGCGAGCGGATCCGCCAGATCGAGGCCAAGGCGCTGCGCAAGCTCAAGCATCCCAGCCGGAGCCGGAAGCTGCGGAGTTTTCTGGATCAGTAGGGCGGATGAAAATCCGCTTTTGAAAACAGAGAGTTATGGGGTGCGCAATGAATGCGCACCCTGCGGTGCATAATCTGGAGGCCAAATGTCGATCCTGTCGCGATTGTTTGGGGGCAAAGCCAAGGCCGAGCCCGAGGTGCAGGCGGAAATATACAAGGATTTCCGTATCTTACCCGCGCCACAAGCGGCCGAAGGCGGATACAGGGTCGCGGCGCGGATCGAGAAGGACATCGACGGCGAAGTGCAGGTGCATCAGCTTTTGCGGGCCGATACCATTGCCAGTCTCGATGAGGCGCGGGCGTTTTGTGTGCGCAAGGCCAAGCAGGTCATTGACGAGCAGGGCGAGGCGATCTTTCGCAAGTAAGGCGTGTTGATCGGCGAAGCGAGGCCCTAGGTCAGGCATCTGGAAAATGTAAGCTCTGTAAGGTTTGTCAGGGGATTTTGTAAGGTCCCAGTCCAGGGGCGGTTTTGGTCCTATGCGCGTGCCGGCGGTTAACGGATAGTCAATGCTCGCGGGCGCGCGGGGCGTTAATCGGTGCGGGTAGAGCGGCGTGCGCGCTGTCGGTCCCTTGCACAAAGCGTAATCAGAGCGCGCGCTGGTCAGCGGATCGCCCCCTAACCGCTTGCCCCTCAACTCACGCTGTCTTACAGAGGCTGTAACAAAGCAGAGGGAGGCACCCATGCGTCGTGTCGTGGTCACAGGTCTGGGGATCGTCTCCAGCATTGGCAACAACGCCCAAGAGGTTCTGGCATCACTCCGAGAGGGGCGGTCGGGCATCACCGCAAACGAGGCGATGGCCGAGCATGGCTTTCGCAGTCGGGTGGCCGGGGCGATCAATCTCGATGTGACCCAGCATGTGGACAAGCGCGCGCTGCGGTTCATGGGGGGCGGGGCGGCCTATGCCTATATCGCCATGGGGCAGGCCATTGCCGATGCAGGCCTTGAGGAAAGCGACGTGATCAACCCTCGCACCGGGGTTGTTGCGGGATCGGGCGGCCCCTCGACAAGCGCGATGTTGGCGGCGCATCAGGTGGCGCTGGATACGGGATCGACCAAGCGGATCGGACCGTTCGCCGTGCCCAAGACCATGTGTTCGACGATTTCGGCCAATCTGGCCACCTCCTACAAGATCAAGGGGCTGAATTATTCGATCACCTCGGCCTGTTCCACCAGCCTGCATTGCATCGGCCATGCCGCAGAGCAGATCATGTTCGGCAAGCAGGATGTGATGTTTGCAGGTGGTGGAGAGGAATTGGATTGGTCGCTGTCGTGCCTCTTTGATGCGATGGGGGCGATGTCGTCGAAATACAACGACACGCCCACCACGGCGAGCCGGGCCTTTGACGTGGGGCGCGACGGGTTCGTGATCTCGGCGGGGGGCGGTATCGTCGTGCTGGAAGAGTTGGAGCGTGCAAAGGCGCGCGGGGCCAAGATCTATGCCGAAGTGACGGGCTATGGCGCCACTTCGGACGGGGCCGATATGGTGGCCCCCTCGGGAGAGGGCGGCGAACGGGCGATGCGTTTGGCGGTGGCGACGCTGCCAGAGGGGCGGCGCGTGAGCTATATCAACGCGCATGGCACCTCGACACCCGTGGGCGATGTGGGTGAGGTCGAGGCGGTGCGCCGGGTCTTTGGCCAAGGCAGCACGCCGCCGATCAGTTCCACCAAGTCGATGACGGGTCATTCCCAGGGGGCCACGGGCGCGCAGGAGGCGATCTATTGCCTCTTGATGCTGGAGAATGATTTCATAGCGCCCTCGATCAATGTCGAAACGCTCGATCCGGCACTTGATCCGGCAGAGATTGCGACGGTGCGGGTGGACAATGCCGGGCTGGATACGGTGATGACCAACTCCTTTGGATTTGGCGGCACCAATGGCTCGATGTTGCTGAGCAAATTTCACGGGTGAGATGAGATGACGATTGCGATGCAGGGCAAGCGCGGCCTGATCATGGGGGTGGCCAATGACCGCTCCATCGCCTGGGGAATTGCACGGGCGATGCATGAAGCGGGGGCGGAACTGGCCTTTTCCTATCAGGGTGAGAATTTTGCCAAGCGGGTCGAGCCGCTGGCGTCGAGCGTTGGCTCTGACCTCTTGCTTGATGTGGATGTGACCGATGACGCCTCGCTTGATGCCGCTTTCGCGGCGCTGGCGGAGCGGTGGCCGACGATTGATTTCGTGGTGCATGCGGTGGCCTATTCCGACAAGTCGGAGCTGACGGGGCGGTTCCTGAACACGAGTCGGGCGAATTTCAAACATTCGCTGGAAATCTCGGCCTATTCGTTCATCGAGGTGGCGCGGCGGGCCTATCCGATGATGAAGGACAATGGCGGCTGTCTGTTGACCTTGACCTATCAGGGGTCGAACAAGGTTGTGCCGAATTACAACGTGATGGGCGTGGCCAAGGCGGCGCTGGAATCGGCGACGCGCTATCTGGCGAATGATCTGGGGCCGGATGGGATCCGCGTCAATGCGATCAGCCCCGGACCGATGAAAACGCTGGCAGGGGCCGCGATTGGTGGCGCGCGCAAGACGTTTCGGCATACCGAGGTGAATGCGCCGATGCGGGCGAATGCCACGTTGGAGGCGATTGGCGGCACGGCGGTCTATCTCGCGTCGGACGCGGGGGCCTGCACCAGCGGTGAGATCATCCATGTCGATGGGGGGTATCACGTTCTGGGCATGCCGCAGGCCGAGAACCTCTGAGGTCGGACCGGCTCTGGCCTCGTTGTTGCCAAAGTCTTGCCGTGTTGCTGCATCAGGCTGCGCGCATGGAGCAATTTCGCCAGGTCGGCCAACCCGCTGAGATCAGATCACTTGCCCGTGCCCGCCGCGCGCGGCGGTGGGCGTGGATGACGAGTGCCTCACTTGGTCTCTGTGCGCTGGTGTCCATCTGGCAGGAGCGGGCGCTGGCGCCGGGGGTGCATGACGCGCTGCAGGGCGCGGTTGCGCAGGCGCAAAGTATGATTGACGGCAACGAGACCGCGCGCGCCCTCTTGGCGCGGCTGGACGGTGGCATTGCCGTGGCCAAGGATTCCGGGCTGGATCCGCTGACGGCGCTTTTGCTGCGGGTGGCGGATTAATCCGCAATTAGAACCACTGGCCCGGTTCCATCAGACCCAGATCGAGCAATTGCCGCGAATGCCATTCGAACGGGATCGAGTTGTGCCATTTGAAGCTATGGATGTCGAAGGTTGAGCCGGGGTTGCGCTTGAGCGCCTTGGCGGTGCGAAAGGACACGATGGCGCTGGTCAGGTTGTGATGCCAGGGGCAGGCGTAGGTATTGTATTCCTCGTCGGAAAAGGTGTGATCCTCGCGCAGTTTCAGCTCTGGTTTGGCACGAAAGAGCGCGATGCGGTCGATCTTGCGGCGTTTGGCGGGGATATGTTCCTCGTAGCGCCAGCGTAGGCCGCCGTAGAAATCAAGCTGCCGTTCTCTGGGGTGGTTGTGGTTCTCGGGGTCGGGGCGCGCGAGGGCGTAATAGCCGGATTTGTCCATATGCGCCGTCTCGAGGCAGACGGCATCGGGGTAGGTATCGAGATCGCCAGCGTAGAGATCAATCACATAGGTCAGCATCGCGTCGCGGCGTTCCTCGGTGTGAAAGGCCAGCATTTCGCCCACGGTGCGGGTCTCGCAGAAGGGATAGAACAGGTATTCGGCGTTGTAGCAGTAATACATCCAGAGGCCGGGGGCGGCGGCGATGACGGCGTTGACCGCCTCGGTCAGGCTATCGCCAGAGGATAGGTCGTGGCGAATGCGGTAAAGGCCGGGGGTGTCGGCCACGTCGCGGGCCAAGGTAAAGTTGTCGGGCGCAAAGAGCAGCACGGCGGCAAAGCCAGTGTCGAGATGGTGGCGCAGGGTAGAGTTGAGTTCGGTCTCATCCTCTGCAAAGACCATGGCGATGGGGCCTTTGGCGAGGGCCTTGCCGGAGTTGGCGAGAAAGCTCTTGAGGTCGGGGGCGGTCATGCGCGGCTCTACCCTTGGTTTTTGTGCAAAGTCCGACAAACGCGGGGGCATTGCAAGTGCCCTATCCCCTGATGTAGTCAGACAGCCTGAACCCAAGGGCGGAGGCCGGGCGCATGGCAGATGTGAAAAAGCTCTTTATCAAGACCTATGGCTGTCAGATGAATGTCTATGACAGCGAGCGCATGGCCGAGGCCATGGGCGGGTCAGGATATGTCGAGACCCAAGATCCGGCCGAGGCCGACATGATTCTGCTCAACACCTGTCATATCCGCGAAAAGGCCGCGGAAAAGGTCTATTCCGAACTGGGGCGGATGAAGCAGTTCAAGCTGGACAAGCCCGATCTGAAGATCGGGGTGACAGGGTGCGTGGCACAGGCCGAGGGCGAAGAGATCATGCGCCGCCAGCCGCTGGTCGATCTGGTGGTGGGACCGCAGAGTTATCACCGCCTGCCCGAGATGGAAGCGCGGGTGCGTGCGGGGGAAAAGGCGCTCGATACCGATTTCCCGATTGACGACAAGTTCGACACGTTGCGGCACCGACCCAAAGCGCGGCGCGGGCCGACCGCGTTTTTGACCGTGCAGGAAGGCTGTGACAAGTTCTGTGCTTTCTGCGTTGTGCCCTACACGCGCGGGGCAGAGGTGAGCCGCCCGGCAAGCCGTGTGCTGGAAGAAGCCCGGGATCTGGTCGAGCGTGGCGTGCGCGAGATCACGCTCTTGGGACAGAACGTGAATGCCTATCACGGGGCTGGCGAGGGTGGTGATTGGGGGCTGGCGCGGCTGGTCTGGGCCTTGAGCGAGATTGACGGGCTGGAGCGTATCCGGTTCACCACGAGCCATCCCAATGACATGGACGATGACCTGATTGCCGCGCATGGGGACTGTGCCAAACTCATGCCCTATCTGCATTTGCCGGTGCAATCGGGGTCTGACCGTATCCTCAAGCGGATGAACCGCAGCCATACTGCCGAAAGCTATCTGCGCCTGATCGAGCGCATCCGCGCGGCGCGGCCGGATATCCTGTTGTCGGGGGATTTCATCGTGGGCTTTCCCGAGGAAACGGATGCCGATTTTCAGGCGACAATGGAGTTGATTGAAGCCGTCAACTACGGGTCTGCCTTTTCGTTCAAATATTCCACCCGTCCCGGCACGCCCGCTGCCGAGCGGCCGCAGGTGCCTGAAGAAGTCAAGACCGAGCGGCTTTATCGGTTGCAAGAGTTGATCACCCGTCAGCAGCGCGCGGCGCAGGATGCGATGGTCGGGCGCCGGGTTGGGGTGCTGTTTGAAAAGGCGGGGCGAATGCCGGGGCAAATGGTGGGCAAGTCCGATCACCTGCACGCGGTGCATGTCACCGGCGATGTGGCGATTGGCGATTTGCGGCAGGTCGAGATTATCGAGAGCGGGCCGAATTCACTGGCCGGTCAGTTGATTTCCTCCTGAATCTACGGCGATTTCCCTGCGCTGTGGATGAATTGTGGCCAGAGCGTGGCATTGTTTCCCTGAGGGGCACAATATCTGGTGAAATTTGCTTCACTTTAAGCGAAGACTTGATACAATTCAGTCTTATTAAATGGTTGGGGGTCATGGAGTTGACCACCTTCTGGGGGCAATAAAAGGACTGGGGTCGTGACGAAACGCATTTCGAATACGCTTCACGCGGTCATGCGGGGGGCAAGTGCCATTGCTCTTGGCGTCGCGGTGATGGCAAGCGGTGCAGCCGCGCAGCAGCAACGGACCGTTTTGGGGGAGCGCTATATTCCGACCATCTGGGTGGATCCGGATGGATGCGAACATTGGGTGATGGACGACGGCGCGGAGGGCTATATGAGCCCGCATGTGACGCGCCAAGGTATTCCGGTGTGTCGTGAGGTCAATCTGTGCGGGGTGGTCAACACCGACCAGCTCTTTGCAACGGATAGCGCGCGTATAAGCTCGTCGGGGCAGCAACGCCTGCGCGAGTTCTTCCAGCAGACGCAAGCCGTCTCTTACACCATCGTCGGTCATACCGACAGCCGCGCCTCGGATGAGTACAACATGGGCCTGTCGCTGCGGCGGGCAAATTCGGTGGCGGCGGTGGCGCGCAGCGCCGGGGCCAGCATCGCGGATGTGCGCGGCTATGGCGAGCGGATGCCCAAGGCGTCGAACAACACCGCCGAGGGCATGGCGCAGAATCGCCGTGTCGAAATCCTGTGCTGGCGCTGAGGGGGCTGAGCTATGAAAACCTATAAAATCGCGCTCGCCCTGCCCATGGTCGGACTATTGGCGGCCTGTGACGCGGGCCCGGACAAGACAGTGGACCGCAATATCTTTGACAGGGGGCATCTGAGCCAGATGCAGGCCGGGATCTGGGTTGATCCCAACGGCTGTGACCACTGGATCATCGACGATGGCGTCGAAGGCTATCTGTCGCAACGTCTGGACAAGTTCGGCAAGCCGGTCTGTTCGGGCATTGCCCCGCCCACCGTGGCGACGGGCAATTTCAAGCAAGGCTCCACGAGCCTGATCGGCGATCCGATTTGATCGGGATTGTCCCATCTGATGAACCAATGTGCGGGCCCCTTTTGGCCCGCATTTTTTTCGCCGGTTTGCCCGGAATCGCGGCTGTCTGCTTGCGCAGGCGGCGGCATCTTGGCACTGTGAAGGGGAACCTCTGACCCTGTGGGAGATATGCTTGGGTAATAACGCGCCGCCCCCCGCCGCCGATCTGGCCTCTTTGCAAGAGTCCGTGATCGAATTCCCGGATAACATGCTGCTGATTGACCTCTGCGGCGAGTATGATCGGAACCTTGCCGAGATCGAGCGAAAACTGGGGGTGCAGATTGTCCGGCGCGGCAATCACCTGTCGGTCATGGGCGAGGATGGTCCGGTGCGTGAGGCGACAGGCGTGTTGCAGGCGCTGTATTCCCGGCTGGAAAGCGGGCGCGCGGTCGAGCGTGGCGACGTGGACCGCGAATTGCGGATGGGCGGATCGGAGAGTGAGACCGGCGCGCTGGCGGGCGATCAGCTCGAGATGTTCAAGAGCGGCCCGGTCGAGATCAAGACCCGCAAGAAATACGTGGAGCCACGCACCGAGGCGCAGAAATCCTATGTGCGATCGTTGTTTGCGCATGAGCTGGCCTTTGGCATCGGGCCTGCGGGCACCGGCAAGACCTATCTGGCGGTCGCTGTCGGGGTCAATATGTTCATCGAGGGGCATGTGGACCGGATCATCCTGAGCCGTCCGGCCGTCGAGGCGGGCGAGAAGCTGGGCTATTTGCCGGGGGATATGAAGGACAAGGTCGATCCCTACATGCAGCCGCTCTATGATGCGCTGAACG
>NZ_CAXAUM010000025.1:0-43795 GCF_963972555.1 uncultured Roseovarius sp.
CCAAAGACAATATCCCCGCCAATCCACCGCAAGCGTGCCGCGCAGGTCCGGTTGCGGCGACATCCGCTTGCCGCCCGTGGGCATGTATATAATCGAGAATACAGGTCACACTGGGCCCAAGAGGACCGATCCTTGCCCGAATTTGCAAATTTTGTTATACTTTTTGATATTACTTTCTTCGTTCTTGTCAAAAAACAATTTCGATCGCGACAGGTTTTATCGTCGCTGAGATAAAAGGGATAGTTTGCATGGGTCTTGAGCTGGACGCCTACAAGGCGCGCACCGAACAGACAATTCTTAGATTACAAGCGCTTCAGGATGTGACGTCACGCATTGGCAGGCTGATATCCACAGCCCAGTTTGGCGTGAAGAAATACAAGACGGCAGATAAAACGGCAGAGAGCGTCGACGACTCTCTCTTTACGGTGAACAATCTTCTGACCGTTGCCGGGTTTGTATCGCCGCTCAAGACGCCGGTGACGGCTCTGAAAACCGTTCTGGACCGGATCGAACCGGTGGTTGACAGCATCGACGACAAGTTCGACGAAATCAGCGGCAAAGATAACGCGGCCACACCAGAGACCGAAACAGATGGCCAGTTTGTCGAGACAATCGAAACCGGGCTGACAGGTGCGGCGCTTACGTTCAGCGCCGTGACGGATGCGCTAGCCTTGCGCATCCGACAACTGGAAATCGCCTCTGCCGCGACGGGGAATTTTGTAGACGCCTTAGAGGTGGCTAACCGGGATGCCGAGGCGTGGAGCGGTGATTACACGGCTTTGAATGCGGCAATCGAAGCGCAGATGGCCGCGCGTAATGCCCTGATCCAGGGAGTCCAGGCCCTCTACACCAACGTCAAGGCAGAGGTGGACGCATTTCTTGCTGTCTTGGTCGACATCGACTTTGACAGCATTCTTGGCGAGATTGTCGATCTGGAAGAAATCGCAAAGGTCTTTGATTTCCTCAAGGCACCTCTCAGCGTGGCCGAGAGCCTTTTAGCACCCATTCAGCCGCTGTTGAACGCGGTTGATTTTCTGGTCGGGCTTATCGTTAATCCGGTAATTGATTTTGTCATTGAAACCCTGAACCTCGACAACATCCTGGAAGCCACCGAGGCGGTGATTGATGCGCTTATTCCCTCGATCAACCTGCTGGATGCGTTCGAACAACTGATTCAGCCCCTTCAGGATTTCCTGTTGGAATATATCGTTGATGGGCTTGGCACGCTTCCCTTGTTGGACACTGTGGAGAACGCCTTTTTTGGTGGCGTCGCTGGGAATGCCGATCAGGGGCCGACCGGCTGGGGGAATGATGTCGCGAACCTGCTGACCGGGGACAGTGACGACGACATACTTGATGCGCTTGACGGGAGCGATACGATCTTGGGCGGCGGCGGCAATGACGTGCTTATCGCCGGGGCCGGCTCTGACTTGCTTAATGGTGGCGCGGGCGACGATCTGTTCTATTTCGGGGCAAGTTTCACCGAGTATGAACTTGCACGTGATCCCGATACCGGGGATATCATCGTAAGCCATCTTGCGCCGCAAACCGAGGTCAACACCGGCATCGACGTCCTGAGTGCGCTTCAGGATGGCGACCATGTGGTGTTTACGGATATTTCCTTTACTGGAGCGGAACTGAACAACGCGCTTATCGGCGGTTCTGTCTTGAACGGCGACCGAAATGGTTTTGCCGAGGATGATCTTCTCTTTCTCAATTCAACTGGAACTCCGGTGAACGGATTTCATGTGGCGAATGGCCTTGGGGGTGATGATAGGATCTTTGGCTCGACCTTGGACGATCAGTTGAACGGCGGGACAGGCAACGATGTGCTCGTGCCAGGACGGGGCGATGATCAGGCCAATGGTGGTGCCGGTATCGACACGTTTCAGGTGCTCCGAGGGGCAAATTCGCGCCTGACCGTAGATCTGATCGCGGGGACATCATTCGGACAAGGCCAGGATACACTTAGTTCCCTGGAAAATGTCATTGCCTCTCCGGATCAGGATCACAAGATCCGCGGCACCGAAGGCGCCAACGCGATCTATACAGGCGATGGGATCGACGTGATCACGGGTCTGGGTGGCAATGACACGATCGACGCTGGCGGCGAGGATGATTACATCATCGGCGGGCGCGGCGCGGATGTGATCAATGCCGGGGCGGGCAACATTGATGTGATGATTTCAGGTAGTGCGGCGCAAGCCGGGGTCAGCGATCACTATATCGGTGGCGACGGGTTTGACGTTGTGTCCTATACAAGCTCTTCCAATACGATCCGTTTCGACATCAACGATCAGAGCGACGATCCGTCGATCTTGCAGCAACTGAACACCTACATGCAGGGGATCGAAGACAGCGGCCCGGTGCGGATTGATGCAGATACTGGCCGCATTTCCCGGTTTGATCTGGCAGGCAATATGATCGCGACGGATACGACCGACGGTGTTGAAGGGTTCATGGGATCGGACCTGGCCGATACGTTGTTTGGTGCGCCAAGCGCCCGGCTCTTGCACGGCGCGGGCGGAGATGACGTGATCCGCACCGGCGGCACTGAAAACATAGACGGTGGCGAGGGCGATGATCTAATCCTGATCGAGGAGGTCGATGGCGGAGCGACCGCGCTTCAGGTCGAGGGTGGCGGTGGCTTTGATCGCCTGCAACTCGACGGGGTGGGGGATGCGCGATGGTTCTACCGCGTCGAAAGTGCGATCTCCCTCACACTGCGTGCCCATAAAACAACCGTGCAGGGCGAGGATTTGCGCAACGCGCGCGATGTCTTCTTTTCGGTGCGACCCAGAGGCGTCGAAGAGATTGCCTTGGGGAACTTTGACGATCACGCAATTTATGCCCCCGGTGGCAGCGCGACGGCGGTGTTCTTGTTGCAGGACGGCAACGACCGGTTCGACGGGGAAAACGGATTTGCCGATGTGGATGCTGGCAATGGTAACGATATTGGAAATTTCAATTCTGGCGGCGGCGGGATATTTCGCGGCGGCGCGGGAGACGATTTCGCAGTCTATGACGATGCCGGCACTGACAACGCGGCCCTCATGGGGGCCGACAACGATTTAGTGCAGATAGAGCGGTTTCGTGGCCATGCCGATGGTGGCACAGGCTATGATACGATTGCCTTTGACGTGAATTTCAACGCGCGCATCGTTGCCGATCTCGCGGCGGGCACGGTCATGTCGTTCAACGGTCTGCCTGTTAACAACTCTGAGCAGGTCGGTATGACCCTGCAAGACTTCGAGGTGGTGATCGCAACGGAGTTCAACGATCTCGTAGACGGCAGTAGCCAGTCCGAACAGATTCTTGGGCGTGGAGGAAACGACACGCTGCGCGGTGCAGGGGGGCGTGACAAGCTCTATGGCGGCGCAGGCAATGACACGCTTGAAGGTGGGGCTGATGAGGATTTGCTCCACGGCGGTGGCGGCAATGACCGGCTCGATGGTGGCGCAGGCAATGACACCGCGTCTTACGCGTGGGCGCGCCCCGGCGGGTTGAACGGCGCGATTATCGCGGACAGCTTTGGCGCGGTGACGGTCAACCTTGAAACGGGCACCGCGACAGGCACCTTTGGGTCCGATGTACTGATCTCGATTGAGAATGTGATCGGCACCGGCGCGGATGATCGGTTGATCGGTGATGCGCAGAACAACATGCTGTCGGGCGGTGCGGGGCAGGACAGTCTTGAGGGCGGAGGCGGCGACGATATTCTCATCACAGGCACAGGAGACGATACCGTCGCCGCAGGGGCCGGGGATGATACTGTCGTGGTCGGACTGGGCGTAAAGAGCCTTGATGGCGGTACCGGGTTCGATACGCTGGACTTTGGCACGGCGTCGGGCTCTGTCGACCTGAACCTCGTCACGGGCAGTTATATAGCTACGTTGACTGACCGCATCCCACGCTGGGCAGACCTTGACCCGGATGGCGACGGCGTCACCGAGAGCGATGGCACAGAAGCGCGCATCTTTGCCGATGTGTCCCTGACGCCCCTTGATGTGTTCGAGGCCAATCCAAGCCAATCCAATAG
This sequence comes from uncultured Roseovarius sp., assembly GCF_963972555.1. Taxonomy (NCBI): domain Bacteria; kingdom Pseudomonadati; phylum Pseudomonadota; class Alphaproteobacteria; order Rhodobacterales; family Roseobacteraceae; genus Roseovarius; species uncultured Roseovarius sp. Next base: position 4,040 of record NZ_CAXAUM010000025.1, read on the forward strand.
CGCCGACGATGTGACGAGGATACTGCCCTCGCTTGAGGATAGCAGCTTTGCGGCGTTTCAGATCGCTTTGGCTGAGGTTGCGGTTCCCGCATCGGGCAGTTTCGCCGGTTTCGAGCGCGTGATCGGAGGGGACGGCAATGATACCGTCGCCGGGACATCTGAAGGCGACGAGATGTTCGGTGGGGCCGGGCGGGATCGCCTTACGGCGCTTGCGGGGGACGACCTGCTGAATGGCGGGCTGGGCGATGACACCCTCGACGCAGGTGCGGGGAATGACACGCTTGAGGGCGGACTTGGCAACGACAGCCTCGTTGGGGGTGCGGGCTTTGATGTGATGATCCTTGCGGCAGCCATGAGCGATGTCAGGATTGCGCAAGACGGCGACTCTCTCACGCTTGCCTCGCCTGATGGCACCGATACGGTCGTCGGCATCGAGCAGTTCCGCTTTTCGGATGCCACGCTCAGTCTTGCGGAAGTGTTGAGCTTGCCGTCTGTCGGTCGACAGGAGACCGGAACGTCGGGGAATGACACACTTACCGGTGGATCTGGTGACGACACGTTGATCGGGCAGGGGGGCGACGATTCGATCAGTGGGCTTGAGGGTGATGACGGCGTCTTTGGCGAAGATGGGAACGACGCGCTGTCTGGTGGCGATGGCGACGACTCGATTGCTGGCGCGGATGGTGACGACACGGTCAGTGGCGGCCCCGGCAATGACAATATCGGCGGCGGACAAGGTAATGACACGCTACGTGGCGACGATGGCAATGACATCATCGGGGCAGGGTTCGGCGACGATTCCGTTTCCGGTGGGGCGGGCAATGATGTGGTCGCGGGCGGTGCCGGGAATGACAGCCTTTCAGGCGGTGATGGCAATGACAGCATGTCAGGCAGCTTTGGCAACGATATAATCGACGCTGGCAGTGGGGATGATGACATTGGCGGCGGTACAGGGCGCGATACGATCGATGCCGGGGCTGGAAATGATCGGGTCGGTGGTGGCGAGGGTGATGACAGCATCTTGGGTGGCGATGGCAACGATTTCCTCGCGGGGGGAGGTCGTAACGACACCATCGACGGAGGCGCGGGAAATGACACGATCAACGCGGGCGCCGGCAATGACATCCTAACCGGTGGCAGCGGCGGTGATCAGTTCGTGTTTACGGCGTTTTTTGAAGGTGAGAGCGATGTGATCACCGATTTCGAGGACGAGATTGACCGCTTCTTTATTCGCATCGTGAACCCGGACACGGGCGTGGAGAACATCAATAATGGCGGAAACGGCCTTGTCGGTTTTGTCATGGCATTGAACATCACCGACACGGCGGCAGGGGCGCAAATGAGCGTCAACGGCAATACGATTCTTGTCGAAGGTGTCGGCGCGGCGGATCTGACGTTGGATGACTTCAGCTTTCTGTGATGCAAAACCTCGTTGGAATGAAGCTCTGAAATGCTGTTCCACTGGACATTTAAGGTGGGTCGCGCCTGATCTTACATCATTGCATAAGGCGCAATGGGTGGTCCACGCAGATTGCCCCAGGTGCCGGAGAATTCCCCTACGAGCAGTGCCACGTCATGCATGGAACTGTTCCCAACTCACTTGAGAGCTTGCATACATCTTGGTCACTTCGACAGGCGCGCTGAGCCATGTCTCGTATTTCTTGAAGACGCTTGTCGTGTAGTCCTGCGCATAGTGGGCGTTCAGCGCGTCCTCATTTTCAAAACATTCAAACAGATGCAGCGTGTCGCTGCGATCCTTGCTGACGAATGCCGAAAAGACGTGGCAACCTGGTTCTTCCAGAGTAGGCTGGATGATCTCATCCAGCGCGGCCTTGGCCGCGCTGAAATATTCGGGTTTTACCTGGATCACTGCGAACAGGAACAGTTTGGGTTTGTTGTCGGCCATTTACATGCCTCCCGTATACACAGGTTTCAGGCCTTGGATGAGCTGGGCTTGAATGGGCAATACGGCCGCGTTAACGGCAGATACACCCATGTCTTGCCCGATCTGGGTACGGATCGGGCGCGGCCCGCTCATGTCTACAAGGTTCGCGATCTGGGTTGCGACATTGCCGGCATCCGTGCTCGCGTCCCCTTGATCGAACATGCCCTGGAACATCCCCAGCAGGCGGTCACGGCCTAGCGCAAGATCCCCATAGTCATGGACACGCGCGGTGTCGGCAGGTGCTGGGGCCGTTGTAACCAGATCGGTGCCGTGGCCGCTCGGCTCGACCAGGATCGACTCGATGCCGAAGGGTTCCAGTTCATAGTGGAGCGATTCACAATAGGCTTCCATCGCCCATTTGCTGGCGCAGTAGAGCCCGAAGTAAGGCATCCCAAAGCGCCCTGCCGCGGAGCTCAGGCTGATGATCAGCCCCGACTTTCTGGAGCGCATATGCCCTAGAACGGCACGGGTCATCCGCATGATGCCGTAGACATTCACGTCGAACAGATCTTTGGCTTGCTGCATCGTGAAGGCCTCCGTCAGGCCTACGGGCATGACGCCGGCGTTATTGATCAGGACGTCGATCGGAGCCTCTGTTTCGATGGTTGCAACTGCGGATGTGCAAGCGGTCTCATCGGTGACGTCGAGCTCGATCGGTATGATGCGCCCTTGGGCAAAAGCCGCAAGTTCGGCTGCGGCGTCTTTGTTGCGCTCAGTCACGTCGCGCATTCCCGCGTACACGGTATGCCCGCGCGAGGCGAGAGTTTTGGCCGCGAGCAGACCGATGCCGCGGCTGGCGCCGGTGATGAGGATTGTGTTTGAAGATGTCACTGGTGTCGTTCCTTTGTTTTGAAAACTGTTTGCATGAAGAGCGCGAGCGGTTCGTCATTTCCGCGGACCTTCATGCGCGTAAGTGCGCCGCTCCAGGCGTTCATAAGCCAGTCGGCAGCCTGCGCCGGGGTGAGATGCTGCAAGCCGATGTCGGACAGGTCGATATTCTCCAAACACTCGGCCAGCACGGCGGTCATGCCCGACCAATGCGCATCGAGTGCGGCCTGAAACGCGGGCCGTTCATCGGCGAGTTCCGTCGCGAGATTGCACATCAGGCATCCCTGCTGGAATTTGCGGCTGGCCATTTCGCTGCGGGCTTGTTCGAAAAAGCGGCGCAAGCGGTCGATATGCGGGAGCGACGGATCCTCGAGACAGAGTCTGGCTGCCTCGATCTGTCGTTCGTTGTAGCGATCGGCCACCGCGATCCCAAAGGCCTCTTTGGAGGGGAAGTGGTGATAGAACGACCCTTTCGGAACACCTGATTCCGAGAGGATTTCGTTGATCCCGCTTTCGGAAAAGCTGGTCGTGCGAAAGGCGCGTTCGCCCACATCCAGAAGCTTTTCGCGGTGCGACATATGTGTGTTCTGATCTCTGGGGCGTGCCATCTTGGATTCCTCCGGTGGTGTTCAAATAAAAATAGACCAGTCTCTTATTAATTGAAAGCAGATTTTCTTCACACCCGCGTCAAGTCCGTGTGAGGAGGGGCAATGTCTGATCGCCGGAGATTGGCGCAGCTTGCACTGCGCCAAGTCCGTATTCAGGCGCTCGGCCCCAGAATGTGAATTTCCATGTGCAGAAAGCTATCATCGCGCAGCGGGATCAGGTCTTGATACGCCTCTTGCTCAAAGAACGCCTTGGCGGCGACATGATCCGGGAATTCAAGAACCAACGCCGTGGCGGGGCTGCTCTTGCCCGCCAAGGTCTCGACAATGGGCCCCTTGAGTTTGGGGGCCACACCTGCGGCCGTCAGCAAGGGCTGAACTGACTCGGCGTATTTTTTCGCCCCTTCGGCTTTGCCAGGGTCGGGTTTCGCGATGACGATAACATGTGCGGTCATGGTTGTTTTCCTTTCGTGATTATTGAAACATTTCAGGCAGTTCGATCGCAAGGATGCGGTATGGTTCGGCGGGGCCGGCGCTCGGGTCGAACAGATGATCAAGCTGGCCTTCAACGACGTAAGCCATCTTGCCAATCACGGTTGCCGTGGTGGGCACGTTCAGGTCGTCCGCGATGGTGCTAAGATTGACCGTTCCTTCAGAAACGGTTGCCCCCAAAAGCGCACCGCGCGCGCCTGCGTGCAATCCGCCCCCTTCGACGATGAGGAACCTGCGCCCGCCCAGGGCCGTCAAACCGTCGGCGCCGTGGATTTCTGCCGACATTTTCAGATCCGTGATCTTTCCGGCCTCGCCATGAGCGCCAAGGTCGATCTGATGCAGCGTGCCGGTGTTGTAGCGCGCGACAAAAACGGCCCCGTCGTCATAGGCGATACCATTCAGATTGAACCCTTCGCCCGCAAAGCGGCTATCGTCGAGCCAAACCTCAAGCTGATCTGTGCCGGGATTCAGGGCGTAGATACGAGGGACGAAACTATCCGTGGCCAAGATCGTGCCATCGGGGAGTGCTGTAATGTCGTTGCAGAACATGCCGCCCTCCGGCAGCGGGTAGCGGCCGGTGGGGGTGCCGGTTTCAGTGTCGAAGGCGACGAGCGCAGGAGCCGACGTGCCCGTCAGGGCGCCGATGCCCGGATCGGACGAACAGGCAAAGGTTTGATCCCCCTCGACATGCACCCCGACCACGGTCACCAAACCGTTCGCGCCAGCGGGTGCAAATTCCGTAATCTCGCCCGTTTTGAGGGAGATCTTTGCAATACGGCCTTGTGTCAAACTGCCGACATAAAGGTTGCCGGAGGTGTCATGTGAAATGCCCTCGGGGGCGAAGTCCGCGTCTGGTAGAGAAATAGTGGCATCGGCCATCGCCGGGGCGGGCAGCGTCGCGGCCAGTGCGCCCGCGAGCAACAGAGGTTTGAGTGAGAGAGTCATAGCTTTCCTTTCCTGAAACGCTGGAAAAGACATGGGCTATGTGCGGTCGGTTTTCGCGCTGCGGATGGTCAAGCCTGCGCTTGAAACGGTCAATTGCGCGCGCGGTGCCGGTCCAGTGATACAAGGTCTGCGATCGGACGTTTCTGCGTTGCGCGCAGCTCGGTCGGGCTCATGGAAAATCGGAGCCGAAACCGCTCTGCGAACCTCGATTGCGATTGGTAGCCGCATTCAAAGGCGATCTGTCCAATTGGCATATCGGAAGAAATGACACGTTCCACCCCTTGGTTCAGGCGCGTATCCTCGAGCAGCTCTCGAAAGCCTGTCTTTTCGGATTGCAGACGACGGCGCAATGTCCGCTCGCTCATGGCAAGTGTTTTGGTCAGATCCTTGACCGACCAATCGCGTGAAAGATCTGTCTTGAAGTGAGAGGTGATCCGTTCAGACAGGGTTTCACTGTGGGACAACAGCAGGTTTCCAGCCAAACCTTGCCGCGCCAGTATGAGGAGAATTTCGACCAACCTGTGGCGGGCTTGGGTCAGGTCCGCGGGGTAATTCTGGTCGTGGGTGATCCAGTCTGCGATCAAGGAATAAACCTCGTTTGACCCACCGGCCTTCCACTTTGGCGTCAAGTCCCAGTCCTTCAACCTGTCTGAATACGCTTTGTCGAACAAATCCAAGGTCTGCCGATCAAAGACCAGGGACGCCCCCATAAAGCGGCTTTGCCCTGCTTCGGGAATGTTCTCGACGTCACATCGTATCCCCTTGGGGAGCAAAAGAACCTCTCCGGCCTGTGTGCCATAGGTTTGACGATCTGCGATGATCCTCTTTTGCCCGATAATCGGGAACATGAGCATCGGCGCGGAAATGTCCATCCTGGTGATGGTTTGCGCCTGCTGGCAGCCGTTGATCCAGAAAACCCGCGAGGTTTGGCCAGACAGGAAGGCCGTTATCATGGATTTTTCCAGCCGTGACATGATGTTGTGCTCAGTCATCAATCAGTTCCCTTGTCGGTCTGAATGGTGTCCACGTATCAGTTTTTTGGCCTTGCCGGAGGGCAAAGATTGCCCTTGACCGTTTGCGGCTCAGAATTGGCCGGAAGTGGGCAGCATGACCATGCCCCTGATGGATCGCTTGTTGCCTGGTGTGGTGACAATAAAAAAGCGGATCACTATGTAACACTTTGGCGCGTCGAGGCCTCTTCATAGGTATCTGTCGCACTTTCGCGGCGGGAAACTTGGAGACCAAAATGAAAAACTTCGACGTGCAATCCATCGGCCTTACAGTCTCTGCAGAGAGGGCGTTCGACTATATTTCGCAGCCCGCCAACCTGCCGAAATGGACCAACGCGTTTTCGCGGGCCGATGCCAATTCCGCTAATCTGGTGACAGCGAATGGTGACGTTTCAATCGCGTTGCAGACTGTGACCTCGCGAGAGGCGGGCAGTGTCGATTGGCTGATGACCTTTCCTGACGGGGCCGTGGCCACGGCCTATTCGCGGATCACCCCGAATGGGGCGGATGAATCCATCTATTCTTTCGTGCTGATGGCACCTCCGGTTCCGCTCGAGGCTCTGGAAGGCGCTCTGGAAGCGCAGAAGGTGATCTTGGCAACCGAGTTGGAAAACCTGAAAGGAATTCTTGCTGCATGATCCGTTTTGATCCTGTGCAAGTGGAGGCCGCGCGACAGGGAAGTCGCGCGGCGCTGGAAGCACTTGTGAACGCTGCGAAAGGTCCTGTCTTTAACCTCGCGATGCGGATGCTCGCCCATCGGGAGGACGCAGAGGACGCCACGCAGGAAATTCTGATCAAGATCATCACCCATCTGGGGGAAGTGCGTGACACGGATCTTGCCGGGGCGTGGGCCTTTCGCGTGGCGACCCGCCATCTGTCCCACACCGCACGGCTGGGGCGGGTCGAGAGGATGCGGCTGAGCTTTGAAGACTTCGCCGAGGACCTGAACCGTGGCCAGAGGGGGCCTTCGCATCTCGAACTGACGGAGGTCGAACATCAACTGGCGTTGAAGGAGGTGAAAGTGGGCTGCACATTGGCCATGTTGGTGTGCCTGTCACGGCCTCTGCGCATGGCCTATATTCTTGGGGACATCTTCGAGATGACCGATACGGAGGCCAGTGAGATCCTGGAAATTCCGGCAGGGACCTACCGCCAGAGAGTGCGGCGCGCCCGATTGACGGTCAGCGGCTTTCTGCAATCAAATTGCAGCCTGCAATCCCGATCAGCCCCGTGCCGTTGTGAAAACCGCATCACGCCCGCGTTGCAGATGGGGCGCATTGCAAAGGGGGCGGCGCAACTGGACAGCGATCAAGCGGGGCAGAAGTCTCCGCTTGAAATCGGTCAGGATGTGGCGACGCTTGAAGCCGCGCAGCGCTCGGTTGCGATCATGCGCTCGAACCCGCAGTTCGCCTCTACCGTCCCGTCACTGGTCCACCAGGTGTTGGCCCAGATGTCTTGAACACTCCGACGGCGCGTCCGGCCCTCGGAGTGTTCGGTATCCAAATGCTATTGTGCCACGACGAATGTGTTGGGGCCGTCCATTTGCACCAGAATGATGCAGTCTTCCGGACCACGGCAGCGATCACCGTGGACTTCAAGCGCGGGCTGGCGGGCGTAGGAGCCTGGAGTGACCACATGCTCAACCCCGTCGGTGTAGGTATGAACCCAAGAGCCCTGTATCGCGACCGCATCATAGTTGGCATCGTGGTAATGGTCGGGGGCTTTGGCCCCGCCTTCAATCCGAACGATCATGGTGAACGGACCGGTATTCCAATCGCCCCAGAGTAGGCCAAAGTGGACACCTGGTGCGCCTTCGATGAACTCGATCTCGTCGTAGGCACGGCTGGTGTTTTCGTCCGCCTGAACACTTCCGGCGCTCAGGGCGCCGATGGCGATGGCAGCAACAGTGGTCAGAGCCGCAGTTGCATTCTTGAGTGCATGCTTCATGATAAACTCCTTGGGTTTGAGGTGCAGTTAATGCGCCAGCGCAACAGAGCGTTGCACGGCGGCTTTCTGGTCGCCGTCGGGGTCTGCGGTCAGAAGCGAGGGTTGGAACCGGACGTCCGAGATTTCGGATACACCGACGAATTTCAGCCACCAGGACAGGTAGGACGCGTGGAAATCCGCCCCGTATTTGGCCGGTGCGCCGGGGGCGTAGACGCCCGCGCTGTAGAATACTCGGGCCACTTTGTTTTCCAGCAAGCCGCTGTATCCGGCCTCTGGGTCAAAGCCAAACAGCAATCCCGGTTGGGTGATGAGGTCGATGTAGTGTTTCAGTTTGTAGGGGACGCCGCAGTTCCACATCGGGACGGAGAAAACGTATTCGTCCGCATCGGTAAAACGCCGGGTGATCGCGACGATCTGGTCCCAGGCCGATTGGCCGCCTTCGTCCATTTCGCCCACGCCAAAGAATGTCATCTTGGCTGCGGCTTTGTCGCCGTCGAATTCGGGCAGGTCTGCGTGCCAAAGATCAATGACATCTATTTCGACGTCGGGTTGATGGGCTTTGCGTGCCGCAAGATAGGCCTGTGCCAGTTTTGAGGACTGCGAGTTTTCGCCCCGTGGCGACGCAACAATATGCAGGATTTTCGTCATTCTCGTCTCTCTTTCCGTTTGTTGGGGGTGCGCAGCCTAGCGCGCCATGAATTGCAGGATTTCATCGCTGATCTCGGCGACATGCGTTTCCAGCGCGAAGTGACCCGCATCAAAGAGCTTCACATCGGCATCGGGCAAAAGCGCTTGCAGCGCGGACACGGCATCGAGGGTGAAGAACGGATCATTCTTGCCCCAGACCACCAAAGTGTCCGGCTGGGCACGTGCCAAATAGGCCTGCCATGAGGGGTAGCGCGCGACGTTGTCTTGATAGTTCCACAAGTATTCCAGCTGGATTTCAGCGTTGCCAGGGCGGTTCAAGCCCGCTTGGTCGTGGGTCCAGGCATCCGGGCTCAGACGATCCGAGCGACTTGAACCTTGGACGTATTGCCACTGCGTGACCTCGGCCTTCAGCAAGGCGCGCAGGGGTTTCTCCGTTTCGGCGGTGCGTTCCAACCAGAAAGGCGCGAACTGTGCGACAATGTCGGGATTCCACCCTTCGGCGTGGATGGTGGCGTTCTGAAAGATCAACCCTTCCACCCGGTCCGGGTGTTCCACGGCAAGGCGCAGGCCAACAGGCCCGCCATAGTCCTGCATATACAAGGTGTAGGCGGTCAGCCCGATTTCTTGAGTAAAGGCGTCGATGGTCTGCGCAAGGGTTGCAAAATCATAGTCATAGGCCGCCGCATCCGGCGCAGAGGACTGCCCGAAGCCCGGGTAGTCCGGCGCAATGACATGGTAGGTTTCTGCAAGTTTCGGGATCAGGTCGCGAAACATATGGGATGACGAGGGAAAGCCATGCAGCAACAGAAGTGTTGGCGCATCTTTCCGGCCTGCCTCGCGGTAGAAGATGGAAACGCCTTCGACCTCCAGGGTGTGGTAGGCCGTCAGGCTTTCGTTCTGAGACTCTGCCCAAGCGGCCGGGCTGAGCAAAACCGCAGCAAGTGCTGCGGCGTGCTGGGTTGGGAATTTCATGCGGCGTTCCTCATAGCAACCGTCAAATTGTACGTTCAATGGTTTCTTGGTGATAACCTGCAAAATGCGTTTAAGAAAGTTACTTTATTGTGAACGACTGCTGGTCGGAAATAACTTTCAATCGGATGCTTTAGGGGTTATCGTGTGGGGCTACCCCGCACCAACAAGGCGATGAGGCCAAATGGCACCAGAGACCGAGCGGCCTGCCCCAATGCTCATTGGAGACAGCCCAGCCCTTGATTTCCTGAACTCGATAGCTGCCCCAAAGGGCCTGGTGATAGATTGGCTGGAAACCAAGGCCAGTTTACTGGATTGGTTCGAGCAATCTGGGCTGTGTGAAAAGAGCGAGTTGGCGCGCCTGTGCGACGAAGCGGACCCTGCAGAGATGACAAAAGCTCTGCAAGATATTCATGCTTTCCGAGATTTGTTTCGCGATTTCATCAAAGAGGCCGCTGGAAAGGCAAACGCACCGGTGAGCGATCAGTTGGTGAGAGACATCAACGAGATTCTGCTGGGCGGCACATTAACCATGCAGATTGCGGTAACAGCGCAGGATCGCGCGGGCGATACGGGGGCCGCCCCGACCCACGCCCTTAGAACTCAGATCGAACTGCGCACCCCGCGCGATCTGTTGGTTCGGGTTGCGGCGGCTTGTGCCAAGTTGATTTGCGAAGCCGATTTTTCCTGCGTCAGAAACTGTGAAGGGCCAACATGTACGATGTATTTTCTGGACGTCAGCAAAAACCGCAAGCGGCGTTGGTGCAGCATGAGCATCTGCGGCAACCGCGCAAAAGCAGCGACACACCGGAAAGCCAAGGCCGCTTCACCTTAGGTGCACAGTTGGCGGTGCCCCCGATCATTGGCGGTCATGCTCGTCGCATTACGATGGGCAAACGCCTAGCGTCCGGTGCAAGTTGGCGAGCCGTGGGCTGAGCCATGACAGAGAAGACTGGTCACCGAGGCTGAGCTTTGTCCCGGTGGGGGTACCGCGTGTCCATGCGGTGACTGTAGTTCAAGCGTCGGGTTCCCTGTAAGGTAAACATCTAAGTCCGCCGAGCTTTCGCACCGGATCATTTTGGCAAGGCTGCCAACAGCCGGGCTATCGCCTCATTCACCGTGGCGCGTGGGCAGCCCAGATTGACCCGCATGTAGCCATGGCCTTCGGTCCCGAATTTTTGCCCCTTGTCGAACCAGAGGCGGGCGCGGGTCAACATGAAGTCGTTCAATGCCTCAGCTTCAAGGCCAAGCGCCCGGCAGTCCATCCAAGCCAGATAGAGTGCCTGCGTCGGCAGCACCTGAAGCTTGGTCTTGCTGTTGATTTCGGCGGCGAAATGGGCGTGGTTCGCGCGCAGATACGCGAGCAGCGCCTCCAGCCACGGCTCACCATGGGCATAGGCGGCCTCGGCGGCGACCATACCCATCACATTTACCAGAGCAAACATATTGCGGTCATACTGGCGCTTGAACTGGTCGCGGATCGCCCGATTTGGAATGAAGACATTGGCGCTTTGCAGGCCCGGTACGTTGAAGGTTTTGGACGGCGCGGTGCAAGTGATTGCGTTCTGCGCGAACGCTTCGGACAGGCTGGCAAAGGGAATGTGGCGCAGGGCCGGGTTCAGGATCAGGTCCTGATGGATCTCGTCTACCACGACCAAGATGTCGTGGCGGGCGCAGATTTCGCCCATCGTGGTCAAATCCTCGGCCGACCAGACATTGCCGGTGGGATTATGCGGATTTGACAGAATGAAGAGCCGCGTGTTGGGCCTGATTGCGGCCTCGAACACCGCGGCATCAAAGCGATAGCCGGTTTCGGTGCGGTTCAGCGGGGCCGCTACCGGGCAGCGGCCATTCAACAGAACATCGTCGCGGAAATGCGCATAGACCGGCGGTTGGATCAAAACGCTGTCGCCGGGGCTGGTGAAGCCCTGCACGATGGTTTTGATCGCCGTAATGATACCCGATGTCTGCACGACCCATTCTGGGGCTACCTCCCAGCCAAAGCGACGCGCTTGCCAGTCTGTGACGGCCCCAAGATAGCTTTTGGTGGCACCGTTGGGATAGCCGAAGACGCCCTCCTGTGAGGCCTCGATCAGCGCGTCGATCACCGGTTGCGGGGCGCGAAAATCCATGTCCGCGACCCACATCGGCAATGGATCGGCGGCGGCTTGCTCTGGGGTCAGTAGCCGTTCCTGCGCGCGCCACTTCATCGAATTGGATGCGCTGCGGTCGATTACACGGTCAAATGGGCAGGGGGCGGCATCAAGGCTCATGGACGGTCTCCGATACAGTGTTGACCGCACCATAGGGGTGCAATTACATGAAAAAAAATGGCTATTTCTCATTTAATCATGAAAGTTGTGCATGATGCTTGACCGACAGCACCTGACCATTGTCCGCCAAGTGGTGCGCTCTGGTGGCGTCACCGCAGCGGCAGAGGCGCTGAGCCTGTCGCAATCGGCAGTGAGCCACGCGATGGCCAAGCTGGAGGATTACCACGGCGTCAAAATCTGGCGGCGCAAGGGGCGTGGATTGCAACTTACTCAGGCGGGGGCCTATCTGCTGGCCTTGGCCGAGCGGATGGTGCCCGAGCTGGAACATGCCGAGCGCGTGTTGCGGGACATGGCGCGCGGGCGGCGCGGCGCACTGCGCATCGGGATGGAATGTCATCCTTGCGAAAAATGGCTGATGCAGGTGACGCGCCCCTACCTTGCCGCGTGGCCGGATGTGGATCTCGAGATACGCGCGGCCTTTCGCTTTGACGGGGTGGCGGCGCTTCATGCCCATGAAATCGATGTTCTGGTGACGCCTGATCCTGTGGTTCGGGACGATTTGCGGTTTACGCCGGTGTTTGATTACGCGCTGTTGCTGGCAATGCCGAACGATCATCCGCTAGCGGCGCGGCCGCATATCAGCCCGGCGGATCTGAACGATCAAGAGTTGTTTACCGTGCCCATCGGTCCGGATCGTCTTGATATCTTCACCCGGTTCCTGATTCCTGCGGGGTGCCGCCCGAGACGGCATACCGGCATCGAATCCATCGATCTGATCCTGCAACTGGTTGCCGCAGGACGTGGTGTGGCCGTGCTGCCGGATTGGCTGATCCATGCAGAGGCAAAAACCCTGCCGATCACGGCGCGGCCCATTGGCGCAAGCGGCCTGCACAAGAGTATCACCTTGGGGCTCCGGGTCGAGGATGCGGGGATGGATTATGTCGAAGGGCTGATTGCCATCGCCCGCGAGGTGCGGCCGGACCGCGCGCCTTCCAAAAATCGCTGACTGAGTGGCGCCCCCCCCAATTTCAGCTTGGGGGTCGTTCGGTCTAATGCAGGGGCGCGGTGCATTGGGCCGGCGCATTACCAATCGGGCCTTTATACGCCCGGGACTGTCATGCTCCAGCCTGCGGGTATATCCGGGGTCTTGCGGCGGGGCAGGCGCGGGAGGGCGTCGCGCCCCACGAAAATAGTGCCGTCACGGCGTTACGTCCGCCAGAACGGGCACGGGGGGCTGTCATCGTGTCGGGTATGGTCATGACTCGTATTAATTGGAATGATCATGCGCCCGGGTGGGCCTTTCCATTTGAAGATTTGCGAAGCGCAGGTCACAGGAAGCGATGCTCGTTCAATCTGGTGCTCAGGCCTACTTATCGGCTGTTTCAATGGTTGCTGGCAGAGGGCCAAAGAGGTCAGGCAACCGCCTATGAACCCGTCCTTCAACCTTGCGATGCAAATGTCGTCTGGCGGCCGTTAAGCCTTCGACACCGAACGCTTTGTCCTGATGCATTTTGATTTGCGCTTAGGTCCAGTCCGCCTCTACTATCTTCAGGCTGCTGATGCGGGAATAGAGCGTTGTGGGTTTGACACCGAGCAGGGCGGCCGCCCCTGAGGGGCCTGCAATTCGACCGCGTGTTTCGCGCAGAGCGGCGATCAGGTTGACGCGAATTAGGTCCAGCATCTGCGCCTCGGTCCGAAAGGAGCGGCCCGTTTCGGCCTGTGGCCCGAGGCCCCCCAGTTCGACCACCAGCTTGCGATCCTGAGACACAATCGCGGCGCGTTCCATCACGTTGTGAAGCTCGCGCACATTTCCGGGCCAGTCGTAGGATCGCAATTGCTGCACCACCCCTTCGGTCAAAACCGGTTCCGGGCGATTGAGCCTCCTGCAGGCGATCTTGAGCAGATGCGCGGCCAAAAGGGGAATATCCTCTTGCCGGTCGCGGAGCGGCTGGCAGGTGATGGGAAAGACATTGAGAAACAAATACAGGTCCTCGCGGATGCGATGAGAGCGGCGCGCCTTCTTGTCCGACAGGGTGGTCGCGGCGATCACACGGATATCGAGCGGCTTTTCTCGGGTATCGCCCAGGCGGGTCACAGTACTGTTTTGCAACGCGGCCAAGAGTTTGCCCTGTATCTCGAAGGGCAGTTCTTCGACATCATCGAGGAACAGCGTGCCACTATGCGCGAGTTCCAGCTTGCCGGGCTTGTCGCGCGTGGCGCCGTTGGGGGCACCGCGCACCTGCCCCCATAACTCGGCCTCCACTTCTTCGGGCGCGACGGAGCCGCATTTGAAGTGAATGAGGGGGCGACGCGCGCGGGGGCTGGCCTTGTGAATGGCGGTGGCGACGAGCGATTTGCCGGTCCCGGTCTCGCCGCTGATGAACACGGTGGCATCCGTGCGCGCCACGAGGTCAATCCGTTGCACGATCTGGCGGACCGCAGGCGACGCGCCGATGATGTTGTGATGCGCGCGTTCGGTCGTGATCGCCTCTTGCAGGTAGGCGTTTTCCTGTTCCAGCCGGTCGCGCAGGGCGGCAACCTCTGCCATCGCCTCGCGCAGCTTGCGTTCATTTTCCTTGCGTTCGGTGATGTCGCGAAAGATCACGACGGCCCCGGCGAGGACATTCTGATCGTAGATCGGGGTCGAGACATATTCGACACGGATCGGTTTTCCATCCTTGCGCCAGAACACCTCGTCTTCGATGCGGTTGACCTCTTCAAAGCGGAAGGACTGATAGATCGGGCAATCATGGGCGTGATACACATCGCCGTTGAGATGGTGGTGGTGGATCACGGAGTGAATGTCGTGGCCCAAAAGGTCTTCGGCGGTCCATCCCAGCATTTCCTGTGCTGCGCGGTTGAGAAAGGTGGTCTTGCCATCGGCATTGACGCCATAGATTCCTTCACCGGCGGCATTCAGGATCAACTGGTTCTGACGCTCAAGTTCGGAAAAGAACTCCTGTGCGCGCCGCCATTCGAGCAGACCCGAGCGGTGCAGTTCGGCGGCCTGCGCGATGCGGTCGTGCCGCTCCATTTCCTCGAGATCGAGAAGGGTCAGGGCCAGAAGCGAGGGTGCATCATTGACCAATCTGCCCCGAATTTCGACACGCAGGGCCATGCCTTTGGTCGTGGCGAGGGTGATGTCGCGGCTCCAGGCCTCGCCCCGATGGGCGATTTCATCCACCAGAACGATAAAGCCGGGCAGGCTGGCCCCGACCAGTGGCGAAAAGGTCGTACTGGGGGCGGGATCCAGATCCAGCAGCTTGCGGGCGCGAGGATTGGCCGCGACGATCCGGTCGGCGACAAGGTCGATCACCAGCGCCGCCTCGGCCAGCGCATCAAGCAGGGAATCGGGGGTTGTCGATATTTCACGCATGGCATTAACAAACACCGCCGCAGCGCGGCATCGCAATACGAAATCTCGTAAATTACGAAATGCCGTAATGAGTCGTCATGGGTAATTGATATTAGTGTATTATAATTAAACACAAATATAGCGTGCTTAAAAAATAGGCGCACCCCTTTTGTGTTGGGTTACTTCGTCGGATCATGGGTCAAACGGCATCTGAGCGAAAGGACACGACATGACCATGAAGAGCCTTGGCGACCCATTTTCAGAAAAGAATGACCTGCGCCACGGGGCGTCCTGCGGGTGTGAAACCTGCAAGAGCGTATCGCACATCGCAGCCGCGCCGGTCATGTCCTCTGAGGCGATGCTGGAGCGCGCGGTCGAGAGCGCCGTTGTGCGGTCGGTGTTCGGTCACAGTGACATCGGGCGGCGGTCGTTCATGGGGATGATGGGCGGTGGCACGGTTGCGGCGGCGCTGGAGTCGGTCTTTCCGCTCGATGCGGCCAAGGCCGCTATTTTGGACAATCTCGACACGCCGGAAAAGACCGATCTCAACATCGGGTTTGTGCCGATCACCTGCGCCACGCCGATCATCATGGCGCAACCGATGGGGTTCTATGAACGCTACGGTTTGAACGCCAGCGTCATCAAGACCGCGGGTTGGGCCGTGGCGCGCGACAAGTCGCTCTCGGGGGAATATGACGCGAGCCACATGCTGACGCCGATGCCGCTGGCCATGACGCTTGGCGCAGGCTCGACCGCCGTTCCGTATATCATGCCCGCCGTCGAGAACATCAACGGACAGGCCATCGTGCTGTCGAACGAGCATCTGGACAAGCGCGACCCCAAGCAGTGGAAAGGCTTCACCTTTGGGGTGCCGTTCGAATATTCGATGCACAACTTTTTGCTGCGGTATTACGTGGCCGAACACGGGCTTGATCCCGATGTCGACATTCAGATTCGCGTTGTGCCGCCGCCCGAGATGGTGGCGAACCTGCGCGCGGGCAATCTCGATGGCTATCTCTCGCCGGACCCGTTCAATCAGCGCGCGGTGTGGGAGGGGATCGGCTTTATCCATATCCTGACCAAGGAGATATGGGAGGGGCACCCCTGTTGCGCCTTTGCCGCGCCGCTCAGTTTCGCCACGGACATGCCCAATACCTATGGCGCGCTGCTCAAGGCGATCATCGACGCCACGCAATATGCGTCGAACCCGGATAACCGCATTGAAATTTCCGAGGCCATTGCGCCCACGAATTACCTCAACCAACCGGTCGAGGTGATCCAGCAGGTGCTCACCGGCACCTATGCCGATGGTCTGGGCGCGGTGCAGCAGGTGCCGAACCGCATCGATTTCGATCCTTTCCCCTGGCATTCGATGGGCGTGTGGATTCTGACCCAGATGAAGCGCTGGGGCTACATAGAGAATGACATTGATTACAAGGCTGTGGCCGAACAGGTCTATCTTGCTGCCGATGCCAAGAAGGTGATGAACGATCTGGGCTATGATGCGCCCGACATCACCTACAAATCGCACACCATCATGGGCAAGACATTCGATCCGGCAGAGCCCGAGGCCTATGTCAAAAGCTTTGCCATCGGGAAGGGCTGAGCGATGTCCACTCTGTCGCTGAACCAACGTGCCCTTCTGCTGTCTGTTGTGATGCTCGTTGTCGGGCTTCTGATCTGGGAGTTGTCGATTCCGGCGCAAAAAGCCGTGGGCGAGTTGACGGAATATGAGCGGTTGACCGGCGGGGGGGCGCAAAAGGCAGGTGTGCCGCCCCCGTCACAGGTATTGGCCAAGGCGTGGGAAGAGCTGAGCAATCCGTTCTACGATGCCGGACCCAATGACAAGGGCATTGGAATTCAGATCGGCTATTCGATCTACCGGGTGCTGTCGGGATACCTGATGGCGGCGGTGGTGGCGATACCGCTCGGGTTTCTGATTGGCATGTCGCCGGTCGCTTACAAGGCGCTCAACCCGTTCATACAAGTGTTGCGTCCGATCTCGCCGCTCGCGTGGATGCCGCTGGCTTTGTTCATCATCCAAGACAGCGAGGCGAGCGCGATCTTCGTGATCTTCATCTGTTCGATCTGGCCGATGCTGATCAATACGGCGTTTGGCGTGGCAGGTGTGCGGCAGGATTGGGTGAATGTGGCACGGACGCATGAACTGGGGCATTTCAAGACTGCCTTTACAGTGATCTTGCCTGCGGCGGCACCGACCATCGTGACCGGCATGCGGATTTCCATTGGCATCGCGTGGCTGGTGATCGTCGCCGCCGAGATGCTCGTGGGGGGGACGGGTATTGGGTATTACGTCTGGAACGAGTGGAACAACCTCGACCTGACCTCGGTGATCTTTTCGATCCTGATGATCGGCATTGTCGGCATGATGCTGGATGCGGCCTTTGCCTCGCTCCAGCGTGCCGTGGCCTATGCGGAATAAGGAGCCGTGAGATGAGCAAACCGTTTCTTTCGATCGAGAACCTGACCCAGTGTTACCCGGATGGTCAAGGCGGCACGATGACCGTGTTCGAGAACGCCACATTCGGGGTGGAGAAGGGCGAATTCGTCTGCATCTTGGGGCATTCGGGCTGTGGGAAATCCACCATCATGAACATTCTCGCGGGCCTCGCAGAGCCGACCAGCGGCGTGGTCAAGATGGATGGGTTCGAAGTCTCGGGACCAAGCCTGGACCGGGGGGTGGTGTTCCAGAACTATTCCCTGCTGCCTTGGCTCAGCACGCTGAAGAACGTGAGCTTTGGAGTGGCCGCGCGGCATCCTGACTGGTCCAAGGCCAAGGTGCTGGATCATTCCCGCGAATATCTGGCGATGGTGGGGCTGGAGGGGGACGTGATCCACCGCAAACCCAGCCAACTGTCAGGCGGCATGCGGCAACGGGTGTCGATTGCCCGCGCCTTTGCCAATCATCCCAAGCTCTTGCTTCTGGATGAACCGTTTGGCGCGCTGGACGCGCTGACGCGGGGCACGATTCAGGACGAATTGCTCAAGATATGGGGTGGCACCGGGCAGACGGTGTTCATGATTACCCATGACATCGACGAGGCGATCCTGCTGGCGGACCGTATTCTGCTCATGACCAATGGCCCCTTTGCCCGTGTGGCGGAATCGGTCGAGATCACGATCCCGCGCCCGCGCAACCGGACCGAGATCGTCGAGCATCCAAATTATTACCCGATCCGCAACCATCTGGTGCAGTTCCTTGGCAAGCGGTCCAAGGAGTTGGCGGGACGGGCATCCGATGGGGCGGCC
Organism: uncultured Roseovarius sp.; assembly: GCF_963972555.1. Classification (NCBI taxonomy): domain Bacteria; kingdom Pseudomonadati; phylum Pseudomonadota; class Alphaproteobacteria; order Rhodobacterales; family Roseobacteraceae; genus Roseovarius; species uncultured Roseovarius sp. Next base: position 22,327 of record NZ_CAXAUM010000025.1, read on the forward strand.
CAGACCCCCGAAACCGTGCGGATCGACCGCACAGTGCCCGAAGACGAGACCGGCGAGGCCCGGCGGCTACGCGCCGTGAACCTGTGATAGCGATTTTCACCCGAGACCAAAGGAATGGAGGACCCCATGAAAGACAATCTGCACATGCCCGCATTGATGACCAAAGAGGATGTAACCACCCTGATCCTGATCGCAAAGAAACGGACCGGGATGAAATGGGAGGAGATTGCTGAAGCCATCGGCATGTCGCCCGTCTGGACCCACTCGGCCTGCATGGGCATGAACGCGATGCCCAAGGTCAAGGCCGAGGCGATTGTCGCGCTGCTCGATCTGCCGGAGGAGGCGGTTTCGGTGTTGGAGGAATATCCCACCAAGATTTGGGAACAAGCGGTGCCGACAGATCCCTGCATCTATCGCCTCTATGAAATCGTCGGCGTTTACGGCCCCACGATGAAGGCGCTGATTCAGGAAGAGTTTGGCGATGGCATCATGTCGGCGATTGATTTCGACATGAAGATCACCCGCGTGGCTAACCCCAAGGGCGACCGCGTCAAGGTCGAGATGTCAGGCAAGTTTCTGGGGTATAATTCCTGGTGAGGTAGATAATCAAAGAGTTAGGCCCGGCCGTCGCGTCCGGGCCTAACCGGGCCCTCAACCAGCTACGCTTCAAGTGGCGGGGGATGTGCTGAGGATATAGAGCTTACGCATATGCTCGTGGATCACCCATTCTCCGGTCCATCCTTGGGGCAGGACCAAAAGGTCACCGGGACCTATGTCGCGCGTGCCCTGCCCATCGGCATTCGTGACCGATGCGCGGCCAGAGATGATATGGCAATATTCGCCCATCGCCGTGCGATCGGCGGTGAAATGCCCCGGCGTGCACTCCCAAACGCCAATCTTCGTATGCCCATCGGCAGAGGCCCAGAGCAGCGCCGAAGCTTCCTCCTGCCCCGGTGTGAGGCTGGTCGGTTTTGGGGCGAAGGCGCCAATCGGCTGAGTGGCGAGGCTCTGATAAGTCTTGAGGTCGATCATTTGGGTCTCCAAAGGTTCTGTCGGTATCGCAAGGTGACGCCTCGGTTGTGGGGGCGCGCGAATGTCAGTGTTTCTTGTCTTGGCCGAATACCTGCGCCAGCACCATCATCACGGTTGTCACAAGGATCATGATTGTCGAAATGGCCGCAATGGTCGGGTCGATCTGATCGCGCAGCGCGTTGAACATGTTGCGCGTCAATGTCGGGTTGTCGCCGCCAGAGATGAACATCGCCACCACAACCTCGTCAAAAGAGGTGAGAAAGGCCAAGAGAGCACTGGTCACAATCGCAAAGCGGATCTGTGGCAGGGTGACGGTCAGAAACGCCTTCCAGCGCGGGGCGCCCAGACTGCGTGCGGCCTGTTCTTGGCTCATGTCATAGCCCTTGAGCGCAGAGCCGGTGACAATCACCACCAGAGGCAGGGCAAGCACGGTATGGGCCAGAACCAATCCGGTTACGGTGTAAAGGATGTTGAGTTTCACATAAGCGTAGAACGCGCCAATCGCCACCAGTACCAGCGGCACCATCATCGGCGTGATCATCAGGACAAACGCGAGTCTGACAAAGGCAAACCGAGAACTATGCAGCCCGTAGGCCGCCAGCACACCAATCGGTGTGGCCACGAGCATGGTCAGAAAGGCCGTCTGAAAAGAGGTCCGCGCCGCCTGCATCCATTCGCTGGAGCCAAAGAAATTATCATACCAGCGCGTTGACCAGACCTCGGGGGGAAACTCCAAATACTGACTGTCCGAAAAGGACATCGGAATCACGATCAGCGTTGGTGTCACCAACAAGATCATGACGATCACCGCAAAGACATAGAGCCACAGACGCTGACCATGGGTGACTTGCGTGTCGGTCGCCGGGGAAATGAGCCAGTTGCGCATCAATGCCCACCTCCGGTCATCCGGTCGAGGTTGAGAAACCGGGATGCGACCCAGAGGATTGCCACGGTCAGCACAAGCAGCACCACGCCCAAGGCACTGGCCGCGCCCCAGTTCACGAAAAGCTCGATGTTCGACACGATCTGCATCGATACCATGATCACCTTGCCCCCGCCCAGCACCGCCGGTGTGACAAAGAAGCCAAGGCAGAGGATGAACACCATCAGCGCCCCGGCAAAGAGCCCCGGTGTGGTCAGCGGAAAGAACACGGTCCAGAACGCCATGCGCGGGCTTGCCCCGAGATTGGCCGCAGCCTTGAGGTAATCGCGGTCAATCGCCTTCATAGCGCCGTAGACCGGCAGGATGAGAAACGGCAGCATGATATGGACCATGCCGATCAAGGTGCCGGTCATATTGTGAACGATCTTGAGCGGCTCGTCCCAGAGGCCAAGCGAAATCGCCCATTTGTTGATTAGCCCCTGCTTCTGCAACAGCACCAGCCATGCGTAGGTGCGCACCAGCAGCGATGTCCAGAACGGCAAGAGCACGGTGATGAGGCACAGATTTGCCAGGCGACTGGGCAGTTGCGACATGAAATAGGCAAAGGGGTAGCCGATCAGGATGCACAGCCCGGTGGTCAACAGGCTAACCTGAAAAGTGGTGACGAAAATGCGCAGATAGGACCGTCGGCTGATCATGCGCTCGTAATTCTCAAGTGAGAATTGTCCGTTTGCCCCGATGAACGAGACATAGAACAACCAGCCCACGGGAATGACCAGTACCACGAGAATAAGCAGGATTGCCGGGGAACTCAGGCCAAAGAGCGCCAGCCGCTCCAGCCGCTCGTCGCGGCGTAGCCCGGCGGCGTTGGTCCTTGCTGCCTGCGCGGTCATGTCTGGCTTCCGTCGATCAGCACGGTGTCTTCGGGGGCAAGCGTGAGGGTCACGCGGTCGCCCAAACGAGGCAGGGAGGTTGCATTGCTGCCCCGCACCGCGCCGCGCAAGGCCACCATTTCGCCTGTGTCCAGCCGTGCGTGCAGCAAATAGCTGTCGCCTTGATAGACCACATCCGTTGCGGTGGCGGCAAAATTGTTGGCCCCCTCACGCGGTCCATTGGGAGAAAGCACGACGCGTTCCGGTCGGATCATCAGTTGAAGGTCTGGCACGTTGGGTAATTCACCCGTGTGGATAAGTGGGACGCTTCCGAACGTCACAGTATCGCCAGTTCTACTGACGGGCAGGAATGTAGAGTCTCCGATAAAGTCAGCCACGAAACGATTTGCTGGGCGTTCATAAAGATCACGGGGCGTCGACAGTTGCATGATGCGTCCATGGTTCACCACGGCGATCCGGTCAGACATGGTCAGCGCCTCGCGCTGGTCATGAGTGACATAGACGGTGGTCATGCCCAGCTGCTCGTGCAGATGCCGCAACTCGATCTGCATCTGGTCGCGCAGCTTTTTGTCGAGCGCTGACAGGGGCTCATCCATCAACAGGATGCGGGGCTCAAAGACAATGGCGCGCGCCACGGCGACGCGCTGCTTTTGCCCACCCGAAAGCTGATCGACACGCCGGGGGCCGTAGCCGCCAAGCTGCACCGTTTCCAGCGCCCGCTCGACCCGTTCCGCAATCTCGGCCTTGGGGCGTTTGCGCAGGCGCAGCGGATAGCCCACATTGCCCGCCACGGTCATATGGGGAAACAGAGCATAGCTCTGAAAGGTCATGCCGACATCGCGCAGATGCGGCGGGGTGCGGATGACTTCGCGGTCGCCGAATCTGAGGCTGCCGCAGTCCGGCCGGGTAAAACCCGCAAGCACCATCAAGAGCGTGGTCTTGCCAGATCCCGACGGTCCCAGAAGTGTCAGAAACTCTCCGCTCTTGACCTCGAGCGACACATCGTCGAGCGCCTGCACCGCCCCGTAGGTCTTGGTGATGTTCTGCACCAAAATCGGCAGCGCTTCTGTGGCGATGTTGGTCAAAATGCTGTCCTCTGAATGGTCCATTGGCACAGACGGGCGCCGCAGCGCCCGTCTGTTCTTGTGTGGCTCTGCCGGTTATTCGGTCAGCATTTCCTGATACATCTCGGCGGCGACAGTTTCCCACTTAGCATACCATTCCAGCGAGATGGGCAGTTGCATGGCTGCATTTTCGGGCGAAGAGGGCAGGTTGGCTGCGACCTCTGCGCTGATCTCGCCGGTGTCATAGGCGGCTTTGTTGGTCGGACCGTAGGTGATGTATTTGGGCAGGTCGTCTTGATACTCGGGTTTCGAGATTTCGGCCAGGAACTGCATCGCGGCATCCTTGTTCGGCGCGCCCTTGGGAACTGCAAAACAGTCGTAGTCAAGCAAAGCCTGATTGAAGCTGTAATCCACCTTGGCCCCGTCCGCCGCAGCGTTGTCAAAGCGTCCATTCCAGCCGGTGGTCATGTCCACTTCGCCGTCTTTCATCAACTGGGCATGCTGCGCGCCAGAGGACCAGAAGACCGAGATATTGGGCCGCAACTCGCGGATCTTGTTGAGCGCGCGTTCAATTCCTTCTTCCGAACTCAGCACCTCGTAGACCTGATCCATCGGGACACCATCGGCCATAAGCGCCGGTTCGAGCGCGCCTGCAACAGAGCCGCGATAGGCGCGCGAGCCGGGAAACTTCTCGGTGTCAAAGAAATCCGCCCAGCTTTGTGGGCCGTTCTCGCCATAGGTGTCGGTGTTCCACGCATAGACGGTCGAGAACACATCGCCCCCGACGCAATACTCGGAATAAAGGTTTGGATAGAAATTGGACACGTCAATGACGTTGTAATCGAGTGGCTCCAGCAGCCCCTCCGCACCCGCGCGCGCCGCGGAACCCGATCCGCTCGCCACGATGTCGAATGTCACCTGCCCGGTCGAGACCTGCAGGCGTACATCGGCCATCCCGCCATAGGTTTCCTGCTTGACTGTAACGCCGGTCGCCGCAGAGGCGGGTTCAAACAAGGCTTTGCTTTGAGCGTCCTGATAGGACCCGCCCCAGGATGCGATGGTGATTTCCGTGGCTTGGGCAACGGCCGCACTGGCAAGCAGCGTGGCAGCGGCGGTGAGTAAAAATGTCTTTCTCATCTTGTCTTTCTCCTGTTGGAATGCCGCAAAATGGCGGTGCGTGCCGATTGTTGTTATGTTTCGCTGGCTCGGCATGTTTCAGCGAAAATTCAAGGTCAGGATGGGTTTGCGATCATGGCCCGGCGCGTCTGTCTGTTGTCCATCCAGCGATACCAGGCGACTGTTGCAGGTAGAAACCACGGCTTGCCCGTATAAAGCGGCCGGGTCGGATGCGGCACGTCGTCAAAGGCGGTCTTGCCTTCGGCGAGGCCCAGGACCTTTTGACCGGCGCGCATGCCGAGATAACCCGCCATCGACACGCCAGAACCGCAATAACCCATGGCGTAATGCACCCCGTCGTGAACGCCGGTATGCGCCAATTCGTCGAAACTATAGGCTACCGTGCCGTGCCAGGAATGGGAAATTGCGCAGTCTTTCAACTGCGGAAAAATGCGGGTCATGCTCTTGAAAAGAAGAGGCGCACTGACCGATGTGTCGGTTTCCGCCGCCGAGACGCGACCGCCAAAGAGCACGCGCCGCCGGTCTGGCGAGGCGCGGTAGTAATAGAGCACCTTGCAGGTGTCGCTGGCGATCCGGTCGGTCGGAAACAACTCGTCCATCAATGTCTCGGGCAATTCTTCGGTGGCGATGATATAGCTGCCAATGGGTATCACACGGCGTTGCAGCCAAGGGGTGAGTGCCCCGGTATAGCCATTCGTGGCCACGATCACGTCGCGTGCCCGGACCTCGCCCTTGGCGGTCTGCACGCGAAAACCGGACCCTGTGTTCTCGATCCGGTCCACGGGGCAATGCGCCACGACCTCGACACCGGCGTTGAGGGCCGCCATCAAGAGCCCGCGATGATACTTGGCAGGATGCAAGGAACAGTGTTTGGTAAAGACCACCCCGCCATGATAGAAATCCGTGCCCATCTCGCGATGCTGTTCGGCGCGGGGTACGGCAAAGCTCTCGATGCCTTCGCCCTTGCGCATTTGGTCGGCGTCGCGCACCAGTGTTTCATAATGGGCGGGGGTATGGGCCGCATGAAAGCGCCCAACACGCCGGAAATCACAGTCGATCCCCTCGGCCTCGATAAACTCGCCTATCCATTTCAGTGCCTGCTCGCCTTCGCCGCGAATGGCCCGCGCCTTTTGTGCGCCGAATTTGGCGGTCAGTTTTTCAAGCGACGGTTTCACGCTGGTGCTTATCTGGCCGCCATTGCGCGTGCTGCACCCAAAGCCAGCGGCCTCTGCGTCGATCACAACCGTTTTGCGTCCCCCGCGTGCCGTGGCGATGGCCGCACTCAGGCCGGTATAGCCCGACCCCACGATCAGCACATCGGCGTCGCGCGGTGGATCAACAGGCAGGACGGGCATCGGGCCGACCTGATCGTGCCAATAAGGATGGTGCCGAGTTGTGTCAGGTCTGCTGCCGTCCATCGAGTTACTCCGTTTGCAGGGCAAGCCAATGTGGCACCCCACAGATGCAAGGGTTAACGCTAGGGCAGGATTGGACTTTCTTTCATATCCAATTTGACAAAACAATCAGACCAATTTCAGCGTAGGGCAGGCAGGGAGCGCAGGATTTCCATCCCGCGCCGGATGTCCTCGGGGGCTGCGCTGCCAAATCCAAAGACCAACCCAGATCGCTCAATCGGGCTAAGACAGTATTTCGAGAGCGGTGCCAGAACGACGCCACGCTCTGCCGCCTGCGCTACGACTGTTTGCGCGTCAATTCCCGGCGCCAGATAGGCCGGAGTGTGAAACCCACTGGCAGTTTCCTGAAGCGCGATACAGTCGGGAAGAATGCGGCTTTCCTCCATCAACGCCTCGTAGCGCGCCTTGTAGAGCCGCCGCATCAGCCGGATATGGGTGGCAAAATGGCCCTCGTCCATGAAATCGGCAACGGTCGCCTGGGTCGCGGTGGGCGGTCCGCTGGCCCAGAAACGGAACATGCGATCAAAAGCTTCGGTCATGCGTTCGGGCACGAGGACAAAGCCCAGCCGAAGCGACGGAAAGAGCGATTTCGAGAAGGTGCCGACATAGATGACCCGCCCCGACGTATCCGTGCTGCGCAGCGCCGGTTGGGGCGCATTGCCATAGTAGAATTCTCCGTCGTAATCATCCTCGACGATCACCGCCTGCGCCGCGTCCGCCGCCTGCAACAGCTCGAATCGCCGCCCTAGCGACATCACATGCCCCAAGGGCTGTTGGTGCGACGGGGTGACAAAAGCCATGCGGAAATGCGGTGCCTTGGCCAACCCATCGGCCACGATCAAACCCTCCTGATCCACGTCCACCGGGACCAGTTCCGCCCCTTCAGACAAGAGCGCATTGCGCGCGCCCGAGGCGCCGGGGTTTTCCATCCAGACCCGATCGCCGGGATTGAGCAACAGCCGCCCGATCAAGGCAAAGGCGTGCTGCGCGCCAGAGGTGATGAAAATCTGTTCATGGTGGCACTGAATGCCCTTGAGCACGCTCAGATGCGTGGTGATTGCGCGCCGCAGGGGTTCGTATCCTTTGGGTTGGCCATACCCCATCACCGCCCCGCGCGCGCCGCGCAGATGCCGCGCCGATAGCCGCGACCAATGCGCCAGTGGAAAGGCGTCGAGTGCAGGCAAGGCCGTCACAAAGGCGCGCGCCTCATGGGGCAGCCAAGTGCGTTGGGCATAGTTCTTTTCGGCATGGCTGATGGCATAGGATACGCGCGGATCTTGCGTCGTGGTATTCGGGGGCGTGGTGGTAACAGGGGCGGGATGCTGATGTTCCAGTGTGTCGCTTACAAAGGTGCCAGAGCCCACTTGCGACACGAGCATGCCCTCTGCCACCAACCGGTCGATAGCGTCGATCACCGTGGTGCGCGATACACCTGTTTCGCGCGCCAGCGTGCGCGTCGCCGGCAGCCTGTCCCCGGCCCGCAAACCGCCCGACAGGATGATGTCGCGCAAGGCCAAGTAAAGTTGCACGCTCATGCCCTTGCGCGATGAGCGGTCAAGATGGATCGCGGATAGAAGCGCCCCGGCAGCCTGTTTCATGCGCAACTCCGACGCAATTGGTCTGGAAAGACTACATGAACCGTTAGGGCGAGCAAGCCAATTGGCGCGACATGGGCCAGAGAGCAGGCCCGTTGACCTTGGCGTTCTACAGATGCGTCTATTTCTCGGAGACCTGATAAGTTGCGGTCTCAAGCCATGCCGGAGATATTTCGACACCCCAGCCGGGGGCATCTGTGACGGTGGCGTGACCATCGTCAATCCGGTAGGGATCGCCCAGAAACAGCCCCTCTTGCCACGGGTAATAGTCTGGCCCCTCGATCGAGAATTCGAGGTATTTCCCCGCATTTGGAATGGCGCGCAAGAGGTGCATCGTGCACATCGTCACCAGCGACAGATTGGCGGCATGCGGGGTCACGGGCAGGCCCGCGCGCGCGGCCATCTGGCAGACATGCAGGGTGCGGTGCATCCCGCCCATATACATTACATCAGGCTGCACGATATCGACGGCACCGCGATCCAGCATCAATTGCCAGCTGGAATATTCGCAATCCTGTTCGCCCCCTGCAACGTCGAGCAAGAGTGCTGCGCGCACGGCGGCAGTCTGGTCATACTCCCAATAGGGGCAGGGCTCCTCGAAATGGCCGATGCCATTATCCTGCAGTAGTTTGCCCACCTCGATCGCGCGGGCAGGAGAATAGCAGGAATTGCCATCCACCAGCTTGTCTATGCCATCGCCAAGGGCGCGCGACACGGTGGGCACCACCGCCTCGGTGCGGCCCGGCCATTCGTCGTGGTCGCGCCCCGCCTCGGCACCCACGCGCCATTTGAACGCGGTGAAACCCTTGTCGTCGCGCAGGCGGCAAAAGCGGGCGGCCTCATCCTCGGGGGTGATGTCGCGGCGCATCGAACTGGCATAGGCGCGCACACGACCCGGCGCGCCGCCCAAGAGGGCTGCGACCGCCTTGCCCTCAAGCTTGCCGCGCATGTCCCAGAGCGCGGTATCAAGCCCGGTCATGGCGCGACGCAGATAGCTGCCGGGGTATTTCAACTCGCGCTCGTAAATGAGATTGAGGGTATCCGCAAAATCGAGCGCATCGGTGCCGAGCGCATGCGGCGCGATCTGGCGGTGAAAGATCGTGCAGGTGATGTCGGCGTTATAGGTCGATACCTGTCCCCAACCTTGGTCGCCGCTATCCGTGGTCACGCGCACGAAACCCACAAATTCGTTGCAAAATGTCTCTAGCCGCGCAATCCGCATGTCTGTCTCCCGTTGGCCTTGCAGTTCACGTTGCTGATAAAGCGGTTGGGAACAAGCGCCACTCTGGGGGCGTATGCCAGTCCAATTCGTGCGGCGCTGCACCTCGTGTTCAGGCGAGCTCGGACAAGGCGGCAATAAAGCTGGAAAACAGCTCTCCTTGCGAACTCACACGCAGTTTCGCGTAGATATTGCGGCGGTGGATGCGCACGGTTCCCGGTGAAATGCCCAAGGCGCGGCCAGTGGCATCGGCGGAATGACCCTTGAGCACATACTCTACCACCTCTGCTTCGCGCGGGGTCAGCAGGTTGCGTCCAAGGCTTTGAAAGGCGTCCTCGATCAGTTGCGGCAGGCGTGGACCATCGGTCTGGGGCCGCGCCGAGAATTGGGAGATCAGCCCGCCCCATTGTTTCTGGGCGATGGCCGCGACAAAGGGAAAAGCCGCTTCAAGATCGCGGAACTCGCGGGCCGAAAAGACCTTGTGTTCACGCATGGCGGAAATCACCACGCTGACCCCGTCGCCAATCTCGACGATAAAGCCTATTTCTTCGGCAAGTCCGGTCTGGATGTAATAATTGCGAAAATATTCCGCCTGGTAGAAACGATCGGGGGCCAGATCGCGTAACCGTGCCAGACGCGGTGTCGTGGGGGACGCCGTATTGAGGTAGAAGGGATCAAGAAGATAGGGCCCTTCCTGATAGTCATCGACCATCACCTTGCGCTTGGCTGCGGGAAAATCATCATACAAATCAAGCGGTTTGTGGTCGCGGTAATAGGCAAAGATCACGGTGAATTCATAGGGCACGATGCTGCGCAGCGCCGTGGTGAGGGCCGGGGCAAGATCGGCTGTGCCAAGCGCAGAGACCGCGCGCGCACTGGTCTCGAACCAATCTGAGATCTGCGTTTTTGTCGTCATCTATGCTCTTTATGATATATACAACCGTCTGCGATTTTCTTACCGTTTTAAGAATATATGGCATAGGCGCAGAGGCGCGGCAACACGAGAGGACCGGCATGCTGGATGCGAATGCCGAGGCGGGGATCAGGATGGGCGCGAGCCGGGAACAGGGAACGCAAAACGCACAGGCCCACCCTGCGGAGGCGGATTGCGTCGCCGAGTTCGTCGGGGCTACCAAGCGATTTGGCGCGGTGCTGGCGGCGGATCGGATCAACCTGCGCATTCGGCGCGGCGAGTTCCTGTCCTTTCTTGGCCCCTCTGGCTGTGGCAAGACCACGGCGCTGCGGATGCTGGCCGGGTTCGAAAACCCAAGCGACGGCATGGTGCGGATCGACGGTCAGGATGTCAGCCGCGTGCCCGCCTACGCGCGCCCGGTGAACATGGTGTTTCAGCACTACGCGCTTTTCCCGCATATGACCGTGGCGCAGAACATCGGATATGGGTTGCGGCAGGTGCGGCCGAAACTGGCGAAATCCGAGATTGCCGCGCGGGTCGAGGCCGCCTTGGCCAAGGTGCGGCTTGAGGCTTTTGGCGCGCGGCGGACATGGGAATTGTCGGGCGGGCAACAGCAGCGCGTGGCGCTGGCGCGCGCGATCATCAACGAACCCAAGCTCTTGTTACTGGATGAGCCGATGGCGGCACTCGATGCCAAGCTGCGCGGCGAAATGCAGCGCGAACTGCTCGATCTGCAACGCAGCCTTGGCATTACCTTTGTTCTGGTCACGCATGATCAGGAAGAGGCGCTGTCGATGTCGGACCGGATTTGCATCATGGGCGCAGGGCGGATCGTGCAGGTGGGCACGCCGCAGGATCTCTATGATCGGCCCCGCAATCGCTATGTGGCGGATTTCGTGGGCAAGGCGAATATCCTGAGCGGAGAGGTTCTGTCGCGGCAGGCAGGTCTGGCGCGGATCGCCCTAGCAGGGGGCGCACAGGTCATGGTGCCGGAGGCGGCGGGGGATACGCGCCGCCATGTGGACATTGCGGTGCGCCCCGAGGCGCTGCGCCTTGGCGTGGCAGGCGATGCCCCGGGCGAGGATGCGGCGCTGCGGGCGCGGATCACGCACCGCACCTTTCTGGGCGATCATACCGAATATCTGTTGCAGGCCGAGGGGATCGGCCCGCTTCAGGTCAATGTTCCGCGACAGGCCGAAAGAGCCTTGGGCGGGCAGGGGGTGGGCGATGAAGTCCACATCCTCTGGACGGCGGGCACGGGTCTGGTTCTGGCTGCCGAAGAGTGACGGATGACAACTGCACCAAGTTCAACAAGGGAAACGAGACGATGACACAGGATAACACGACGATTTCGCGCAAGAAATTCATCGAAGAACTGCGCCGCTACGAAAAGGGCTCGATCAGCCGGCGGCAGTTTCTGGGCACCACGGGTCTTGGAACTGCGATGGCGGTGTTGGGGGGCGCCTTGCCGGGCCTTTTGCCGGGGCGTGCCATGGCGGAGGATCTGGGCGACCGGGTGGTGCTGGCGACCTGGCCAAACTACCATGATGCGGCAAACTTTGATCGCTTCGCCGATGAGACCGGCGTTTTCTCTCAGGTGAATGTGTTTGGCTCGAATGAGGAAATGCTGGCCAAGATTCAGGCGGGCGGCTCGGGTTGGGATGTGTTCGTACCGACCAACTATGCGATTTCGACCTATGTGGAGGCCGGTCTGATCGAGCCTTTGGATCTCTCGAAACTGCCCAATTATGATCCCGCCGCGTTTGATGCGCGCTTTGCAGATGCGGGCACGATTGACGGCAAGGTCTATGCCGTGCCGAAGAACTGGGGCACCACGGGGATCGCCTCGAACACCGCCAAGACCGGCGGCGTGGTCGACAGCTGGAAGACCTTTTTCGACGGGGCCAAGGATCAGTTCGATGGGCGCGTCATGGTGCATGACTATCAGCTGACCACCATCGGCAACGCGCTGGCCTATTTCGGCTACAGCTTCAATTCGGTCGATCCGGCAGAATTGGCAGAGGCCGAAAAGCTGCTGATCGAGGTCAAGCCGCATCTCTTTGCGATTTCTTCGGATTATCAGCCCGCGATGCGCAATGGCGATGCTTGGCTTACGATGTGCTGGACGGGGGATGGCAAGCAGCTCAACACCGATCTGCCTGAAATCGCCTTTGCCTTGGGCAAGGAGGGGGGCGAAATCTGGTCGGATTACTATGCCATTCCGGTCGGCGCACCGCACCGCGAGGCGGCCTATGCGCTGATTAACTATCTGCTCGCCCCCGAGGTCAACGCGCGCGAGGCGCTGGCGCATGGCTATCCGGTGGCGGATGCGCGCACCAATGCGCTCTTGCCCGAAGATCTGCTGAACGATCCGATCCTCTACCCGGCAGCAGAGGCGCTCAATGCGCTGGAATTCGGGGCTGCGGTCACACTGACCGATCCCAACCGCGCCGAATTGATGGCCCGGTTCAAATCGGCCTGACCGGGGAATGAGGGCGATGGCCATGACAAGAACACGGGCGCGCGCGTTGCTTCTGATGCCAGCGGGCATCTGGTATGCCGTGCTGCTCTTGTTCCCTCTGGCTGTCGTCCTCGTCTTTTCCTTTGGTGAGCGGAACCCGATTGGTGGCTACGCGCCGGGCTTTACCTTCGAGCAATACGCAAATCTGCCTGCGCGCCTCTCGGCTTTTCTCAATACGCTGACATTGGCCCCCATGGGCACGCTGGCGGCGCTGCTCATTGCCTATCCGCTGGCCTATTACCTGGCGTTGAAGGTGTCGGCGCGTTGGAAGACAACGCTGCTCATTCTCGTGATCGTTCCGTTCTGGACCTCGATCCTGATCCGGTCCTATGCGTGGATTTACCTGCTTGGGGGCAATGGCATTCCGGCGCTGCTGGAGGCGCTGGGTCTGGGTGACATTCGCCTCATCAATACACCTTTTGCGGTGCTGGTAGGGATCGTTTACGGATACCTGCCATTGATGGTCTTTCCGATCTATGTGGCGCTGGAAAAGCTGGATCGCAGCCTGCTCGAGGCGGCGGCGGACCTGGGCACGCCGCCTTGGCGCAGTTTTCTGCAAATCACGCTGCCTTTGTCGATGCCGGGTGTTCTGACAGGGTCGATGCTGGTCTTTATCCTGCTTACCGGCGAGTTTCTGATCCCCGCCATTCTGGGTGGCGGCAAGGTATTCTTTGTCGGCAATGCGCTGGTTGATCTCTTCCTGCAGTCGCGCAACTGGGCGTTCGGATCGGCGGTGGCCGTGGCGCTGATCGTGATCATGTTGATCGTTGTGGCCCTCTATAGCCGTGCGGTTCGCCGCTTTGGTGCGGGCCGCGACGATGTCGGGCTGATGTGAGGACGTCATGAGAGCCTATGCCATTGCCGTCTTTGCGTTTCTCTACCTGCCCATCGGGATCATCGCGCTATTCTCGTTTTCGGCCGGGCGGTCGGCGAGTTCGATGCAAGGGTTCTCGACCGAATGGTATGGCCGTGCGCTCAGCAATCCCTTTGTGATGGAGGCGCTCTGGACCTCGGTCAAGGTGGCGTTTCTGTCGGCTGTTCTGGCGACGGTGGCAGGTACTATGGCGGCGCTGGCGCTGACGGGCATGCGGGGGCGGTTGCGGGTGTTTTTCGACACGCTGGTGCAGATTGCGGTGATGATTCCCGGCATCGTGATCGGCATTGCTGCACTGATCGCGTTGGTCACGGTGTTCGATCTTGTCAATCCGTGGCTTGAGGCAATGAGCGGCCGTAGGCTGTCCTTGGGCATGGGATCGCTCATTGGGTTGCATGGCATGTTCACCATGTCCTTGGTGGTCCTGCTGGTGCGTGGGCGGCTCGAGAGCTTTGATCGTGCGCAAATCGAAGCCTCAAGCGATCTGGGGGCTGGCCCGGTGGCGACCTTTTTGCAAGTGACGCTGCCGCAGATTGCGCCGGCCATTCTGGCGGGGTTTCTCTTGGCCTTCACCTTCAGCTTTGATGATTTCATCATGGCGTTCTTTGTCGCCGGGTCCGAGACGACCCTGCCGATTTACATTTTCTCGTCGATCCGCCGGGGCGTAACACCCGAAATCAATGCGATTGGCACGATGGTCATGATCGCGTCCCTGACGCTCTTGATCATCGCACAGGTGCTGTTGCGTCCCGGCGCGGCGAAGGCCGGGCGCTGACCTTATGCAGGAGAATGGCATGCTCAAGGATCGAATCGCGCTGGTGACGGCGGCAGGGTCAGGAATTGGTCGGGCGGGGGCGATTGCGATGGCCCGTGAGGGGGCGGTGGTCATTGTCACCGATCTGGATGGCGATCTGGCACTGGAGACATTGACTCAGATCGAGGCGGCAGGCGGACGGGGGGCGACCTTTGCGCTGGATGTGACAGAGGATGCAGCCTGCGCCGCGATGGTCGAGAAGGTGGTTGCGGATTGGGGCCGGATCGACATTCTGCACAGCCACGCGGGCATCCAGATCCCAGGACGCGCCGAGGATGTGACGCCTGCGCAGATGGATGCCGCATGGGCACTGAACGTGAGGGCGCATTTCGTGTTGGCGCGGGCGGTGATTGTCCCAATGCGCGCGCAGGGAGGCGGATCGGTGATTGTAACCGCGTCTAACTCGGGATGCCAGTATGACCGGGGTATGGTGTCCTATGCCACGACCAAACATGCCGCCGTGGCGATGGTGAAACAGATGGCTGTGGATTACGCGGCTGAGAACATCAGGTTCAACGCATTATGCCCCGGCTTTGTCGATACGCCGTTCAATGCCGGGTTTGAGACACAGATGGGCGGGCGCGCGGCTTTGGAATCCTACGTCGCCGGGTCGATTCCCATGGGCCGTTGGGCCAGCGTCGAGGAAATCGCACACGGGATCGTCTATCTGGCTTCGGACCGCTCCAGCTTTGTCACGGGGCTGGCGCTTGTGATTGACGGCGGTGAAATGCTTTAGGGAAAGCCCGCGATAGGGTGCGCGCGACTATTTCGTTTCGGGGGGCAAACGGGTAGAACTGCAACCATCAACAGGCCGGAGGATGCTATGCGCAGGGCTCTTATCGTTGGATTGGCAAGCCTATTTGCCGGAGCGCTTCTGGGGACGTCATCGGCAGAAGCTGCCTCGCTTGGGCGCTACGAGGTCCATGGGGTTGCGGACGATGACATGCTCAAGATGCGGGCGGGGCCCGGCACCGGCTATGACGTGATCGTGGGTCTGCCCAATGGTACCGTTCTGCGGGTGCATAGCTGTCAGCAGACGGGAGGCACGCGCTGGTGCGAAGTCTCGCTCGACCGGGCGCGGGGGCTGCGGGGGCATGTGTCGTGGGCCTATTTGCGCAAGCTGTGATGCGGGCATTGCCGATCATAGTGGCTCTGATGCTCTGCGTTGGGGGCGTGGCAACGGATGCGCGCGCCGCTGATGTGGCATCGCCTCCCGCTGGGCTAATGTGGAACAAGACTGGCCTGCCTGCCGTTTTCCCGCTTCAGGTCAAGACCTTGCCGGGGCGTGATCATGTCCTGACCTTGCTTGATGTGAAGACCGGCGAAGAGGCCTTGGCCGCCTATATCCGGGGCGGCGCATTCTTTCGCGTACTGGTGCCACCGGGGGTTTACCGGCTGCGATTCGTCAGCGGCAAACACTGGCAGGGCGAAGAGGCGCTGTTTGGGCAAGGGGCTGATACCGAGGTTTTCGAGCTGCGGCACCCCCTTGAGTTTGAGACGCGCGGGCTTGGTATCAAGTCGGGTCATATTGTGGACTTGCGCGGCCGTGGTATGGAGGCGCGGATCACGGATCAGCGCATTTGCCAGGCGTTCCGTCCTGATTTGCCTCGGGCCAAAGTGCCAGTGCGAGAGGGCAGTCGCGCTGTTGGCCCTGATTTTCAAGCGCCTCAACGCGGCAATCTGCGGGCGCGCTACTGCGGTTAACGCCTTTGCGGCTTGCTACAGGGAAAAGGGTGAGAGGCTGGACAACGACCCAAGCGGGGCTCGTTACGGCTGCTTCCTTCCGGACCTGACCGGGTTGGCGAGGTGCCTGCCCGCGCCAACCTCTCAGGGCGTCATATAGGCGTCTGCCACGGGATGCGCAAGTGTAGGCTGCGTATCTGGCAAAGGTAGGGAAAGGCGCAGGAACCCTGTCTCTGTCAAACCAAGATCAGTCGCGTTCAAGGCGGCGATATCGGCAGGATGGGCGCGCAGGCCGGGACCGGTTTCGACCGTGACGGTAGTTCCGGGCTGAGGGGCAAAGCGCCAAGTCGGATCTGGCGCTGCTGCGATTTGACCCAAGGCCGCGACATGATCTGCAAGGATGTCGCGCACCGGGCGAGTGCCGGAATAGATCAACCCTGTCTCGGCGAGCGGGGCAAAGGGCCCCCCGCCATGCGCGCGATAGCTGTTGGTGGCGATGATGAAATGGGCATCGTGCCGGACGGGTTTGCCTGCGTGGCGCAGGTCGCGGATGCGCCGAGCCTTGGGATTGATCAGCGCGCCGAAAAGATCGTAGCGCGCGGGCTGGCTCAGGTCGATGGCATAGCTGAGCCCGTCGATCACATCGAAATCGTGCCCTGGCACAGAGGGATCAAGCAGCGGTTGATCTGGCAGACCGGGCATAATCTGGTTGAAGCAGATGGCGGCGCGTTCCAGCCAATCGCGCACATCAGCCCCGGTCACAAGCAGACCGCAAAGCGTGTTGGGAAAGCCATAGAGATCGGCGATGTGGCGCAGGCGCAGCGGGCCCTTTGGGATATCGGTGAAATGCGCGGGGCCGCCGCGGCCGCCGGTCTTGAACGGGGCAGTGGCGGAGAGCAGAGGCAGCCCGGCATGCGGGCTATCGGCCAAGGCCGCGGCCAGTGCCCGACGTTGGGCTTCATTGACGAGGTGCAGGATGGGATCGTCGCGCAATAGGCTGAGATAGCTGTGGAGGGGGGTCTTGGTCTGACCGATTTCCCGCGCGGTAAGGGCTGTGGTGTGGCGGTGGGCGGTGTCGAGCGCCCTGCAAAGTGCGGGGCATGGCGGGGCTCCGACCGCAGGCAGAAGGCGGGCATGATGCGCTGTCACGTGCCATTCCTTGGCATCGCGGGTCAGCATCAGGTCAAGCTGGCCCAGATGGTCGCCGCGAAATCCGGCCATCAGGCAGGGTGTGCCGTAGAGTGTGCCGTTGCTTGTGTCGGCGCCGGGAATGCCATGGTGATCTGTGCTGGGAAAGCTTTTGTGGCTGTGGCCTGCAAGCAGGGCGTCGATGCCGGGCAGGCGGGCGAGCGCACGTGCGGCGTTTTCCATCATCGGGCGGTCTGGTCCGGGATCGATGCCGGTATGGGCCATGAGCAGGATCAGATCGGCGCCCAAAGCACGCAAGGCAGGCACCCAATCGCGCGCGCTCTCGACCATGTCGCGCACATCGACGCGGCCTGAGAGGTGGGCGTGGTCCCATGTCAGTATTTGCGGCGGAACGAGGCCCAACAGGCCGATCCGCAAATCATGCGACCTGCCGGCACCATCCTGCATCTGGCGGGTAAGCAGCAGATAGGGCGGCAAGAGCGTCTTATCCTCGGTCGGCGTTGCGCCGCGCCGGATCAGGACATTGCAGCACGTCAAGGGAAAGCGCGCCTGCGCCAAGGTTTCCGTCAGCCAGTCGAGGCCATAGTTGAATTCGTGATTGCCAAGTGTGCCCGCGTCATACCCGATCTCGTTCATGGCGGAGATGACGGGATGTGGTCCGCTCCAGCCCTGATCTGGCTGCGCGGTGAGATCGGTGAGCGGTGTGCCTTGCAGGAAATCGCCATTATCCAGCAGCAGGCAGTTTGCCGCCCCAACCTCGGACCTTGCGTGCCGGATCAGCGTGGCCAGCCGCGCCAGACCCCAGGGCCGGTTGGATTGGTTGGTGTAGTAGTCGAAGGGTAACAGATGGCCGTGGACATCTGTGGTCTGCAATATCCGCAGGCGCAAGGTTTCGCGACAGGCAGGTATTGGGGCTGTTTTGGCAACGGGGTCGGTCAAATCGTCAACGCTCTAATACCGGGCGTGGCCCCGGTGCTACCATGAAAATGAAACCGCTTGGACAGGGTACAAATACAAGTTTTGCCAGAGGCTTAGAGAGGTTGGCATGTCGGCGCGCCGCGATCAATACACTATAAGTTGCAAATTGTGATTTGCCTGTGCTTTGTGCGCCTAGGCTCTTGTCTTGTGGACATGGGCATTGTGTAGAGAGTTAGGCACGGGAGGCGGTTGATGCGGACAGCGGAACAGGTGACATTCGGGGGATCGGGGCTCGACCGGGCCGATGAGGTGCGCGGTGACGAGGCCATGATCCAGGTGGCGGTGGCAGAGGGCCGCGCGCGGTCGATCGTGCTCTGGCGGGGCAAGCCGCTGCTGCGTGCGGAAACGCTTGATCAGTTGGTCGTGGTGACGCCGGATCATCCGGTTCTTGCGCGCTACAAGGTGCCGCCGATCCTATTGGGGCGTGACGAAAGCGGTGATCTGATTCTGGCGCATGATATTTCTGCCTGGGTGCCGCCAGGGCTGGAACCTGACCAACTGGATACGTTTCTGGATGCCTCCGAGCAGGTGCATCCCGACCTGCCCGAGGGCAGCGCCTTTGCCGAATTGCGGCGGGTGATGACGCGGCTCAGCCCGCGCGACGCAGAGCTTGCGGCGACGGCCAAGGCGGTGTTCGGCTGGCATCTGACGCACCGCTTTTGCGCGCGCTGCGGTCAGGAAAGCCGGATGATCCGGGCGGGATGGCAGCGGGCCTGCGATCATTGTGGCGGCCAGCATTTCCCGCGCACCGACCCGGTGGTCATCATGTTGATTACGCGCGAAAATTCTGTACTCATGGGGCGATCTCCGGGCTGGCCCGAGGGGATGTATTCGCTCTTGGCCGGGTTCATCGAGCCGGGCGAGACCATCGAGGCGGCTGTGCGGCGTGAGGTCTGGGAAGAGGCAGGGGTAAAAGTGGGACAAGTCAGTTATCTGGCGAGCCAGCCTTGGCCGTTTCCCGCCTCGCTCATGTTCGGCTGTCGCGGCGAGGCGCTGAGCGAGGAGATCACGATTGATCCGCAGGAGATCGAGGATGCCCAATGGATGAGCCGAGAAGAGATCCTCTCGGCCTTCGCCGGGGAGCATCCGTTCCTGATGCCTGCGCGCAAGGGGGCGATTGCGCATTTCCTGCTTGAGAACTGGCTTGCCGACTGTCTGGATTGAGGTGACAATGGATGCGGGCAAAGCGATAACAAACCGAAAAGGGCGGTCTGGGGATGCAGTTTACCGGCAGGGAAGATATTGAGGCCCCAATCGAGCGGGTTTTCGAAGAAATCACGGATTTTCAAGGATTTGAACGCTCGGCGTTGCGGCGCGGGGCGGATGTGCGGCGCACGGACAAGCTGAAGGTGCCGGGGGTCGGCATGAGTTGGCATGCTGTATTCAAGCTGCGCGGCAAGCAGCGCAAAGTGGATGTGAGCGTTGTTGACTACGATCCGCCCAACGGGATCAAGCTGGGCTTGATCTCGCCTTCGATTGAGGGGCAGATGATCGCGGAACTTGTGGCGCTGTCGCGGGGACGCACGCGGATGACGGTCACGCTGGTGTTGCAGCCGCGCACCTTGGCGGCGCGGCTGATGATGCAATCGCTAAGACTGGCGCGCAATAACCTGACAAAACGGTTCAAGGTCCGGCTGGCGGAATACGCGGCAGAGATAGAGGACCGGTATACGCGATCCGCCTGAAGTAAGTGTCGGTATTCAGTCGGTATCGTGTCGGCGCGGATCGGCGGGGTAAACGCCTAGAATCGTCACGTTCGAGGTGAAGTAATCCAACTCATCCAGCGCCCGCGCGACGGCCGGATCATCTGGATGACCTTCGATGTCGGCGTAGAACTGCGTCGCGGTAAAGGACCCGCCGACCATGTAGCTTTCGAGCTTGGTCATGTTGACACCATTGGTGGCAAAGCCGCCCATGGCCTTGTAAAGCGCCGCCGGAATGTTGCGGACCTGAAAGACGAACGTCGTCATCATCCCATTGTCACCGCGCTGCGAGAAATCGGGCTCTCGTGCCATCACGAGAAAGCGGGTGGTGTTGTTGCCCTGATCCTCGATATGCCGGGCGATCACGTCGAGACCGTAGATCTCGCCTGCCAACTCGCTGGCAAGGGCGGCCATTTCCGGTTTGCCGGCCTCGGCCACCTGACGGGCGGAGCCTGCGGTATCGGCTCCGGTCACGCGGTGGATGCCGTGGCGTTCGAGAAAGGCGCGGCACTGGCCCAACAGCATTGTGTGGCTCATCGCACTCTCGATTTCGTCGAGGCGCACGCCGGGCAGCGCCAAGAGGTTTATATGTACCCGCACAAAGGCCTCGTCCACGATATGCAGGCCCGATTCGGGCAAGAGGTGGTGAATGTCGGCCACCCGACCAAAGGTAGAATTCTCGACCGGCAGCATGGCCAAATCGGCCTGACCCTCGCGCACCGCAGAAATCGCGTCCTCAAAGGTGCGGCAGGGCAGTGCCTCCATCTCGGGATAGGTCTCGCGACAGGCTTGATGCGAGTAGGCGCCAAGCTCTCCCTGAAAGGCGATGCGGTTGGTCATCTGCGTTTTTCCGTGTTTTTGGCCCGGTCGGGCGTTTGGTCGCGGAAACTACACCTTGCGCGCCAGTAGGGGAAGCGGATAGATACGCGGCCAACGACGGATCAAATGGAAACGGGCCTATGTTCGACACAATGACGATGACAAAGACCGCGGGCGCACTGTGTGGCGCGCTCTTGGTGTTCCTTTTGGGCAATTGGGCGGCGGAGTCGATTTATTCGATGGGCGGCGGCCACGGCGAGGACCACGCGCAGGGCTATGTGATCGACACGGGCGATGCTGGTGCCGAGGAAGTGGTGGAAGAAGGCCCGAGCCTTGCCACGCTGATGGCGGCGGCTGATCCGGCGAATGGCGAAAAGTTGTTCCGCAATTGTGCCGCTTGCCACGCGGTTGTTCAGGGTGAGAACAAGGTTGGCCCGTATCTCTACGGTGTCGTCGGACGCGATGTTGGCGCGGCTTCGGGCTACGGCTCTTATTCGGGGGCTCTGACGGCTGTGGCGCAGGTCTGGACGCCGGTCGAGCTGAATGCGTTTCTGGAGAACCCCAAGGGGTATGCGCCTGGAACGACAATGGGCTATGCAGGTATGCGCAAGGCCGAAGATCGCGCAGACCTGATCGCCTATCTTGATCAGACCGATGGCACGACCTTTGAAATGCCGGTAGAAGAAGCAGCAGCCGAGCCTGCAGCAGAGGAAGCAGCAGCTGAGCCTGCGGCAGAGGAAGCGGCAGCCGAGCCTGCGGCAGAGGAAGCGGCAGCCG
>NZ_CAXAUM010000026.1:0-35991 GCF_963972555.1 uncultured Roseovarius sp.
ACATGCAGGGCAAGATCGAGATCGACCCGATGATCACCCACACCATGCCGCTCGACGACATCAACAAGGGCTTCGACCTCATGCACTCCGGTGAAAGCATCCGCAGCGTGGTGGTTTACTGATCCCACGACGGCAGCAGACCGCGCAGCGCCGCACAGTCCCCTGTGCGGCGTTTTGCATTGCGGGGGGCATGCCAAGGCTTACATTTACCGCCAGACCCGATTGAGAGGATCACGACATGAGTGACAGCACCTATACCCCGCCCGAAGTCTGGACATGGGAGGCCCCTTCTGGTGGGCAATTCGCCTCGATCAACCGCCCCATTTCAGGCGCGACCCATGACAAGGATCTGCCGGTGGGCCAGCATCCTTTTCAACTCTATTCGCTGGCCACGCCCAATGGCGTCAAGGTCACCGTGATGTTCGAAGAACTGCTCGCCGCCGGCCATGACGCCGAATATGACGCGTGGCGCATCGACATCAGCGAGGGCGATCAGTTCGGCTCTGGCTTTGTCGCGGTCAATCCCAATTCCAAGATCCCGGCACTGATGGACCACACCGGCGACACGCCCCTGCGCGTGTTCGAGAGCGCGTCGATCCTGATGCATCTGGCCGAGAAATTCGGGGCCTTCCTGCCCAGTGACGGGCCCGCGCGCACCGAAACGCTCAACTGGCTTTTCTGGCAGATGGGCAGCGCGCCTTACTTGGGCGGTGGATTTGGCCATTTCTACGCCTATGCGCCCGAGAAATGGCAATACCCCATCGACCGTTTCGCGATGGAGGTGAAGCGTCAACTTGACGTGCTCAACCGGCAACTGGCGACGCGTCCCTATATCGCGGGTGATGACTATACGATTGCCGATATGGCGATTTGGCCTTGGTATGGCCAGCTTTGCCTTGGGCGGCTTTATAATGCGGCGACGTTTCTGGATGTGGCCAGCTATAAACACGTCATGGCATGGGCGGAAAAGATTGACGCGCGCCCGGCGGTGAAGCGGGGCCGCATGGTCAACCGCAGCTTTGGAGAGCCGGAAATGCAATTGCACGAACGCCATTCGGCATCGGATTTCGAAACCCGCACACAGGACAAGATCGGCTGAGGATCCTGCCGCTGCGGCCCTGCCTGACAGGGCTGCAGCGCGCCGTTCTCAGCCCTCGTGCTCTGCCAACCACCGCTCGGCATCGAGGGCCGCCATACAGCCCATGCCCGCCGATGTGACCGCCTGACGATAGACGTGATCGGTCAGATCGCCCGCCGCAAAGACACCGGGGATCGAGGTGCGGGTGCTGCCCGGCACGACCTTGACATAGCCGCCGTTGTGCAGCTCGAGCTTGTCCTTGACCAACTCGCTCGCGGGCGCGTGGCCGATGGCGATGAACACGCCCTTGCAGGGGATTTCCGTGATCTCGCCGGTTTCGACATGGCGGACGCGCACGCCCTCCACGCCCTTGGGATTGTCGGTGCCAAAAACCTCGTCCAGCGTGTGAAACCACAGGGTTTCGATCTTGGGGTTCTTCATCAACCGGTCTTGCAGGATCTTTTCGGCGCGGAGTTCGTCGCGGCGATGGATGAGCGTGACCTTCGAGGCGAAATTGGTCAGAAAGAGCGCCTCTTCCACGGCGGTATTGCCGCCGCCGATCACCACGATTTCCTGCCCGCGATAAAAGAACCCGTCGCAGGTGGCGCAGGCCGAGACGCCAAAGCCCTTGAACGCCTCTTCCGACGGCAGGCCCAGCCATTTGGCGCGTGCGCCGGTGGCGAGGATCACGGCATCGGCGGTATAGGTGGTCCCGCTGTCACCCTTGGCCACAAAGGGGCGGCTGTCCAGATCGAGCGACGAAATGATGTCACCGATGATTTCACAGCCCATGGCCGATGCATGCGTCTGCATCCGTACCATCAGGTCCGGCCCCTGCACCTCGGTATCGCCGGGCCAGTTCTCGACTTCGGTCGTGGTGGTCAACTGCCCGCCCGGCTCGATCCCCTGCACGAGAATGGGCGAGAGCATGGCGCGGCTGGCATAGACGCCTGCGGTATAGCCGGCAGGGCCGGAACCGATGATCAGGCATTTGGTATGACGGGTGTCGGACATGGGCGCTCTCTCATGTGATCTGCGGATTTGGCGCATGATATAGCCCTCTGACGCGGGGCATGTAACCCCTTGCAGGGCGGATATGCACCGCCTGCCCTGGGCGTTATTCGGGAAATGATCTTGCGCATCAGCGAAACATAATTGCGCATGCAGGCCATGATGCTATAACAATCGCGAAATCGAACAAGGAGTCCCCCCAAATGGCCGCGTCCCG
Organism: uncultured Roseovarius sp.; assembly: GCF_963972555.1. NCBI lineage: Bacteria > Pseudomonadati > Pseudomonadota > Alphaproteobacteria > Rhodobacterales > Roseobacteraceae > Roseovarius > uncultured Roseovarius sp. The sequence continues at coordinate 2,307 of NZ_CAXAUM010000026.1, forward strand.
TCTTGATCCCATAGATCGCAAGATTCTGGCGGAGTTGCAGGCTGATGGCCGGATGACCAATGTGGAACTCGCCAAGCGTGTGGGTATTTCGGCGCCGCCCTGCCTGCGCCGGGTGCGCACGCTAGAAGAACAGGGTTATATCCGCGGCTATCACGCCAATGTGGACCCCCGCGAACTGGGGTTCGAGGTGCAGGTCTTTGCCATGGTCGGGTTGCAGAGCCAGGCCGAGGCGGATCTGAGCGCCTTTGAGGCGCGCTGCCGCGCCTGGCCGCTGGTGCGCGAATGCCATATGCTCAACGGCGAGGTGGATTTCATCCTCAAATGCGTGGCCCCCGATCTCAGCACCTTTCAGCGCTTTCTGACCGAGGAATTGACCGCCGCCGATAATGTCGCCAGCGTCAAGACATCGCTTGTCATTCGCGGGGCCAAGGACGAGCCCGGCGTGCCCTTTGAAATTCTCGAGGCGCGGCTCAGCCAGTCGGCCTGATCTCAGGCGACGCTCAGCGTATCGGGCGCATCGAGCGGCAGGCGCAGATGCGCCAGTGGGCCGAATTGATGCGGCTCCCGAATCTGCGGAAAGAACGACAGGAAGAGCGACAACATGCTCGGTCCCACGTCGCGCTCGAACCCGGCACCGGGGTGAAAACTCTCGACTTCCAGGCCGTTGGCCGTGATCAGCGCATGCCGCCGCAGCCAAAGGTGATAAAAGGTCACGGCACGCGGCGGGGTGACGCCAAAGGCGTGCATCCCATCGGCCAGCACATGCGCGGGGCTCAGCACGTGATCCGACCCGATGCTGGCGCGCAGATCGCGCGGGCGGGTGAGAATACGCGCGCCCGGACCCACAAGCAGATCGGCCATCGGCCGTGCGATGCCAAAGGCCTCGGCCATGATCCGCGTCAGCTTGACCGAACGGCTGGCAATATCCTCGCGCTGCAGCGTCATCCGGCCAATCCAGAGCACCGGCAGCGGCCCATGCGCAGAGGTCTGCAAGAGATCACCGGGCAGCAGGTCTTCGACGGCGACCGGCCCGCGCGTTGTGGTGATCAGCGTGCCGCGCGCGAATGCGGAATGTGCCGCGTCAAAGAGCGGGAGCGCCGGGGCCATCTGGTCGCGCTCTTCGATGCCCCCATCGGCCGTCAGCCAGAGGTTCGTGTAATGCCGCATCGGCAAGCGAGAGGGTTCAGGGCGCGCGGGAATGCTGCGCACAGGCGTCGCATAGGCGGCGTTGGCCGTCAGGCGGGGGATGCTCATTGCTGTGTCACCTCGAATTCAAGGATGTCACAACCGCGTCGGCCCCCACCGACAACGACAGATGGACAAATCTGTTTGTTTAGTCGGGTCAATATGCGGGAAGGACGGGCTTTGCGTCAAATTTTCGGTATAATTGTTCGCCGACCGTGGGCAGTGAGTGCAAAGCGCCGGGATTGTCGCCGCAGCGCCCAATCCGCTTGCCATAATTCCAAGGCATGTGAGCGAATCACTTTCGGCCTTGTCGTGCCGCTTGACGCAATCACGATCCTGACAGTATTCTAAAATTAGAATGTATGAACCACGCGCGGATCATGAGTCGCGCAGTCACGAAACCCATTTCAAATGGTGACGTTGGCCTTGGGCCCACGGGATTGGTGAAAATGAGATTTGGACGCTGGATGCGCAGACTGAGAGGGGTTGGCCTTGGGCCCGCGCTTCTTGTGCTATTGCTCAGCGTTCGGGTTGCCACCGCCGCCGCCGTCGATTGCCAGCACGAATTGGCGGATGCCGCCCGCTCCAACCTGCATGTGCAAGAGCAGATCAAGCTTGAGGCCGCCGCCCTTGGGGGCGAACTCTGTCTGGTCGAGGAACATCCCGGCGCGCTGTCCACGCCTGCCGCCGAGGCCGAGCATGACGGCCCGCATCTCAATACGCCCTGTCCTTTCTTCAAGTCGCAAGCGGCGCTGACAGAGGTGCGCATCGCGCCCGAGGCGCGGCATTTCAGTTTTTCGCGTGTCGTCCGTGTGTTCGACGATATGCGCGCGGCGGCGGGCGACCTGCCCGCCGGGTATAGCCCGCGCGCGCCGCCCGTGGTGGCCCTGGGATAGCTGGCATGCGTGCCACCGGGTCCACCCCGTGCGTCTCGCCGTTAAACGGCGAGGGGCCACTCCAGCGGGAACTTCGGTGACAGGGCAATACACCCTCGCATGATCGTTTCGCCATGCTTACCGCCATCCGGGCCGTCTCCAGCGGGCCAGATGGCGGGACAAGCACCGCAGCATCAGGCCCGATGTGGCCCATGCCAGCCCCGATTGGCCCGCCGAATGACCTCTGAGTGAGACCGTAATTCCCCAATTGATCGACGTCGTTATGTTCGAGGGCCTATTGGTGCCCCGCCCGACGCGCATCCACAAATAAAAGAGACCAAGACCATGACACAGGTTTTCCTGCGTGCCGGTGCATTTTGCGCCGCGCTCTGCCTATGCCTGAACGCGCCCGCCATGGCGCATGACGGTGACACGCCCCCCAAGGACGGGCTGCGGGTCAGCGTGACCGACCTGCCGCCGCTCCGCGCCGATGGCCATGCCCCCATCGGTGTGATGGGCGAACACCGCCACAAGACCGGTGAGGTGATGCTGTCCTATCGCTTCATGCACATGGATATGGAGGGCTATCGCAGCGGCACCAACGGCCTCAGCCCCGAACAGGTGGCGGTGACGCCCAATGCGTTCTTTGGCCTGCCGGGCCAGCCGCCCAATATCCGCATCGTGCCCACCAGCATGACGATGGATATGCATATGTTCGGCGCGATGTATGCCCCGAATGACCGCATCACCCTGATGGCGATGCTGCCCTATATCACCAAGCAGATGGATCACATCACCTTTGCCGGGCCTGCCGGGACCGTGCGGTTGGGCACGTTCAACACCCAATCCGAAGGCTGGGGCGATCTCAAGGTTTCCGCACTCTACGGCCTCAAGGACTGGGGCAATCACAAGCTGCATCTGAATTTCGGTTTCAGCCTGCCGACCGGGTCCACGACAGAGCGGGCAACCGTCCTGACGCCCGCCGGCACCTTTGCCAATATGCGCATGCCCTACGGGATGCAGCTTGGGTCCGGCACCTTCGATCTCTTGCCCGGCATCACCTATAGCGCGCGGTCGGGCAACACCGGTTGGGGCGCGCAACTGACCGGCGTGATCCGCACCGGCAAGAACAACGGCTATCACTTGGGCAATGAGGTGGCGTTGACCACATGGGCCAGCTATCAGCCGAAACCCTGGATCAGCCTCTCGGGCCGGATCGAGGCCAAGAGCGTGGGCGACATCAGCGGGCGCGATTCCCGCATGGTCGGCCCGTCGCCCACCCTCAACCCCAACAATTACGGCGGCGAGACGGTGACGCTCTTTGCCTCGGTCAATCTTGTTGCGCAAAAGGGGGCGTTGCGCGGGCACCGCTTGGCGCTCGAGATCGGCGCGCCGGTCTATCAGGATCTGAACGGTCTCCAGCTTGAAACCGACTGGACCACAACGCTTGGCTGGCAATACGCGTTCTGACACCCTTGGCGCGCGGTTCAGGCCGCGCGCCGTACCGTATCGGCAAGGTCGGACATATCCCTGCGTCCCAGTTGTGCCAGCGTCAGGCTGACCTCTTCGGTCATCACCTCCCACAGCCGGTTGAGACCGCGCTCGCCCCCCGCCGCCATCGCATAGAGCAACGGCCGCCCGAGAAAGGCGAAATTCGCGCCCATCGCATGTGCCTTGACGATATCCTCACCCGACCGCAGCCCGGAATCGAAAAACAGTGGAAACTCCGGCCCAAGCGACGCACGTATCTCGGCCAGCATCAAAATGGGCTCTGGCGCGGCATCGAGTTGTCGGCCCCCGTGACTGGACACCTGTATCGCATCGACCCCGGCCGCACGCAGCCGCACGGCATCCTCCACGTCCAGAACCCCCTTGATCACCAGTTTACCGGGCCAGGCCGCGCGCAGCCGGTCGAGATAGGACCAATCCGCCGCCGCACGGCTGGCTGTGCGGTCAAATCCCCCTTGCCGGAAATTCGCCATCTCCGGCTTGCCATGCCAGAGCGTGCCCAGCGACCAGCGCGGATGCAGCGCGAAATCGACGAATTGCCGGGGGCCGATCTTGAACGGCATCTTGAACCCGTGGCGCAATTCGCGCGGGCGTCGGCCCACCTCCGGCACATCGAGCGTGACGACAAGGGTCTGATACCCCGCCGCGCGTGCCCGCTCGACCAGCGCCATGGTGCCGCTGCCATCGCCGCTGAAATAGAGCTGAAACCACGCATGGCCCTCGGCCACCTCGATCATCCGTTCAAGCGGAGTAGAGGCGACGGTCGACACACCCAAGGGCACGCGATCCCGTGCCGCCAGTCGCGCCAGCATCAGGTCCGCCCCCGGCGTGCTGAGGTTGCACATGCCCATGGGCGTGATGCCAAAAGGCACCCGCGCCGCATGTCCGAACACATCGCAGGACAAATCCCGCGTGGTGACATTCCGCAAAACGCGCGGTTTCAGCCGCAGACCGCGCAGCGCCGCGCGATTGAGCGCCTCGCCATGCTCTGTACCCGCCGCCCCGTCGATATAGTCGAACACCATCCACGGCAGACGCCGCCGCGCCAGACGGCGGGCATCCTCGGCGGAATGGATGGCATCGGCCCCCATGCAGCCCCCTTAGCGCAGCACATGCACGGCGCAGGGCGCATGCCGCACCACCCGCGCCGCCGTGGAGCCCAAGAGAAAATCGCTCAAGCCCGGCTTGTGCGAGCCGACGATGATGCAATCCGCGCCGTGTTTCTCGGCGTAATCGGTGATGGCCCGCCCGGAATGACCGCGCAGCATCACAGGCGTCACATCGGACGCACCCGCCACCCGCTCGGCCAAGAGCGCCTGCGCCCGGCTATAGGCGCCTTCAACCACCTCTTCATCGAGATAGGCGCGCACAGAGCTTTGGACAGGTTCATAGGCATGGAGCGCGATGATCTCACCGCCTTCGGCGCGCAGGGCGCGGGCAATCTCCAGCGCGCTCTCGCTGATCCCATGTTCCAGCGACAGGCCGACAATGATCTTGCGATACATGGCACTTACTCCTCTTCAGAGGACAAGGATGATCTTGGGGCTGGTCACGCGACCGGCGCGAATATCGGCAAAGGCACCTGAGCCCTCGCTCAGCGCCCGTTCCTCGACCCAGTCGAGCGCGCCCAAACGCCCCTCGAACATCGCCTGCGCGCAGTCGCGGAAATCCTGCGCGGTATAGGTATAGGTGCCGATGAATGTGATCTCCTGCAGCGTCATGCGCCGGATATCGAGGCCCCCGGTGGATTGCCCCAGACCGATATGCACGATCACGCCACCGGGCCGCGCATGGGCCGAGGCCTGCGCGCGTGTGGCCTCATAGCCCACACCATCGACCACGATGTCGAACTGCTCAGCCGGGTCGAGCGCATCGGGCGCAAGCGTTTTCTGATCGCAGCGCAGGTCGAGATAGGCGCGCCGCGCCGCGTGCGGCTCGACCATCGTGACATCCATGATGCCCTGCGCGCCAAGGCTCAGCGCCGCGCCCAGACCAATCGCGCCGCCGCCCAGCACCAGCGCCCGGTGCGGGCCATCGCCCAGCACCGCCCGCCCCAGCCGCACCGCATGCCAGCCGCAGGCAATCGGTTCGGCCAAGGCCGCCTGATGGGTGGTCACATGATCGGGCAGGGGCACCAGATTGCGCTCGGGCATCGCCAGCAGCCCGGCAAAGGCCCCCTCGCGCGGCGGCATGGAAATAATCTGCCGCGTGCTGCACAGGTTGTCACGCCCCGCCCGACAGGCCGGGCAGGTGCCGCATGTCACCAGCGGATTGACCGTCACGCGCGCGCCCGTCATGGCCCCGCTCAGCACCACACCTGCCGCCTCATGGCCCAGAACCAGTGGTGCCGGGCGGCGCTCGTCATGGCCCAGATAGGCGTGCATGTCCGAGCCGCAGATGCCCACGCTCTCCACCCGGATCAGGGCTTCGCCGTCTTGCGGCACCGGGTCCGCCACCTCGCGATACTCTAACGCCTCTGGCCCGGTATAGACTAAAGCCTTCATTTCGCGGTGAACCCCCCGTCGAGCATCAAAATTTGCCCGGTGACATAGTTTGACGCCTCCGAGCATAGAAAGAGCAGCGGCCCATCCATATCCTCGGGCTCGCCATTGCGCCCGATACAGGTCTGCGCCGCATTGCGCGCCGCGCGCTCCGGGTCGTTAAAGACCGGCGCTGTCAGTTCGGTGCGCACGAAACCGGGGGCCAGCGCATTGACGTTGATGCCGTGGCGCGACCACGCCTCGGCCATTGCGCGGGTCATCTGCGCCACGCCGCCCTTGCTCGCGCCATAGGCGATGCCGCCGGGAAAGGCGCGGAACGATTGCAACGACGCGAAATTGACGATCCGGCCCCAGCCCTTGTTCCGCATCGCAGGCACAAGATGCTGGCTCAGGAAAAACGGCGCGGTGAGGTTCAGCGCCAGCGTCACATCCCAGCCCTCGGGCGTCACCTCATCCGCCACCTGTCGGGTGTTGATGCCCGCCGCATGCACCACGATGTCCGGTGCGCCAAACGGCTCTGCCGCGCGCCGCGCCAGATCGGCCAGACCATCGCGATCCGCCAAATCCTGCGCGATCACCGCCCCGTTTGCGCCCACCTCCGCCTGCCAGCCCGCCAGCGCATCGGCGCGGCGGGCCACGCCGACCACCTGCGCGCCGTGCTGTGCCAGAATCGTGGCCGCCCGCCGACCAAGGCCGGAACTGGCCCCTGTCACCAGCGCCACCCGGCCTGCGACGTCGAATAGCCCGCGTTCAGCCATTGGCGGTCAGGTCGAATGTTTCATCGGGGAAATACTTGCGCAGGCGAATGTCTGCGGTGCGGGCATGGCCCTCCATTCCCTCCAGCCGCGAAATCCGCGCGGTGGCCTCGGCCACGGGCTTGGCCCCTTCGCGGGTGGCGCGCTGCCATGTGACGATCTTCATGTATTTATGCACGCTGAGGCCACCGGTGTAGCTGGCCGCGCCCGAGGTAGGCAACACATGGTTGGTGCCCGACGCCTTGTCGCCAAAGGCCACAGTGGTTTCCTCGCCCAGGAAAAGCGAGCCATAGCAGGTCAACCGCCCCAGCCACCAATCCAGATCCTCGGCCTGCACCGTCAGGTGCTCGGGCGCGTAGTCGTCCGAGGTGGCCGCCATTTCCTCGCGGTCCGCGCAGAGGATCACCTCGGCATAATCGCGCCACGCGGCGGCGGCGTTGTCGCGGTTCACCTCGGGCAGATCGGCGATGAGATCGGGCACAAGGCGCATGACCTCTTCGGCCAGCGGACGGTCGTCCGTCACCAGCCAGACGGGCGAGTTATAGCCATGCTCGGCCTGTCCCACGAGGTCGGTGGCCACCACCATCGGATCGGCGGTGCCATCCGCGAGGATGAGGCTGTCGGTCGGGCCTGCGATCATGTCGATGCCGACGCGGCCAAAGAGGATGCGCTTGGCCTCGGCCACGAACTGATTGCCGGGGCCGACAAGGATATTGGCCGGGGGCAGGCCAAAGAGACCAAAGGTCATCGCGGCCACACCCTGCACGCCGCCCATGGCCATGATCACATCGGCCCCGCAGATATGCGCCGCATAAATGATCGCCGGGGCCACGCCCACGCCGGGGCGGGGCGGCGAGCAGGCGACGATATGCTTGCAGCCTGCCACCTTGGCGGTGGTCACGGTCATGATGGCGCTGGCGATATGGCTATAGCGCCCGCCCGGCACATAGCAGCCCGCCGCATGGACGGGGATGCTCTTTTGCCCGGCAATCAGCCCCGGCACCACTTCGATTTCGATGTCCCGCAGCGTCTCGCGCTGGGCCTCCGCGAAGCGGCGCACATTGGAATGGGCGAATTCTATATCGCGCTTGAGTTTTTCCGGCACCAGCGCCGTGGCGGCGGCAATCTCTTCGGGCGTCAGGATGATGTTGCCCTCATAGCGGTCGAACTTGGCGGCATACTCCAGCGCCACCTTGTCGCCACCCGCCTCGATGTCGGCCAGGATCCCCTGCACCGTCTCATGCACATCACCGGCATTGGAGGTCGAGGTAAGGGTTGCTTTCTTCAGGTATTCACGGGTCATGGTAGGGTCCTATTTGTAGACATCGGGGAGCATCGTGGTCGAAATCGCCGGGATATAGGCAATCAGCAGCACCACGATCAGCATGAAGAAGACAAAGGGCACCGCCCGCCACGCGATCCGCAGGATGGATTCGCCGGTGATGCCCGACACGACAAAGAGGTTGAGGCCAAGCGGCGGCGTGATGAATCCCACACCCAGCGCGGTGATCATCATGATGCAGAACTGGATTTCATTCATGCCGATATTGTCGGCCAGCGGCTTCAGAATGGGGGCGAGGATGACGATATTGGGCGTCGTCTCCATCACGCAGCCCGCCGCGATCAGGATCAGGATCATCAAGAGGATGAGCGTCGCCGGATCGTCCGTCAGCCCGGTCACAGCGGTCACGAACCCCTGCGGCACACCCATGATCGCCAACGCCTGCGCCAGCGGCAGCGAAAAGGCGATGATCGGCAGGATCACCCCGTTGACCTTGGCCGAACTGATCAGCATGGCCGGAAAATCCGCCAGCTTGAGCGTGCCAAGGATAAAGCCAAGGATCACCGTGACAATGACCGCAGTCGCGCCCGCCTCGGTCGGCGTCAGCCGCCCCGAAAAGATGCCGTAGAAAATGATCCCCGGCACGATGAAGGCATACCAGCCCGACGCCAGCGCACGGCCCAGATTGGCAAAATACTCACTAAACCCGATATTGCCGCCGCCCTCATAGCCATAGATGCGATTGACCACGATATTGGTGATCAGGATCGACAAGAGGATCAGCATCCCCGGAATGAGCGCGGCCATGAACAGGGTCGAGGCGGAAATGCCCAGCACCAGACCGATGATGATATAGGCGATGGAGGGCGGGATGAGGATGCCGGTGCAGGCCCCAGCCGCCACCAGCGCGCAGGCATAGGGGCGCGGGTATCCGCTTTCGACCAGCCGGTCGATGGTCATCCGGCCGACCGCCGCCGCCCCCGCCGCATCCGACCCCGAGATGGCCGAGAACATCCCGCAGACAAGCACCGTAGCCGAGCCGAAACCGCCCTTGGCAAACTGTGTCAGGGCCTCTGCCACGTTCAGGAACTTGCGGCTGAGGCCGGTGCGCACCAGCACGTCGCCGGTCAGGATGAAGAGCGGCACAGCCGTCAGCGCAAAGGCATCGATCCCGTCAAACAGGCTCTCGCCCACAAGGCTGAGCGGCAGCGCGCCGGACCACATCAGCATGACGATCGCAGCTGATCCGATAGCGGCCCAGACGGGCACCGCCAAGGCCACCAGCACCACGAACAGGATCACCGGCCCGTAAAAATCCCAGCCCAGATCGACGGTTTGCGCAAAGGTATTCCACATGATCAGCGCCCCTCAGTCGAATAGCTGATTGCCTTCGTGCACGGGCGTCCCGTCACGAAGGGCGCGCAGATCGCGCAGGAAGGATTGCACAAGGCGCAACAGCATGAGGCCAAAGCCCACCGGCACCGCCAAGAGGAACCACACCATCGACACCCGCAACCCGGCACTGACCGAGCCGAACTTGGCTGAAACCAGCACCGTCTCCCAGGACCAGTAGAGCGCCACGATGGCCACCGCCGCCATCACCAGATCACCGAGGATATAAAGCGCCGCCTTCATGCGCGGCCCGACATAATGCATGATCACGTCGATGCGGATATGCGCGCGTTCGCGCACCGCCGCCGCCGCCCCGATCCACGCCAGATAGATAAAGGCATAGCGCACGATCTCTTCGCCCCAGACCGAGGAATAGGCGAATACCTCGCGCCGGATCACCTCGATCGCCATGGTGACGACCAGCATCATGTAAAAGATCAGAAGCGCCCATCGCTCCAGATTGCGGTCGAGTGTGCTGAGCATGTCAAACCTCTCCGGTTCGGGGCGCGCATGGCGGCCCCGGCCGTTCTGTCGTTCTCATTGCATAGACCGGGCGCGGCGGTCATGCGTGCGCCCGGCCGCTCATGGCTCAGGCGTCGTGGACGTAGTATTTGCCCTTTGTGCCCGCCGCCTCGACCAGCTTGTCAAAGGTCTCCATCGACCCGGCCAGCTCGGTCTTGAAGCTGTCCCATTCCGAGCGCTGATAGCCCACGGTGTCTTTCCACTCGGCCATTTGATCGTCACTTAGCGAATGGAACTCCACGCCGGATTTATTCATCTCTGCCATGGCAAAGGTGCGCGCCGACGGCACCTTGGCAAGGTTCTGGTGAAAGCTCATCTCGGACGCCCATTCAATCGCCTCCTGCACATCGGCGGGCAGGCTGTTGAACCATTCGAGGTTGCAGGCATAGGTCTGACTGTCCGGCACCGCCTGGGTAAAGGTGACGTGGCTCAGAATATCCTTGAAGCCAAAGGCATAGAGCGCGCCCACCGAAGGATCAAGCGCATCGGCCACACCCTGCTTGATGGCCGAAGGCGTTTCACCCCAGGCGACCGGCGTCGGATTGGCACCGCCCATGCGGTAGAACTGCTGCAACATATTTGAGCCGGGCACGCGGAACTTGACCCCCTGCAAATCCGCAGGTGTCATGATCGGCCCGCCGCCGCCCTTGCGCACCGCCATCACACGCGGGTCGATGCAGAAATAGAACATCGGCTTGAATCCCCGCGCCTCGACCAGCGCATTCACCTCTTTCTTCCAGATGTCAGAGGTCACAAGATTGACGAAGCGCTGATTGGCCCCGCAGAAATAGGGCATGTTGATCAGGTCCACCGCCGGGGCGAACGGGGCAAAATTGGAGAGTGAGAATTGCCCGGCATTAATCGTGCCGCCCTGCACCTTCTGCGCCAACGCCGAACCCACGCCCAACTGTCCACCGGGGGCCAGCTTGACGTAAATCTTGCCGTTCGAGGCGTTTTGCAGGTTCTCCTTCACGTCGAGCTGCATCATCGGATAGCTGCGCGTGGTGCCTACCACATATTCCGTGGCCAGCGTCATCACATGCTCTGCCGCCGCCTCACGCTCGCGCTCTTCATTGGCGGTCTGTGCGCTTGCTTCGGATGACCACAGCGTGCCCGCCGCCGCCGCGACAACCGCGGCGGTAAAGCTGCCGGTGGTTGCCAGTTTCAGGAAATTGCGCCGCTCCTCGGACGCAAGCTCTTTGCTCTCTTCGTTCATTCGTATCTCCTCCCTGAGATTTGGTTTTATTTTCCGCGCTTGCGCGCCGCCTCGCTCCTCAACGTGGCGACGACAAAGGTCACGACCGCCGCCAAGAGCAGCAGCATCTCCCCCACACCTGTCAGAAACGCGGCATTGGCAAAGGCCCCCAGCGCTACATTCGCGCCGAAGACACCGAACAGGATCAATGCGGCAAACAGGAACATGCGGCCCTCCCTCTCGCCGGATTTGCCGACGATTCGAGAGAAATGTAAGCGCTTACATATTTTCGCGCAAGCTGTTATATTCCTGAAATCCCGTTACAGACGGGCAGAGTTCGACACAAATACTCCGGGCCACAGGATGAATCGACGCCTCTCAGACAGCGCTCCCAACCTGCCCACGCTGGCCGATGTCGCGCGGGTGGCGGGGGTCTCGACCGCCACTGTCTCGCGTTGCCTCAACTCCCCCGCGCAGGTGCAGACGGCCACGCGCGACCGGGTCCTGAGCGCCGTCGCGGCCCTTGGGTATTCCCCCAATTTCGGCGCGCGCGCCTTGGCCGCGCGGCGCACCGGCATCATCGGCGCGATTATCCCGACGATGGAGAACGCAATCTTTGCCCGCGCCATCCAGGCCTTTCAGGAGGAATTGCACCTCAGCGGCCAGACACTTCTGGTCGCCTCCTCCTCCTACAGCCCCGAGATCGAGGCGGATCAGATTCGCACCCTTGTGGCGCGCGGCGCGGATGCGCTCTTGCTCATCGGCCATGACCGCGATCCCGGTATCTACGCCTTTCTCGAACAGCGCGGCGTGCCGGTGTTGATCGCTTGGGCCTTTGATCCGGCACAGGCCCGCCCCTCGATCGGTTTTGACAATCGTCGCGCCATGGCGGGCTTGGCACAAGAGGTGCTGCAACTCGGGCACCGGAACATCGGCATGATTTCCGCACATGCGGCGGGCAACGACCGCGCCCGCGACCGGATTGCCGGGGTGCGCGATGCCTTGCGCGACTGCGGGCTGGACCCCTCCGCGTTGCACCTGCAGGAAACGCCCTACAGCATCGCCAACGGGGCCGCGGCGATGGCGCGGCTCATGGCGCTGCCCACGCCCCCGACCGTCGTGATCTGCGGCAATGACGTGCTCGCGGTGGGCGCTTTGCAGATGGCGCGCCAGCTTGGCCTCAGCGTGCCGCAGGATGTCTCGATCACCGGCTTTGACGATATCGAGATTGCGACCGTGGTCGATCCGGCCCTGACAACCGTGCATGTCCCGCACCGTGACATGGGGCGCGCTGCGGCGCAACTCTTGGTCGACATGGTCGGCGGTGGCGTGGCCCCGGCACCCGTCTGTCTCGAGACAGAAATTTGCTTTCGCGGCACGCTCGCCGCCCCCCGGACATGAAAAAGCCCGCCATCGGGCGGGCTTTCCCTGACAAGCGCGTGTCACTCAGACAAAGAACTGCGCGCCATTGGCCGAAATGGTCGAGCCGTTGATAAAGCTGGCATCCTCGGACACAAGGAACGTCACGCAGCGTGCGATTTCCTCGGGCTCGCCCAGACGGCCTGCCGGAATCATGCCGATGATCTTTTCCCGCACGGCTTCGGGCACGGCCATGACCATTTCCGTGGCGATATAGCCGGGGCAGATGGCATTGGCGGTGATGCCCTTGGCCGCACCCTCTTGGGCCAGCGACTTGATGATGCCCAGATCGCCCGCCTTGGTCGCCGCATAGTTGACCTGACCGAACTGGCCCTTTTGCCCGTTGATCGAGGAAATCACCACGATCCGGCCAAAGCCACGGTCGCGCATGCCCGACCAGACCGGGTGCACGGTGTTGAACACGCCTGTCAGGTTGGTGTCGATTACCTCTTTCCACTGCTGCGGCGTCATCTTGTGGAACGGCGCATCGCGGGTGATGCCGGCATTGGCGATCACGATGTCGATCGGGCCCAGTTCCGCCTCAACCTGCGCGATGCCATCCTTGGAGCTGTCATAATCCGCCACGTTCCACTTATAGGTCTTGATGCCGGTTTCCTCGGTGAATTTGGCGGCGGCCTCATCATTGCCCGCATAGGTCGCGGCGACGGTATAGCCCTCCTCCTTGAGCGCCTTGGAAATGGCGGCGCCGATTCCACGAGAGCCCCCGGTGACGAGTGCGGTTCTTGCCATGATATCCTCCAATATGGCTGGTGCGTTGAAACTTGGTTATCGGTTTGAGTTGAATTGCGCAATATTGTTGCGCGATAAATTTTCTGCGATGCGGCTATTTTCGGCGCGGCATGAAAAAGGGCACCGTGCGGGGTGCCCTTGATCCTGTCTCAGACCGCGCCCGCGCGCTTCACGGACGCTCGACGCAGAGGGCAACGCCCATGCCGCCGCCGATGCAGAGCGTGGCCAGACCCTTCTTGGCCCCGCGTCGTTTCATCTCAAAGAGCAGCGTGTTCAGCACGCGACAGCCCGAGGCACCAATCGGGTGGCCAATCGCAATCGCGCCGCCGTTCACATTGACGATGGCCGGATCCCAGCCCATTTCCTTGTTGACCGCACAGGCCTGCGCGGCAAAGGCCTCGTTCGCTTCTACCAGATCAAGATCGGCCACGCTCCAACCGGCCTTGGCCAGCGCTTTGCGGCTGGCATGGATCGGACCCACGCCCATGATCGACGGATCAAGCCCGGCGGTGGCATAGGATGCAATCCGCGCCAGCGGTTCGATTCCACGGCGCTCGGCCTCATCGGCACTCATCAAGAGGGTTGCCGCCGCGCCGTCATTCAGACCGCTCGCATTGGCGGCCGTGACCGACCCATCCTTGGTAAAGGCGGGGCGCAGCTTTTGCATGGCGTCGATCGTGGCACCGTGGCGGATGTATTCATCCTTGTCGACGATGATTTCGCCCTTTCGCGTCTTGACGGCAAAGGCGATCACCTCGTCGTCAAACTTGCCCGCCTTCTGCGCGGCTTCAGCCTTGTTTTGGCTGGCCACGGCGAATTCGTCCTGCATGTCGCGGGTGATCTGCCACTGGTCGGCCACGTTTTCGGCGGTCTGACCCATGTGATAGCCGTTGAACGCATCCCACAGACCGTCGCGAATCATCGTGTCGATATAGGTCATGTCGCCCATCTTGTGACCGGCGCGCAGATAGGCGGCATGGGGGCTCAGCGTCATGTTTTCCTGACCACCGGCGCAAACGATGGCGGCATCGCCCAGCTGGATATGCTGTGCGCCCAGCGCCACGGCCCGCAGACCCGAGCCACAGACCTGATTGATGCTCCAGGCTGCGGATTCAATTGGCAAACCGGCATTGATATGCGCCTGGCGCGCCGGGTTCTGGCCCTGCGCGGCGGTCAGCACCTGACCGAGAATCGTCTCAGAGACTTCGCTCTTTTCAATACCCGCGCGGGCAACCACCGCCTCAAGCACGGCTGCGCCCAGATCATGCGCCGGCGTATTTGCGAACGCGCCGCCAAAGGAACCCACAGCGGTGCGCGCTGCGGATGCGATTACTACATTGGTCATCTATGTCCTCCACCAGGATTTGCCGGACGGGAGTGTGGCATAGGAATGTCACATTAACGTGGCCATTCCTCTGTCACCTCCGCCGTTACGCGGCGTCATATCTTAGATGCCGCACTGCGGCAACGGACGGAGTGTCACATTCAAGCGGTGGCGCGGTCAAGGGCGCTGTCAATCCAGGGGGGCCGCACCGTGGGCGCGCCAAAGTAGTAGCCTTGCAAACAATCAATCCCCAGCGCCGCAAGATAGGCGGCATCTTCCGGTTTTTCGACGCTTTCGGCCACTGTCACCATATCGAATTGCTGGCCGATGCTGGCCAGAGCGGCGGTCAGAACCTGATTGTCGGGGTCCGTGGCGATGCCGCGCACGAATTGCCCGTCGATCTTGAGAATGTCGAAATAGAACTCCTTGAGAAACCGGAAAGAGGTGTAACCCGCCCCGAAATCATCGAGTGCAAAGCTTATTCCCTTGGCCTGTAGCTCTTTCATGAACCCGGTCACTAGCTCGGGCACCAACATGGCCGAGTTTTCCGTGATCTCCAGAATCAGCCGCTCGCCGATGGTGGGGTCGTCGCTCAGCCCTTTCTTCAACGTGCGCATCCACCGTGAATATCCGATGGATCGCGCCGACATGTTGATCGCCAACCGCAGGTCCGGATAGTTGATCAGCGTGCGCAGCCCCTTTTCCAGCGCCAGACAATCAATGAGCCGCCCGGTTTCCGTCACCTCGATCTGGGTGATGAAATCCTTGGCCGGGATCACCCGGCCCGTGGCATCGAGCACACGAATCAACCCCTCGTAAAACGCAGGCCGATCCTGCTGCCGCGCGGGCACCACCGCCTGATAGGCCAAGAGCACCTGTTTGTGCTTCACCGCCTGATTGACCATGTCGATCACGGAACGGTCCCGTGCTGACACGGCATAGGACAGCGGGGTATCGAACCCCGCCGGAATATCGGCCCATTTATGTTTCTGTCCCATTTGCCCCTCCGGAACGCTTGTTCTCAAACTGGCGCAGATGGCTTAAGGATCGCTTAAGCCGCGCATTTGAATGGACGCGCGTATCTGCCGTTTCAGAGGGGGAAAACGATGGAGCGTTGTGGCTGGGTCAGTGACGATCCGCTTTACCTGTCCTATCACGATACCGAATGGGGCGTGCCCGAATATGATAGCCGCGCGCTCTGGGAAAAGCTCATTCTCGATGGCTTTCAGGCGGGGCTGAGCTGGATCACCATCCTGCGCAAGCGCGAGAATTTTCGCACGGCTTTCCAAGGGTTTGATCCGCATGTCATCGCCACATGGGGCGAGGATGAGGTGACGCGCCTCCTGGCCGATCCGGGCATCATCCGCCACCGGGGCAAGATCGCGGCGACCATCGGCAATGCCCGGGCCTGGGCCGAGATCGAAGCCAACGAAGGCTTTGACCGCTACCTCTGGGGCCATGTCGGCGGTCAGCCCATTCAGAACCAATGGCGCAGCTTGGCACAGGTTCCCGCGCAGACCGATATTTCTGTAAAACTTTCCAAGGATTTGCAGAAACGCGGCTTCAAGTTCTGCGGTCCCACCATCACCTATGCCTTCATGCAGGCGGTGGGCATGGTCAACGATCACCTCGTCACCTGCCCCTGTCATGCGCCTGTGGCCCGGATGGGCGCGCGCACCGCAATGTGATCGCGCTATCCCAGCGAAGGCTTTTCATTCGTGCCATCCTGTCCGATGGTCCCGCCATCACAGGAGAAACCGATGCCCCTATTGCCCAGCCTTCCCGATCCCGCGCATCTGATGGACCTCCACGCGCGCTTTCCCCGCAACGTGCGCCCGCTGATGGAGTATACCGACGGGCTCTTGCGCAGCGACGGAGAGCTGAGCATCGGCCAGCGCGAGCTTATCGCCACCTATGTGTCCGCCCTCAACGCCTGCACCTTTTGCGCGGGCGCACATCGCGCCTATGCCGAGGTGTTCGGCATCGACGCGGGCCTCATTGACGCGCTGATTGCGGATGTCGACACCGCCCCGATCGACGAAAAACTGCGCCCACTTCTGGCCTATGTGGCCAAGCTCAACACCTTGCCCAGCAAGCTCGTGGCGCGCGACGCGCAGGCGGTCTATGACGCGGGCTGGTCCGAGGCGGCGCTCTACGAGGCGGTGCAGGTCTGCGCGCTCTTCAACATGATGAACCGGATCATCGAAGGCACAGGCGTCAATTTCGACTATGCCGAGGCGCCCGAGGGGCATCCCGCAACCGGCACCACGCCCGAGGATCAGGCCGCCACCTACAGCCGCTTTGGCGCCATGGTCGAGGCGATGGTCAAAGGGTAAACCGATGCTGGTTGTCGCAGGGCTGATCATCGCCTTCGTGCTGGTGCTGATCCTGTCCAACCGGCGCACGCGGTCGTGCCGCTGGCGCGCGGATCGAAGGCAGGACCGCGACGGGCAATCCTATTACCGCTGCATGGCCTGCGGTGCGCAGGTCTTTACATCCACCGGCAAACCGCCTTTGGATTGCGCGGTAAATCCCCGCGACGTTCCAGAGGACTGAGATGAGCCATAGCCCCGCCGATGCCGCCGCCCGCCGCGCCGTGCCGCCCGTGATCTGCTATCCCAATGACACGCTGCCCGTGCCCGATCTGGCGCTCTACGCCGCCGCCCGCGAGGGGGCCGAGAAGGTGGCCGAGGTGCTGGTCCCCCCGCGCGAGGCGGCCTGCTTCCGTGCCGAGGCCGGGCAATTCTTTCGCATCACCAGTGTGGATGGCCCACAGGTGGGCGATCTCAACCTCTGGAACGCGCATGACCTCACAGAGCGGTTCTATTCCGGCAAGACCCGCGCGCTCCACGGCACCCATGTCACCACGGGCGAGCGGCTCTGGTCGTCCTTTCCGCACCTGCGCCCGATGGCCACGATCACCGGGGATAGTCTGGATTGGTATGGTATCGACGAATTCGGCGGCTCGGTGCATGACGTGATCGGCACCCGCTGCGATCCCTATACCGGCAACCTGCTGTCGGGGGTGAAGTATCACCACTGCTGCCATTCCAACCTGACCCGCGCCCTGGCGGATGAATTGGGCGTGTCCCTGGCAGAGGCGGAACCGCATGTTCACGACGTGCTCAACGTCTTCATGTGCACCGGATTCACCCGCGACACGGGGCAATATTTCATGAAGGCGTCGCCAGTGCGCCCCGGCGACTATCTGGAATTCTTTGCCGAGATCGACATTCTGGGCTGCTTGAGCGCCTGTCCCGGCGGCGATTGCTCGTCCGAGCATACCAGCGACACGGCGGCCTGTTACCCGATGCTGGTCGAGGTGTTCGCCCCCGCGCCCGGCGCGCTCTCCGGTTGGCAGAGCCCCGCGCGCAATGGCTATGACGGCAGCCACGGGCGGTAAAAGGAAAGGGCAGGGGGTTAGCCCTGCCCGCACCTTATCTCAAACCCGGCCCTTCCACGGCACCAGCCAGTTCTCGGCCTTGCGCATCAGGATGTCGATGCCATAGCCGATGATCCCGATCAGGATGATCCCCATCAGCACAATGTCGGTCAGCTGAAAGCGGCTGGCGACCATGATCATCATGCCTGCGCCCTTTTCCGCCGCCACCAGCTCGGCGGCCACCACCGTGCCCCAACAGACCCCCATCGCGACGCGCGCGCCGGTGAAAATCTCGGGCAGCGAGTTGGGCACGATCACATGCCGCATGAGTTGCCATTTGCTTGCGCCCAGCGAATAGGCGGCATGGACCTTGGAAATCGCCACGCCTGATACACCCGCCCGTGCCGAAATCGTCATGATCCAGAGCGCGGCCAGAAACAGCAGGATGATCTTGCCGCTCTCGCCGATCCCGGCCCAGATGATGACCAGCGGAATCAGCGCCAGAGGCGGCACCGGGCGCATGAATTCGACGATCGGATCGAACCACCCGCGGAACCAGTCACTCAGCCCCATGGCATAGCCCAGCGGTATCCCCACCAGCGCGCCCAGGGCAAAGCCCACGATCACCCGGAACAGCGACCAATAGAGATGCTCCAAAAGCGTGAAGTTCTGATAGCCCTGCTTCGACACTTCGATAAGACGCGACACCACCGCCTCGGGCGCCGGCAGCCATATGGGCTCCATCTGCATCCCCTTGGCGGGGGCGAAATTCAGCGATCCCTTGGCGGTCACGGCCACGGTGCCATCGGCCACCGCAACGGTCTGCCCTGCGCTCACCGGCTTGCCGTCAATCGCGATCACCTTGGCCCCCTGATCGCGCGTCACCTCATCATTCTTGTCCATCAGCAAGAGCTGCGACCGCCAAGCGCCCACCGTCAGCACGTCATTCTTGGCAATCCCTTCGCCCGGTTCGATCACCGGGTCTTCGACCGTCTCGCCCACGGTAAAGACCCGCACCGTCACTGTCGCATCGTCGCGCGTGCCGTCCGGGCCCTCCAGCGTATAGGTGAATTTGGTATCGCCGATGAATGGCCCCGGCGCATGGATGGGCACCCATTTGCTGCCCGTGAACGCGCCCCAGATCAAAAAAATCGTGACCACCGAAATCACGCTCGCCCAGCGATCCGGGCGCACCGCGCTCTCATCCCCGAAGGTCACCGTCTTGAGCGAGGTGAAATCGTTCATCTGCCGGAATTTGCGCACGCCAAGGCGCACGACGAAAAACGACGCCGCAAAAATCGCCACATAAATGATCAGGATGATCATGCGCCCGCCTCCTCTGCCCGGCCCATGATCTCTTCTTCCATGTCCCAGATCATCGTCAGGATTTCCTCTCGCTTGGCGGCGAAATCAGGTACTTTCTTGACCTCGCGCAGATCACGGCCCGCCCCCATCTCGGCAAAGGGCAGGCGATACTCCTTGTGGACCCGCCCCGGTCGCGGTGCCATCACCAACAGCCGCTCACCCAAGAGCAGCGCCTCTTCGACCGAATGGGTGATCAGAATGATGGTCTTGCCGGTCTCTTTCCAGAGCTTCAGCACCAAACCTTGCATCTTTTCGCGCGTCAGCGCATCGAGCGCCCCCAAGGGCTCGTCCATCAGGATCACGTCGGGGTCATTCGCGAGGCACCGCGCCAGCGCCACGCGCTGCTGCATACCCCCCGACAGCTCGTACACCGCCTTTTCCTTGAAATCGCGTAGGCCCACGACATCGAGCAGATGATCGACCGTGCCGGCCCATTCCTTTTCCCGCTTGCCTGCCATGCGGGGGCCGAAACTCACGTTGTCGCGCACGCTCATCCATTCAAACAGCGCGCCTTGCTGAAACACCATGCCGCGCTCGGCATCCGGGCCCGTCACCCGATGCCCGTTCAGCGTGATCTGCCCCTCGGTCGGGGCCAGAAACCCGGCAAGGATGTTCAGAAGCGTGGTCTTGCCACAGCCTGACGGCCCCAGCACGCTCATCAACTCGCCGGTCTTGATCTCAAGCGAAACATTCTTGAGCGCCTGCACATGGCTGCCATTCGGCAGATCGAACCGCATCGAGATGTTATCAATGGAAAGTGTCGACATCCCCACCCCCTGTTTTTCTCTGGGATTGTTGGGCAGAGGCCCGCCCGTTCATGCGGGGCGGGCCTCGTTTCAGTCCGTCAGCCGGGCTTACATGCCGTTGGCGGCGGCCAGCGGTCCGGTGTTGACGTTGTTCTCATAGGTGGCCAGCGCCGAATCGATGCTGCCTGCCTCGACAAAGACCTCGGCCACGCCCTTCATGAATTCCTGCGCGCCGCCGCCCAGCCATTTGGCGGTCAACTGCTCTTCGACAGTGGGAAATACGAAGGTGTCGATCGTTGCTGCCGTGGCCTCGACATCCATGCCGCTATCCTTGGCGATGACCGGCAGCATCGTGTCGCGATTGGCCGGATCGGCCCACATCGCGTTGGCATCTGCGGTCACTTTCAGGAACTTGGCGACCAGATCGGGATTTTCCGCGACAAAGGCCGCCGGGCCGGATGTCACGTCAAACACCAGAATTCCCAGCTCTTCCTTTTCGGCACCGGTCAACAGCACGTTGCCATGCTCCTTGGCCCGGCGCAGCGATCCACCCCAGCCACAGAACATGTCAACAGCGCCCTGCGCGATGGCGGCGGCCCCCTCTGGCGGGGCCATGTTGACCACGTCCATGGTGGAAATATCCACGCCGAAATGGTTCATCTGCTTGAGGAACCCGTAATGCGCGGCGGTGCCCAGCGGCACGGCGACCTTCTTGCCGGCCAGTTCGGCGGCGTTGGTCTTGTCGATCTCCAGCGCCGAGGCGACGACACAGTTGTCGTTGTCGGCATAGCTCACGGCCACGTCGAGGGTCTGCAAATCCTGCCCGGCGCTGGTGGCCACCACGAAGGGCGGAACACCCTGGCTGACCGACAGATGCACATCGCCCGACGCCATCGCAGCACTCATCGCGGTGCCGGTGTCAAACGCACGCCAGTTGACCTTGACGCCCATTTCCTTGTCATAGGTGCCCATTTCTTTGGCATACTGGAACGGCATCGGCCATTCGAGGAAATAGGCCACGGTGATCTCTTCTGCGCTTGCCGCCCCGGCTCCGGCCAAGAACGCCGCGCCAGCCACCGCCGACATCAGTTTGCTTTTCATGCTCATCTTGTCTTCTCCCGTTGGTTACAGTCGTTTTTCTGTTTCACCCCGCACGTTTCGGCGGGTTTCTCCTGCGTCCGGGCCGATTGGATCACACGCACCCCGGAACAGGCGACAGCCCAGAGTGAACCCGATCCACAGGCCCCGATCAACGCAATTATAACAGAGCTAAGATCATTTCAGTATTTCCGAAAAGAGGTTTTCGGATAGCCTGAAACAGAAGCGGCGCTCGTCCCTGTTGATGAAAAACTGAAATAGACCAGAGAGTTACTCGCAAACTCGCGCAGCGGCGGGTTATTCTGGACCTATTTAATGCTATGCTCTGGCCCTAACGATCTGCCCGGATTCTCGGCTGATATGCGGGCAGGACAACCCGTGATATACATAGACGGCCCGCGCCCCGCGCCGGGCCTCAACCTGATGGAGCATCGCCATGGACGGCAAACTTCGCGACAACGACATCTCCCATGTGGTCGAGGCCGACCGCGCGCATGTCTGGCATCACCTGATTCAACACGCGCCCTGGAGCGGCACCGACCCCAAGGCCGATCCCCGCATCATCGTCGAGGGGCGTGGCATGCGCGTCTGGGACCAAAAGGGCAAGGAACATCTCGACGGTGTCTCCGGCGGCGTCTGGACCGTCAACGTGGGCTATGGCCGCGAACGCATCGCCAACGCGGTGCGCGACCAACTGATCAAACTGCCCTATTTCGCAGGCTCCGCAGGCTCGATCCCCGGCGCGCTTTTCTCTGAAAAGCTGATCTCGAAAATGCCGGGAATGAGCCGCGTCTACTACACCAACTCCGGTTCCGAGGCGAATGAGAAGGCCTTTAAAATGGTCCGCCAGATCGCGCACAAGCGTTATGGCGGCAAAAAGCATAAAATCCTCTACCGCGACCGCGATTACCACGGCACCACGATTGCCTGCCTCTCGGCGGGCGGTCAGGATCAGCGCAACGCGCAGTATGGCCCCTATACCCCCGGTTTCGTGCGGGTGCCGCATTGCCTTGAATACCGCGCGCAATGGGATCTGGAGGGCGAGGAATATGGCATTGCCGCCGCCAATGCCATCGAAGAGGTGATCTTGGCCGAAGGCGCCGACACCATCGGCGCGCTCTGCCTTGAACCCGTCACTGCCGGTGGTGGCGTCATCACCCCGCCCGAGGGCTACTGGCCCCGCGTGCAAGAGATTTGCCGCAAATACGACATCCTCCTGCATATCGACGAGGTTGTCTGCGGCGTCGGGCGCACCGGCACCTGGTTCGGCTATCAGCATTACGGGGTCGAGCCTGATTTCGTGACCATGGCCAAGGGCGTGGCCTCGGGCTATGCCGCCATCGCCTGCTGTGTCACCAACGAGCGCGTGTTCGACATGTTCAAGGACGACACCACCGATCCGATGAACTATTTCCGCGACATCTCGACCTTTGGCGGCTGCACCGCCGGTCCCGCTGCGGCGCTGGAGAACATGGCAATCATCGAGGAAGAGGATCTTCTGGGCAATACCGTGGCGATGGGCGATTACATGCTCGACCAGCTGCGCGCGCTCAAGGACAAGCATGCCGTCATCGGCGATGTGCGCGGCAAGGGTCTGTTTCTCGGGGCCGAACTGGTTGCCGACCGCGCCTCCAAGGAACCGATGGATGAAAAGCGGGTTCAGGCCGTTGTGGCCGACTGCATGGCGCAGGGCGTCATCATCGGTGCCACCAACCGTTCGATCCCCGGCTTCAACAACACGCTGTGCTATTCGCCCGCGCTGATTGCGACCAAGGACGACATCAACCACTTGATCTCCGCCACGGATGCGGCATTGACCCGCGTCTTTGGCTGATCCTTTTCGGATTTCCCCACCTGACCCGGCGCGCACCCGCGTGCCGGGTTTTTTGTTGCGTCCCGTTCCAACCCTCTACATCCTGCCCCAGAGGCGCGACTCACCCTGAGGCGCCGGTTGACCAGATAAGGACCCCCCAATGAAACGCCTCCTCGCCCCGCTCCTGATCCTCGCTGCCAGCCCCGCAGCGGCGCATCTGCCCGAGGGCGAATATGGCTCTTTCCTCGCCGGGGTCACGCATCCGCTCTTTGGGCTTGATCACGTTCTGGCCATGATCGCCGTCGGCCTCTGGGCGGCGCAAATCGGCGGCCGCGCGCTCTGGACGGTGCCCAGCGCCTTTGTTCTGGCGATGATCCTCGGGTTTCTCGGGGCCCTGATCGGCCTGCCTCTGCCGATGGTCGAACCGATGATCCTCGCCTCGATCATGGCGCTTGGTCTTGTCGTGGCCCTTGCGCTGCGTCCCGCGCCGGGGCTGGCCATGACCCTTGTGGCACTCTTCGCGCTCTTTCACGGTCACGCCCATGGCGGTGAACTGGGTCAGGCGCAGGCGCTGCAATTCGGCGCGGGCTTTGCCATCGCCACGGCGCTTCTGCATGGGGCGGGATTGCTCATCGCCTTCACCGCTGCGCGTGAAACCCGTAATGCCCGCGCCCTGCCGCTCCGCCTGATGGGCGGGGCAACCGCGCTTGCCGGGGCCTATATCGCCTTCGCCTGAGCGCGCCGCTGGCGTCAGGTCACTTCTTCCTCAAGATGCAGCTTCATCTCGATCAAGACCTGCTGCAATTGCGTGGTCTCGCGCAATAGCCGCTTGGCCTCGTTCACGGTGATCCGCCCATCCGCGATGCTCTGCTGATACTCGGCCATGAGCATCGCAAAGCGCTGTGACAGCGCGATCACATCGCTGTTCACATTGGCCCGCTCCTGCGTATTGCGCCGCTCTGCGATCAGGCTCAGGCTCACACCGCACAACTCGGCCAGCGCGCTTGTGACATGCGGATAGCTTGCGGCGGCCTCTAGGGCGGCCACGGTATCCACCGGCATGAAGCGGTCGGCGTGTTCTTCGTGGTCGGAATAATAGCGTCCCAGCGTCGCCTTGGACTTGCCGGTCAATTGGCAGGCCGCCTCGATTCCGACGTCCTTGACCAAGGCTTCGGTGTGCTTTTTCAGGTAACTTCCCGTCGTCGACATACGCATTCCCCAAATCGGCCGCCATTTCTGAGGCCACCCTTACCGGGATGTCCCATAGCGGCTTTGCCATGTTTTGTCAGTTTTAAAAATTGTCCCAAGGGCTTGGCCGCGGATTACCCGCGCTCCACCAGAACCGATCCCACCGAATAGCCCGCTCCGAAGGAACAGATCAAACCTTGATCGCCGGGCCGAAGGTCGTCGGAATATTTGGAAAAGGCGATGATCGACCCGGCAGAGGATGTGTTGGCATAATCCTGCAGGATATTCGGCTGCTCCTCCGGCTCCGGCACCCGGCCCAGCACCTTGCGCCCGATGAAATCGTTCATCGCCTTGTTGGCCTGATGCAGCCACAGCCGCCGCAAATCATCGGGCACAACGCCTTCGGCCTCCAGATGCGCCAGAATATGTGCCGAGACCATCGGCAACACCTCCTTGAACACCTTGCGCCCCTCCTGCACGAATTGCATGTCGCGCCGGTCCGCCAGCCCGTCCGGGCGCGTGCGCCGCAGAAACCCGTTGTTGTTGCGGATATTGTTGGAAAACTGCGTGGCACAGCGCGTGGAGCGGATCACGAAATGCGGCCCCTTGGCCTCTTCCACGGGCTCGATCAGAATGGCGGTGCAGACATCGCCAAAGATGAAATGACAATCGCGGTCGCGCCATTCCAGATGCCCGGAACAGATTTCGGGGCTGACCACCAGCGCCCGCTTGGCCGATCCGCCCCGGATCATGTCGGCGGCGGCCTGAATCCCGAAGGTGGCCGAGGAACAGGCGACATTCATGTCGAAGGCAAAGCCCCCCGCGCCCAAAAGCTGCTGTATCTCGATGGCAATGGCCGGGTAGGGTCGTTCATGGTTCGACGCAGCGCAGATGATCAGATCGACCTCCGCCGCCTCTCGCCCGGCCTGAGCGAGGGCCTGCGCACAGGCGTCCATCGCCATTTCCGCCATGATCCCCGGCTCGTCGTCCCGCCGCTGCCGCAACAGCGGATGCATCACCTCGGGATTGAGTACGCCGGTCTTGTCCATGACATGCCGCCGCTCGATCCCCGAAGCACTCACGATGAACTCGGGCGAGGACAAGCCTTTGGCCTCCACCTCTCCGGCTGCAATCTCTGACGCATGTCGCGCGTTGAACGCTTCGGCATAGGCGTTAAAGGCTACGACCAGTTCCTCATTGGTGATCACCTCGGACGGTGTGAAAACACCTGTTCCCGTGATTGCGGGCAAACCCATTCTCATTCTCCTCAAAGGTTCGATCAGATCACCTCAGTCCTGCCGCGGGGTCAAGCCCGACGTCGCGCCATTTCAGCACGGGACTAGCGCCACAGAGGCACCAGCGTGGCATCCCACAGAGGCAACCGGCCTCTGGCAGGCCTCAGCTGTGCTGTCCTTGCGAAAGGTTGACAAGATCTGACGTGGACCCGCCACCCGAGAGAACAGAGTGCAGCTCAACGCAAAAACGCGCCTGAAAAAGAACGGCCGCGCGCAGGCCACCAAAGCTATGAGGCGTCAGTCCGGTTGGCCCCCCGCAGCGTGCGAGGGGCCCTTTGTTCTGACCACTTCAACCAAAGAGAAAGTCACTCTCGTCCAGCGTCGCGGCCTCTACCCCGACCAGAAGAATGGTGTGGTTCTGATAGCTGAGTTCGGTCGCGGCAGAGCCGCCAAACGACGTCTCGGCGATGCCCAGACCATCAAAGCCCTCGGCAACCCCGCGCAGATCAAGCAGATCGCCCGCGCTGTCGAAATCCGAGATCACATCGACTTCTCCGGCGTTGAATCTGTTGAAGACAAAGACATCCATCCCGTCCCCGCCTTGCATCTCATCGTCGCCGTTGCCGCCGTTGATCGTGTCATTGCCGTCACCACCGCTGAGCATGTCGCGGCCATTGCCACCGGCAACAAAATCGTCGCCCGCGCCGCCATCCAGCATGTCGTCACCGACACCACCACCCATTTGATCGTTACCAGCGCCGCCAGTCATGACGTCCTGTCCGGCACCGCCGCCCATCAGGTCGTCGCCGTCATCACCGGTCATGCTGTCGGCACCCTGGCTGCCGCCCATCCTGTCGTTCCCGGCCCCGCCCGTGAGAACGTCGTCGCCGCCGCCGCCATTGACCAGATCGTTGCCATCGCCGCCCTCTACGGTGTCATCCCCAAGACCGGCCCCAAGCACGTCATCGCCCGCATCGCCGGACAGCCGGTCATTGCCCAGCCCTCCACCGATCCGGTCATCGCCATCGCCGCCCGTGGCCACGTCGTCACCATCCCCGGACGAGACGACATCATCGCCGCCATTGCCAGCGAGCACGTCATCACCGGCACCACCCACGAGGCTGTCCGCCCCGCCGCCGCCGCCAATGTCATCGTTGCCCGCGTCACCGCCAAGGAAATCGTTGCCGCCTGCGCCGCGCAGGATGTCATTGCCATCGCCACCAAAGGCCAGGTCCCCCTGCACCCCGGTCGAGATATTGCTCAGACCATCATCGCCATCCGACCAGCTTCCGGTGTGGATCTCGTCATTGCCAGCCCCACCAAAGATCGTGTCGGACCCATCGGCTGTTGCATCGAACATTCCCCCCGTGGCGGTCGAAACGCGGCTGTCGTCATCACCGGTGATGATGTCATCACCCGCGCCGCCTTCGATCAGGTCATCGCCCGCCCCACCGGCATAGCCATTGTCGTATTCCGACAGAGGAAGCGCGCCAGACGCGCCAAAGCTGGCGGCATTGAACCTGTCGTCCTCGTCCCCCGCACCTGCGCGCAGCGTATCGTTACCCGCCCCACCATCTATCACATCCGCACCGGCATTGCCAAAGAGCACGTCATCGCCCGCGCCGCCCGTAATGCTATCCGCACCGCCGCCACCGCCGACATCGTCATTGCCCGCGTCGCCGCTCAGAATATCGTCGCCACCGGCGCCGCGCAGAATGTCATCGCCGTCGCCGCCATGCGCCTCGTCAGAGGCGGTACCGGTTTGGGTATTGCCAAACCCGTCATCACTGTCGGCCCAGGATCCGGTATGGATTTCATCATTTCCGGCCCCGCCAAAAATGGTGTCCGCACCATCCGCATCCGGGTTGAAGGTTTGCCCGCTGACGGCAGAGACCCGGCTCTCATCGTCCCCGGTGATGATGTCGTCTCCGGCCCCTCCCATGATCAGGTCGTCACCGGCACCCCCGGCATAGCCATTGTCATATTCTGTCCGGGGCAATGCCCCCGAGGCCCCGGCATCAGCGCCATTCGGGATATTGGCATCATTGCCTGCCAGAATCACGTCGTCCCCTTGGCCGCCATCAATATCGTCACTGCCGCCGTTGCCGGTCAGGGTGTCCTTGCCGCCAAGACCGATGAGCACGTCATCGCCCGCCCCACCGTCAAGACTGTCGTCGCCTTCCGTGCCCGTCGCGGTCTCGCCCGCATCACCCAGCGTCAGGGCGACGCCGCCCATGGCCCGTTGATCATCCAGACGGGACAGCGCTTCGTCCAATGTGATCTGCTCGATTTCGCCTGCCGCCGCAGGCAGAATTGGCACAAACCCATCCTGAGAGCCGTTGACCTCCCCCGTCGTTCCGGCCCCAATGCCATTCGGCACGGCCACGCCATGCAGAACGATTTCCCGCAGGGTGAGCGGCAGAATATCGGCACCCACATAATCATTCATGGTGACGGGGCTGAAAAAGTTGGACGCATCATTCAAATCGAACGCCCGAATATAGGTAAAGGAGCCATCGGCATTGGTCATCGGCGTGGCGCTCTCACCGCTCAGGGTCAAAAGCACGTCGCCATATTGGCCCACACCTTCCAGCACTTCCACCAACCCATCGCGGTCGGCATCGCTGTTGATATCCGGCGTTTGCGAATTCACAGGATTGCCGTCTACGTCAAACAGACCATGAATATGCTGCGGTACAGGTTGGTTGGGTTCCATACCTTCCACGGTGATGGACACGTTGAGATATTGTTCGCCGGTGATTTCAGGCGCGCCAATCGCGAGGATCGCCGTTCCACTGACGCCCGAGCCATTGAGCGCAATGAAATCAACCGTATAGGTGGATTCCGCACCCCGCAGAAA
Organism: uncultured Roseovarius sp.; assembly: GCF_963972555.1. Taxonomy (NCBI): domain Bacteria; kingdom Pseudomonadati; phylum Pseudomonadota; class Alphaproteobacteria; order Rhodobacterales; family Roseobacteraceae; genus Roseovarius; species uncultured Roseovarius sp. The sequence goes on from NZ_CAXAUM010000026.1 coordinate 30,703, forward strand.
GGTTTCGAAAGAGGAATAGTTTGTCGCTAGATGTGCCATGGTTTGACCTCCCGTTTGCAAGCATCACGGAACAGTCACGCAAGACATCGGCACAAAGTTTCAGGCGCGGGGTAAAAACTTTGCGGTCAGAGCGCCCGCGGTCGATCAAGGCGCGGGCCTCACTCCTCGCTGCCCACCTGACCGCGCAATGCCTTCACCTCTCCGCGTTGCTTCTTGGCGGCAAGGCGGCGTTTCTTTGACCCCAGCGTCGGTTTGGTCGCCACCCGCCGCTTGGGCGCGACCGAGGCTTGGCGGATCAACTCCGCCAAACGATCCCGCACGATTTCCCGGTTGCGGGTCTGGCTTCGGGTCTCGTCGCATTGCAGCACGACCGCCCCTTCCTTGGTCCAGCGCCGCCCGGCCAACCGCCGCAACCGCGTCTTGACCGGCGCGGGCAGATTGGGCGACCGCTCGGCCTCGAACCGTAATTCGACGGCGCTCGACACCTTGTTGACATTCTGCCCTCCCGGCCCCGAGGCGCGGATGAACTGCTCGGTCAATTCCCAGTCTTCGATGGCGATTTGATCGGTGATGTGCAGCATGGTTCCCGTTCCGTCAGTCCGCATCCGGCAGGCGCTGCAAACCCGTGCCGCGACCTTACAGAATCGAGGGTGATTTTGTAAGGTCTGTAAGGTTGGTTGCCGCCCGTTCCAGCGCCGGATACCGCAGCCCGAGCGTGACACCCCGTGCCACGAAACTGATCAAGAGCGCCAGCCATAGGCCGTGATTGCCCATCGAAGGGGCCAGCAGCAGCGCCGCGACGACATAGACCAAGAGGCTCAGCGCCATCATGTTGCGCATGTCGCGGGTGCGCGTCGCCCCGATGAATACCCCGTCCAGCATATAGGCCGCCAGCCCGAGAATGGGCGCAAGTGTCATATATATCAGATAGTTGCGCGCCTCTATCTGAACCTCTGGGGCCTTGGCCATGAGATCGATCAGCACCCCGCCAAAGCTGGCAAAGGCAATGGCCAAGGCGACACAGACCACGACGCCCCAGATGCTCGTCAACAGCGCCCCTCGCCGTAGACGCACGACAGAGCGCGCGCCAAACGCCTGCCCCACCAGTGCCTCGGCGGCAAAGGCAAACCCATCCAGCGCATGCGCGGTGATGCTCAGGAACTGCAACAGCACCTGATTTGCCGCCAGCGTGACATCGCCAAAATCGCTGCCCCAGAACAGGAAAGAGATGAAAATAATCTGCAACATCAATGATCTAAGCAGAATATCCCCGTTGACCGAGGCCATGTTTTTCAGCCGCTCCCGGTCAAATACCCTTGGCCAGTCGCACCATGCAGGCACGGCAAACGCATCGCGGCAAAACCAAAAGCCCAGCACCAGACCGCCCCATTCGGCAATCACCGTCGCCCGCGCGACGCCCGCGACACCCCAGTCGAGCCCCAGGACAAACCACAGATCCAAAAGAATATTTATGCCATTCATGGCAATTTGCAGCAGTAGAACCGCCCGTGTGCGTTCCTGTGCGATCAGCCACCCGGTCATGCCAAAGAGCGCGATCATCGCCGGGGCGCTCCAGACCCGGATCGCCATATATTCTCGCGCGAGGGTTTCCACCTCTTCGCTGGCCGGGGAAATCTGAAAAGCGGCCCAGAAAACAGGGACTTGCAAGGCGATGAAGGTCAGCCCCCCGGCAAAGCCGATCAACAGCGCCCGCGTCAAGAGCGCCGCGACCTCGCCCGTCTGCCCCGCCCCCTGCGCTTGGCTTGTCAGTCCCGTGGTGCCCATCCGGAGGAATCCGAAAATCCAATAAATTCCAGTAATTATGACGGCGCCAATGCCCACCGCGCCTATCGGTGCCGCTGCCCCCAACTGTCCGACCACGCCCGTATCCACCGCGCCGAGGATCGGCACCGTGGCGTTGGAAATCACGATGGGCAGGGCAATTTTAAGGACACGGGCATGCGTGACCGCCCGCGCGACCTCAGCCATCGCGACGCGGCATCAGGAAATGCCCGGTCGCTTGGGCAAAGGGACGGCTGCGATTGTCCTGCCAAGCCTCGACATGCACCGAGGCATAGCGGCGGCCAGAGCGGTTGACCTGTGCCCGCGCATAGGCATCACGCGGCAGGCCGGAACGCAGGTAATCCACTGTAAAATCAATAGTTTTCGGCAAGCGTGGCAGCTTGCCTCCGACAATCGCCTCGGGGTCGAACGCGCCGCTTTCGATCTCTTCCCAGAGCATCCCCCAGCTCAGGCCGATGATCGCGGTGATTTCGAGAAACGCCGCCGTCGCCCCGCCATGCAGCGCGGGCAAGAGCGGGTTGCCGATCAACTTTTCCTCAAAGGGCATCAGGGCGGTCAACTCATCCCCCCGCCGATCGAACTGCACCCCGAGAAAGCCGATATAGGGCACCCCTTCGACCAAGGCCTTCAGCGCCGCATCGCGCCGCTGCTTGACCACCTGCACAGGTTCAGGACGGGTCCGGGCCATCATTTGCCCTCCACGGTAAAGGTGCCTGTGGCCGTCGCCACTGGGCGCGCCTCATCCTCATCCATCGCCTTGGCCCGGACAAAGGCCACGGATCGCGTGATGTGGTAACAGTCCGCATGGGCGCGGATGCGCTGCCCCGGTGTTGCCGGGCGCATATAGTCGATGCGCAGGTCAATGGTGGCGGTGCCGCCGGGCGAGGCCGGATGGCTCATGGCGGCCGCCCCGCAACACGTATCCATCAGGGCCGAAACCGCCCCGCCGTGAATCACCCCGGTTTCTGGGTCGCCGACAAAGCGTGGATCGTAATCCATCTCGATCTCGGCCTGACCATCCCCCATAGAGATCAGCCGCATGCCAAGGGCGCGGGCATGGGGCAGGGCCTGCATGAACTGCTGTGCGATCTTGGTCTTGGCGTCGGTCATGCTGTTCCCCGCGGATCGTGATGCGCCCTTTATGATCCCTAATCTGCCCAAGCTGCAAGAGCACCGGTTGCAAGGGCCGCGTCTTGGTCCTAACGTCTGCACAACGGGAGGGCTGACCATGTCGGATAAGAAACTGTCCTTCAAGGAAATGTGTGCGACCTATGATGTGACGCCGCGCACCCTGCGATATTATGAATATATCGAACTTCTGGAGCCTGAGCGCGATGGCCGCGCGCGTTGGTATGGCCCGCGCGAATGTGCGCGCATGACGCTGATACTGCGCGGTCGCAAATTCGGGTTTGCCCTGGAAGAGATCAGGCAATGGCTACTGATTTATGAAAACGAGGGCACCAATGCGCAGATGCGCAGTTGGATTGAACTTGCCGACCGGCAGTTGGCTGAACTGGCAGAACAGCGACGTCAAATTGACGAAGCGATGGCAGAATTGAAGAAGTTGCGCGACGATACCGCCGCGAATCTCGGTTGAGCGGGTGACGCAAGGGCAAGAATATTTCCCCTGCACCCTGTTTACCTTGCCTTATCTTACGTCAACTTAAAAGTGACGCGACGTAGTGGTTACGTAAAGCCACCCGGCTGTTGTAACCATTGCCCATGATCCGCAGATTGTCGGCAAATGTGCTGTGACATGGGTAAACCGATGACCGACGATATGATGACCATTCGCCAGATGTGCGAGGCGTTCGACGTAACGCCCCGCACCCTGCGCTTCTATGAGGCCAAGGAACTGCTCTCGCCCCGCCGGGTCGGGCAGAAGCGGCTCTTTACCCGGCGTGACCGGGCCCGGCTGAAACTGATCCAGCGCGGCAAGCGTTTCGGTTTCAGCCTCGAGGACCTGCGCCAATTGCTCGATCTCTATGACAAGGGGGATCAGCAGCACAGCCAGATTGCCCGCGCCTACGATGTTGCGCGCACGCGTCTGGCCGAAATGGAGAAACAGCGCGACGAGCTGGAGGCCGCAATCTCTGAGCTGCGCGAACAGATGACATGGGGCGAGCGCATGCTGGCCTCGCTCAAGACCAGCCAAAAAGCCGCCGAGTAATCCGGTCCGGCACCTGTTTTAGGGAGAGAGACATATGCCAAGCTACACCGCCCCCACCCGTGACATGCAATTTGTGCTGCACGAGGTCCTGAACGTGTCCGAACAGAGCACGCCCGGCTATGCCGAGCTTGAGCCCGACTTTACCAAGGCCGTTCTGGAAGAAGCGGGCAAGATTGCCTCTGAGGTGCTGATGCCGCTCAATGCCGTGGGCGATACCGAGGGCTGCGTGTTGGAAAACGGTGTGGTGCGCACGCCGAAGGGCTTTAAAGAGGCCTTTGAACAGATGAAAGAAGGTGGTTGGACAGCCCTCGATCTGCCCGAGGAATTCGGCGGGCAATATATGCCCTATATCCTCGGCACTGCCGTGGGCGAGATGTTCTCGGCCGCCAATCAGGCCTTTACCATGTATCAGGGTCTGACCCATGGCGCGGCCTCGGCGATCCTTGTGCATGGCACCGACGATCAAAAGGCCACCTACCTGCCGAAAATGGCCAATTGCGAGTGGACCGGCACCATGAACCTGACCGAGCCGCATTGCGGCACCGATCTGGGCCTCATGCGCACCAAGGCCGAACCGCAGGGCGATGGCAGCTACAAGATCACCGGGCAGAAGATCTTTATCTCGTCGGGCGAGCATGACATGGCCGACAACATCATCCATCTGGTGCTGGCCAAGATCTCCGGTGGCCCCGAGGGGATCAAGGGCGTGTCGCTCTTCATCGTGCCGAAATTCATCGTCAAAGAGGATGGCAGCCTCGGTGACCGCAATGGCGTGAGCTGCGGCAAGATCGAGGAAAAGATGGGGATTCACGGCAATTCCACCTGTGTGATGAACTATGACGGGGCCACCGGCTGGCTCTTGGGTGAAGAGCACAAGGGCATGCGGGCGATGTTCACCATGATGAACGAGGCGCGGATCGGCGTCGGCATGCAGGGTCTGGCGCAGGCTGAGGTCGCTTATCAAAACGCATTGGCCTATGCCAAGGACCGTCTCCAGGGCCGCGCCGTGACCGGCACGGAAAACCCCAACGGCCCCGCCGATCCGTTGATCGTGCATCCCGACATCCGGCGGTCGCTGATGGATCAAAAGAGCTTTATCGAGGGTGCGCGCGCCTTCATGCTCTGGGGCGCGGAACTCATCGACCGTTCGCATCGTGGTAATGATGCCGCTGCCGAAGGTCTGATTTCGCTGATGACGCCGGTGATCAAGGGCTTTCTCACCGACGAAGGTTACGACATGACCGTGTTGGCGCAGCAGATTTACGGCGGCCACGGCTATATCGAGGAATGGGGCATGTCGCAGTTCACCCGCGACG
>NZ_CAXAUM010000027.1:0-31283 GCF_963972555.1 uncultured Roseovarius sp.
AGATCCGGCGCGCGAGCGAGCAGACATCCCCCCAGGTGGCGCGCGCAGTCGGACACCCCGCTCAAGCGGGACGAGGGCGGCGGGTTGATCAGTGGCAGCAGATCAACCCGCCGTTTCGTGTCTCAGGGGTTCGTTTTCAATCTGGGGCAGACATAGGGACCAACGGGACAGTGGGCCGGATTTTCAGAGGCGAGAGCCTCCACAAGGTGGATGGAAAGGGCAGGGTATCAATCCCGGCCCTGTTTCGCCGTGTGATCGAGGCTTCGGACCCGAACTGGACCGACGGTCTCAATCCGGAACTGATCATCGTTTATGGTGACCACCGCCGCCGCTATCTCGAATGCTACACCATCGAGGCGATGCAGGAGGTGGATGCCAAGATCGCGGCCCTGCCGCGCGGCTCGAATGCGCGCAAACATCTGCAACGCCTCTTTCATGGTCAGAGCTTTCCCACCTCGGTCGACGAGACCGGGCGTCTGGTGCTGCCTGCCAAGCTGCGCAAGAAGATTGAGCTTGAGGATGAGGCGTTTTTTATCGCCGCAGGCGATACCTTTCAGATCTGGAAGCCCGAAACCTACGAGACCGACGAACTGTCCAAGACCGAGGAATGGCTTGACGAGTTCCCCGATGACTTTGACCCGTTGATCCTGCTCGACAATCCGGACGGGGTCTGACCCATGGCCGCTGCCGCCGCCCCGACACCGAACGCCCCGCATATCCCCGTCCTCTTGCGCCCGCTGATTGCTGCTGTGGCGCCGGTGCAGGGGGTGTGGCTGGATGGCACTCTGGGGGCAGGGGGCTACGCCCGCGCCTTGCTCGAGGCTGGCGCGGATCAGGTGATCGGCGTGGATCGCGACCCGCTGGCGCATGAAATGGCGCGCAGCTGGGGGGCAGAGTATGGCGACCGGTTGCGCCTTGTGCTGGGCAATTTCGCACAGATGGATGACTATGCCACCAATCTTGATGGCGTCGTACTCGATCTGGGCGTGTCCTCGATGCAGCTTGATCAGGCCGAGCGCGGCTTTTCCTTCATGAAGGACGGCCCGCTCGACATGCGCATGAGCCAGGAGGGCCCAAGTGCGGCCGATCTGGTCAACACCGCTGAGGAATCCGACCTGGCGGACATCCTCTATCTCTATGGTGAGGAACGCGCGAGCCGGCGGATCGCCCGCGCGATCGTCAAGGCACGCGAGCAGACCCCGATCGAGACAACGCTGCATCTGGCGGGGCTGATTGAACGGTGCTTGCCGCGCTCCAAGCCGGGGCAGGCGCATGCCGCCACCCGCAGTTTTCAGGCGATCCGCATTGCGGTGAATGACGAATATGGCGCGCTGATCGCAGGGCTTGAGGCCGCCGAGCGCGCGCTGAAATCCGGCGGGCAACTGGCGGTCGTGACCTTTCATTCCATCGAGGACCGGATCGTCAAACGATTCCTGACGGCGCGGTCGGGCGGGGGCGGCACCGGTAGCCGCCATGCCCCGGAAATCACCCGCGACGCACCGCAATTCACCCTCAAATCGCGCAAGGCCATCGGTCCCGATGACGAGGAACTGGCCGTAAATCCGCGCGCCCGGTCGGCCCGGTTGCGCGTTGCCACGCGTACCGATGCCCCCGCAGGGCGCAGCGAGCGCAGTGCTCTGGGTGTCCCCATGTTGAAGGGAGCGAAATGATGCGCAGCATTCTCTATGTTCTGACCGCGCTTTCCGTGATCGGTCTGGCCTTTTGGGCCTACCGCGAGAATTACCGCACCCAAGAGGCGCAGGCCAAGGCGCAAGCCCTGCAAAACGCCATCGGCGAGGCGCGCGCGCGCCTGCGGGTGCTCAACGCGGAATGGGCCTATCTCAACCGCCCTGACCGCCTGATGGACCTCGTTGAACTGAATTATGACAAGCTGGGCCTCTTGCCCCTGCAACCCTATCAGTTCGGTCGTGTGGATCAGGTCTCGTTCCCCAAGCCTGCTGAATTGCCGATCACCAACCCCGTTGACGTGTCCAACATGGAGCAGTTCCCATGATCCGCACTCCGCTGCGCCCTTTGGCGCGCATTCTTGACGCGCGCAACCGGGGCGAAAATCCCGACGCCATCGAGCGTGAGAACATCCGCCTGCGGCACGAGGAAATGCGCGACCGCGCCCGTCGGCGCGCCGAGGGGCGGCTGTTGGTGTTGGCGGGGGTATTCTTTGTGGCCTTCTCAATTGTGGGCGGGCGTATGGCGGTTCTGGCCGGCACCGAACCGAGCGAGCCCACGACCAGCGTCGCGGGCGCGCAAATCTTTGCGCAGCGGGCCGATATCGTGGATCGCGAGGGGCGCATCCTGGCCACCAATTTCGACACGCATAGTCTCTATGCGCAACCCCAACAGATGATCGACCCCGAACATGCCGCCGACAAGCTGGTCGAGATCTTTCCCGATCTCGACCGCGCGCGGCTGATCAAGGATTTCACTGGCACGCGCAAATTCCTGTGGATCAAGAAAAAACTCAGCCCCGAGCAGAAGCAGGCGGTGCATGATATCGGCGAGCCGGGCTTGCTCTTTGGTCCGCGCGAAATGCGGCTCTATCCCAACGGGCGGCTGGCCGCGCATGTGCTGGGCGGAACCAGCTTTGGCCGCGAGGGGGTGCATGCCGCCGAACTCGTCGGCGTGGCAGGCATTGAGCGGCATCAGGACGCGCGGCTGCGCGACCCGGCGCAGGCGCATGAACCCTTGCGACTCTCGCTCGACCTCAGCGTGCAGGCGGCGATGGAGCGGGTGCTCTTTGGCGGCATGAAGATCATGAATGCCAAGGGGGCCGCAGGTATTCTGATGGACGCCCATACCGGCGAAGTGGTGGCCGTGGCCTCTCTCCCCGATTTCGACCCCAATGACCGCCCCGCGCTGCCCACCTCCGGCAGCCCTAGCGACAGCCCGCTGTTCAATCGCGCGGTGCAGGGTGTCTATGAATTGGGCAGCACCTTCAAAATCTTTCCCGTGGCGCAGGCGCTTGAGCTGGGGCTGATCAACCCCGAGACCATGATCAACACCAAAAGCCCGATGCAATGGGGCAAATTTCGCATCCGCGATTTCAAGAACTACGGCCCGGAACTGAGTGCGACCAAGGTGATCGTCAAATCCTCCAACGTCGGCACAGCGCGCATTGCGCTTGAAATCGGAGCCGCAAGGCAGCGCGAGTTCCTTGAAAGCTTGGGGTTCATGTCCCCCGTGCATCTGGAAATCGCCGAAGCCTCTGGCAGCACACCGCTCTTGCCAAAGAACTGGTCCGAGTTGTCCACCATGACGATTTCCTATGGTCATGGCCTCTCGGTCAGCCCGATGCATCTGGCGGCGGGATATGCAACGATTGCCAATGGTGGACGGCGGGTAACGCCCACGTTGTTGCACGACCCGACCCGCACCCCCGGCGAGCGGATCATCACCGAAAAGACATCTGCCGCGATGCGTGAGATGCTGCGCCATGTCGTAACCGAAGGCACGGCAAGCCTCGGCGAAGTGCCGGGCTATGCGGTGGGCGGCAAGACCGGCACTGCCGATAAACCCAAGGAGCGTGGTGGCGGCTATTACAAGGACAAGGTCATCTCGACCTTTGCCAGCATCTTTCCGGCGCATGACCCGAAATACGTGCTGGTGGTCACGCTCGATGAGCCGGTCGAGACATCGGGCAGCGAGGCCCGCCGCACCGCAGGCTGGACCGCCGTTCCCGTGGCCGCTGAAATCATCCGTCGCGTCGCCCCGCTTCTGGGTCTCAGACCCGAGATTGAACCCCGCCCGCTTGCTGCTATAAGCCTGACATCGAATTAGGCCGGAACGGGGCAGTGCGGTGGGGCAGATCAAGACATTGGCGGCTTTGGGACTGACCGCCCAAGGTGGGCGTCAGGCCAATATCACGGGGTTGGCGGTGGACAGCCGCGAGGTGAAGCCGGGTTTTCTCTTTGCCGCGCTGCCGGGCACCAAGGTGCATGGCGCGGAGTTCATCCAATATGCGTTGCGCCAAGGGGCGGGGGCGATCCTGACCGACGCCACCGGCGCTCGGCTGGCACAGGATTTCCTCAGCCTGAGCGATGCCGCCCTTGTGGTGGCCGAAGACCCGCGTCAGACGCTGGCCTTCGCCGCAGCTCTCTGGTTCGGCGCGCAGCCCGAAACCATGGTCGCGGTGACCGGCACCAATGGCAAGACATCCGTGACCACCTTTACCCGGCAGATATGGGAGCGGCTGGGGTTTTCGGCGGTCAATCTGGGCACGACCGGGGTCGAGGGGGCCTATAGCGCGCCCCTGGGTCACACCACACCAGAGCCGATCACCCTGCACCGGATGCTGGCCAAGTGCGAACTGGCGGGCGTCACCCATGGCGCGATGGAGGCCTCCTCTCATGGTCTGGCACAACGGCGCCTCGATGGTGTGCATCTGATGGCGGCAGGATTCACCAATTTCACGCAGGATCATCTCGATTATCACGCCAGTTTTGACGAATATTTCGCGGCCAAGGCGGGACTTTTCGCGCGTGTCCTCCCCGAGGATGGGGTGGCCGTGATCAACATCGACGACCCGCGCGGGGCCGAGATGGCGTCTATCGCCACCGAACGCGGGCAGGACCTGATCACCGTCGGGCGTGCGCCGGGGGCCGATCTGCGCCTCATCGCGCAACGGTTTGACGCGACGGGCCAGGTGCTGCGCTTTGAATGGGAGGATGATGTCAATCAATTGCGCCTCGATCTCATCGGCGGATTTCAGGCGGAAAACGTGCTGCTTGCGGCGGGGCTGGTGATCGGGGCGGGTGCCGATTCCGAACGGGTGTTCGAGGTGCTGCCGGACATGCGGACGGTGCGGGGGCGCATGCAACTGGCCGCAACGCGCGACAATGGCGCGGCTGTCTTTGTTGACTATGCTCATACCCCGGATGCGGTGGCCACTGCGATCAAGGCGCTGCGCCCGCATGTCATGGGACGGCTTATTGCCATCGTGGGCGCAGGCGGCGACCGCGACCGCGCCAAGCGGCCCCTGATGGGGCAGGCTGCGGCGGCCCATGCCGACCGGGTGATCGTGACGGACGACAATCCGCGCTCGGAAAACCCGGCCAGCATCCGGGCGGCGGTGATGGAGGGCTGTCCCAGGGCCACCGAGGTGGGCGACCGTGCCGAGGCGATCCTGCGCGGCGTCGATGCGCTGGGGCCGGGCGATGCGCTGCTCATTTGTGGCAAGGGGCATGAGACAGGGCAGGTCGTCGGCGATGACGTGCTGCCCTTTGATGATGCGGAACAGGCGAGCATCGCGGTCACGCTGCTCGATGGGGGGCGGGTATGAGCCTTTGGTCGGCACAAGAGGCGGCGGAGGCCACGCAGGGCCGCGTGGCAGGCGATTGGCAGGCCACGGGCGTGTCGATTGATACCCGCACGCTCAAACCCGGAGATCTTTTCGTGGCGCTCAGTGCCGCGCGCGACGGGCATGAGTTTGTGGCGCAGGCCTTGGCCAAAGGGGCGGCCGCGGCGCTCGTGTCTCGTATCCCCGAGGGGTTGCCCGTCGATGCCCCGCTCTTGATCGTCACTGACGTCCAAAAGGGCCTTGAGGATCTGGGCCGTGCGGCGCGCGCGCGGTCACAGGCCCGCGTCGTGGCCGTGACCGGATCGGTCGGCAAGACCTCGACCAAGGAAATGCTGCGCGACGTGCTGGGCCATCAAGGCCGCACCCATGCCGCCGAGGCCAGTTACAACAACCACTGGGGTGTGCCGCTCACGCTCGCGCGGATGCCGGTGGACACGCAATTCGCGGTGATCGAGATTGGCATGAACCACCCCGGCGAGATTGCACCTTTGGCACGTATGGCGCGGCCCCATGTGGCGATTGTGACAACGGTCGCGGCGGCGCATCTCGAGGCGTTCGAAGATATCGAAGGCATTGCCCGAGAAAAGGCCAGCATCTTTGAAGGGCTGGAGCCGGGCGGTGTGGCCCTGATCAACGCGGATATTTCCACGACATCCATTCTGCGCGCCAAGGCCATGCAACATGCTGCGCGCGTCCTCAGCTTTGGCACCACGCGCGGCGCGCATCACCGCCTGCTCGATGTGGAACTGCATGATCACGTCACCGTGGCACGTGCGCGCGCCTGGCGCTCCGCGGTCGTCTACAAGGTCGGCGTTCCGGGGCGGCATTTCGCGATGAACGCGCTGGCGGTTCTGGCGGTGGCGCAGGTTCTGGGCTGCGACCGGGCCGTGGCCGTGGCCGATCTGGCCAGTTGGGCCCCGCCTGCCGGGCGCGGCACACGCGAGGAGCTGGTGCTGGATCTGGCCAGCGACGGGATGAGCATTGACCTCATCGACGATGCGTTCAACGCCAACCCCACGTCGATGGCCGCCGCACTCGAAGTTTTGGCCGCAGCGCATCCGCGCGACGGTGTGGGCCGTGTTTCGCGCGGGCGCCGGATTGCCATTCTCGGCGATATGCTGGAACTCGGGCCGGATGAGGCGATGATGCACGCCGGGCTTGCCGACCTGCCCTACATGGCGCGGATCGACGAAATTCATTGCGTCGGCCCTCGGATGCGCGCCCTGTGGGATATTTTGCCCGAGGTGCGGCGTGGCCGTTGGGTGGCCAGCGCCGAAGAGCTGGCCGCGCAGGCGCACCGGCTGATCGACGCAGGCGATGTGGTATTGGTAAAGGGTTCCAAGGGCAGCCGGGTGAGCCTTGTGGTTGACGCGCTCCGGCGCGTGGGCCGGGTGACAGAAGAAGGACAGGTCTGATGCTCTATTGGTTGACCATCTGGTCGGATGGTGGGGATTTCTTCAATCTCTTCCGCTACATCACCTTTCGGGCTGGCGGGGCCTTCATGACTGCGCTGATCTTTGGCTTTCTGTTCGGCGCGCCCTTGATCATGGTCCTGCGCAAGCGGCAGGGCAAAGGGCAGCCCATCCGCAGCGATGGCCCCGAGGGACATTTTTCCAAGGCGGGCACGCCCACCATGGGCGGGCTCTTGATTGTGGGTGCGCTTGTCACTTCGACCCTGCTCTGGGCGCGCCTCGACAATCCTTATGTCTGGCTCGTGCTTTTCGTGACGCTGTCCTTTGCCCTCATCGGCTTTGCTGACGATTATGCGAAGGTCAGCAAGCAGAACGTCAAGGGCGTCTCAAGCCGTGTGCGGCTGGGCCTTGGGTTTCTCATCGCGCTCATTGCGGCCTATTGGGCCGGACTGCATCATCCGGCAGAGTTGCAATATCAACTTGCGCTGCCGGTGTTCAAGGATGTGCTGATCAACCTCGGCTTTTTCTTTATCCCCTTTGCGATGTTCGTGATTGTGGGCGCCGCCAATGCGGTCAACCTGACCGATGGTCTCGATGGGCTGGCCATCATGCCGGTGATGATCGCCTCGGCGGCGCTGGGCGTGATCGCCTATACGGTGGGCCGCGTCGATTTCACCGAGTATCTGGGGCTGCATTACGTGCCGGGCACGGGCGAGATCCTGATCTTTGTCGCGGGGCTTGTCGGCGGTGGTCTGGGGTTTCTGTGGTATAACGCTCCGCCTGCGGCGGTTTTCATGGGGGATACCGGGTCTTTGGCCTTGGGTGGTGCGCTGGGGGCGATTGCGGTCGCCACCAAGCACGAGCTGGTGCTGGGCATCGTGGGCGGCCTCTTTGTGGTCGAGGCGCTCTCGGTCATCATTCAGGTGCTCTATTTCAAACGCACCGGCAAGCGGGTGTTCCTGATGGCCCCCATCCATCACCATTACGAGAAAAAGGGCTGGGCCGAGCCGCAGATCGTGATCCGTTTCTGGATCATCGCGCTCATTCTGGCCATGATCGGATTGGCGACGCTGAAATTGCGCTAAAGCGCGTCGCGTCTGATCGGAGTCACCTCGCCCCGGCCCCCGGGCCGGGGCCTGCGCCTAATTGAGCGAGGTCCCGGGTCAAGCCCGGGACGGGTCTGTTCTCGGTTGAGCGCAACGCGCCCCAAGGTGGAGGGCCTCAGCCCTCCATCCAGATCGTAACCGGCCCGTCATTGATCAGCGATACTTTCATATCCGCCCCGAACCGGCCCTTTTCGGTGGCAATCCCCAACCCTGCGATCTGCCCTGCGAAATAGTCATAGAGCCGCTTGCCGGTCTCGGGGTCTGCCGCCGTTGAAAACCCGGGCCGATTGCCGCGCGAGGTATCGGCGGCCAGTGTGAATTGGCTGATCACCAGAACGCTGCCGTCGATGTCGGTCAAACAGCGGTTCATCTTGCCCGCCTCGTCTGGGAAGATGCGCAGCTTGGCAATCTTGGCCGCCAGCCGCTCTGCATCCGCTTCGGTATCGCCCTGCATGGCGCAGACAAGGATCAAGAGGCCCCGCCCGCATTGGCCGATGACCTCGCCATCGACGGCGACAGAAGCCTCAGAGACACGTTGCAATAGCGCGCGCATGAAACCCTCCAAACATCGTTGCGCTTAGCCGAGCAGATCAAGAACCTCGTCCAACCCCGCCCGGCTGGTGCGAAAGCTGTTGGCGGGGTGGTCCGTATCGGGCAGGCCAAAGGAAATGGCGCAGAGGATCAACCGGCTCTCGGGCAGGTCGAAATGCGCGCGGATCATCGGCGCATAGGCCGCAACAGAGGCTTGCGCGATGGTGCCCACGCCCAAGGCCGTCGCGGCCAGCATGAAGGCGGTGATGAACCCGCCGCAATCCATCGCGCCATAAGGGCCAAGGGCCGCCTCGGAATGCACGATCGCCACATGCGGCGCGTCGAAGAGGTGATAGTTCCGCATGGATTGCTCGGCCCGTCCGGCGCGGTCGTTGCGCGCGATACCCGCAGCCTCATATAGTTGCAGGCCGCATTCGCGGCGGCGGGCACCATGGGCACCGGGATAGCTCTCGGGCCAGGGCAGATCCGGGCCGGGGCGCTCATTCTGCACCGCGGCGAGCAGTGCGTCGCGAAACCGCGCGGTTTCATCCCCCCGCGTCACGGTCACGCGCCAGGGCTGGGCATTGCACCAGGACGGCGCGCGCCCTGCGGCCTCGACGATCTTTGCAATGGTCTCTTCCGGCACAGGATCGGGCCGAAAGGCGCGGCAGGAATGGCGGGCCTGCAAGAGCCCCTGCAAAGTTGAAAAATTGTCCGTCATTCCGTGATGTCCTTGCCCGGCCTTGATCCATCAGGCCCATGGCCTTGCCCGATGATCATAGGGAGAGTTTCGTGGCATATCCATGCCCCGCCCGGCGGTTTTCCGCCGCCTGTGCCCTACACCACACCCTGCTCCAGAGCCACGACATAGCCGATCGCCCCGGCGATCAACGCGCCGATGAGAACGGCAAGGGCGACTTTCCAGACCGACCACGGACGCTCGCCCTGCACCCGGCCTGTGCGGCCATTGACCACGAAACGATAGGTCTCGCCCCGGTATTTATAGGCTGCGAGCCAGACAGGCAGCAGGATGTGTTTGAAGGTGACGTCGCGGACTTCGGTGTTGATCTCGTGGATTTGTTGACGGTCGCCGCCGATGTCAAAACGCACATCGCGGGCGATGATCGCATCCATTCGGGCGCGCGCCTCGACAAATCCGTGTTCGAGTTCGAGATTGTAGCCCTCTGCGCGGAACCCGGCGAGATATTCAGGGTTATAGGGCACCAGTGCGGCCAGATCCCAGGGTTCGAGCGCGTCGGTAAATCGCTTGGGCAGGGAATTCGACGCCAGCACCAGCACATCGTCGAAAAACCGCGCCACCCGACCTGCGGCCGGGGTCCAGCGGATCTTGGGCACCTGCACGGTCTGGCGCTTGCCATCGCGGACGACGGTCTGACTCTCGTAATAGACCGTGCCGCGCGCGCCCCGGTAGGTGGATTTCGTGTCGGCGTCAAAGGTCCAATAGGGCACGTAGATGCCCTGCATCCGCCGCCCCTTGCGGGCATAGTCCTTGAGCCCGTTCGGCGCGAACCACAGCCGCCCCAGCCAGTCGGTCATCGCCTTGCGCGCGGTCGCCTCATCGAGGGCGAAGGGCAGCAGCGCGCGCGGCTTGATATGGCGTTGTGCGCCGGTATCGGTCACGACCGGCGAGGCGCAGAACGGGCATTCGGCGGCATGGGTATCGCTGCCCAGTTCCACCTGCGCGCCGCAGCTTGTGCAGGTGGTGCTGCGGATCTCTTCCATCTCTTGCACGGGCAGTTGATCGCGCAGGGCGCGCTCAAAATCCAACTCCTTGATCCCGCCCTGCCAGGGGCTGCCGGTCGCGATGGGATGAACATCGCCGCAATGGTCGCAGATCAGATGATTGGCACCCGGATCATAGCGGTAATCCGCGCCACAGCTGGCGCAGGGAAACCGATGCTGGGTTTCGGTCGTGACAGGGGCGGGGGGCGGGGAACTCTGCATTTGGCTCACAGGATTTGATGCACGGCACGTGGGGTGATGCGGCGCAGCGCCCCATCCCCCAAGGCTGTGTGCCGCCAAAGATTGAAAGTGGCGTGCAGCGCAGAGGCCGCTAGCAGCGCCAAGAGCAGTTTTCGCGCCTCTGGGCCGGGCAGGGCATGACCGAGTGCCTCTGCCGTCAGTGCGAGGGCCCCCCATGCCAAAAGCAGATAGAGCGCGCGGTGCAACCACGGATGCAGCGCGCGCAATCCTCCCTCCAACTTTGGCCCCGGCCCGTTCAAGAGACCAAAGACCAGTGCCAGCGCGCACATGACCAGCGCCGAGACTGCATAGACCAACGATAACCAGACTGTCGCCCCGCCATCGCCCAACACGAACAGCAGCAACATCAGGTTCAGCCAGTGTAGTGTGATCGTCAGGCTCCGGCGCATGGGTCACGCACCTGGCGGCGGCGGCGGCATTACTGTAAAGAGCGTGGCCAGCTCCGTCACATCTTCGGCCCGTTTCCAGCCGTCCTGCCCGGCGGTCCAGACAAAGCTGTCGCGGGTCAGCTTGCCCTCCGTCACCATGCGACCAAGAG
This sequence comes from uncultured Roseovarius sp., assembly GCF_963972555.1. Classification (NCBI taxonomy): domain Bacteria; kingdom Pseudomonadati; phylum Pseudomonadota; class Alphaproteobacteria; order Rhodobacterales; family Roseobacteraceae; genus Roseovarius; species uncultured Roseovarius sp. The sequence continues at coordinate 10,906 of NZ_CAXAUM010000027.1, forward strand.
AGGCCTTGGAATAGGGGCCATGGGTCTGCCCGTTTTCGGCAATGTGCCAGACATGTTCTACCGGTGGCGGCGGCGGGCTCTGGGTGGCGGGGGCAGGGCGGGCGCCCCAAGGCCCCTGATCCGCCATCTGCTGCGCCATGGCCATGCCCATCCCCATGCCCAATCCGGCACCGATGCCCGCGCCGCCGCTCGGGTTCTTGGCGGCGGCGGTCATCGCCTCTGCGGCGGAATACTGGGTAAAGCGGCCCAGATCGCCCGCGATCCCCATCGAGGTGCGCTTGTCGAGCGCCGCTTCCACCTCGGGCGGGAGCGAGATATTCTCGATGTAAAACTCGGGGATGCTGAGGCCGTAATCGGCGACCACCGTTGAAATCTCGCCCGCCACCAGCTTGCCCAGGTCGGCGGTATTGGCGGCCATGTCGAGCACGGGGATACCGCTCCCTGCGATGATGCGCGAAAACGCCTGCACGATGATGTTGCGGATCTGAAAGCTGATCTCGTCCATGGTGAACTCGCCATCGGTGCCAACGATTTCCGAGAGGAATTTCGCGGCATCGACCACCCGCACCGTGTAGGTGCCAAAGGCGCGGATGCGGGTCGGCCCGAACTCGGGATCGCGCAGGATGATCGGGTTCTTGGTGCCCCATTTCAGATCGTTGAACCGCGTCGTCGCGACAAAATAGATCTCGGATTTGAAAGGCGATTTGAAGCCGTGATCCCAATGTTGAAGGCTGGTCATCACGGGCATGTTGTTGGTCTCGAGCATATAGAGACCGGGGGTAAAGACATCGGCCAACTGCCCTTCGTGGACAAAAACCGCCGCCTGCCCCTCGCGCACCGTCAGCTTGGCACCATATTTGATCTCGTGGCCCTCGCGCTCGAACCGCCAGACCATCGTGTCGCGTGTGTCGTCGGTCCAGTGGATGACGTCGATGAACTGGCCGGAGAGAAAATCGAAAATGGGCATCGGGATACTCCTTTAATCGGAAAGTCGAGGATCAGACCGGCCCGCCCGCCCGCGCATCGAGCAGACGGCGCAGGATGGGGCGGGCCTCGTCGGGGGTCATGCCGGGCTTGAGGTCGGGATGATAAAGCAGCCACAAAAGCTCTTCATCATGGCTGGTGAGAAGCGCAAATTCATCGTCGTCGTTGAAGATCGACGGCCGCGCTCCGGGGAAATCGTCAGCCAGCCCCAGCCCCTGCGCCAGTTCCTCATGCACGCAGGATTGCCGCATGAGGGGCGGGTGTTCGGCCCGGATGAGCGCAATCGCGCGGCGATAGACGTGATCCTCACCTTGGCCTGAAAACGCCACTACCAGACAATGGATCGTACGCGGCATGTCGCGGAAAATGGCGATGGTGTTTGGCCCCGCCTCGGGGGCAAGCTGACGGATACGCGCCAGCATGGTATCGCGGTCATCTTCACCCATGAAGAGGACGTGGAAATTGGCCGCCCCTCCGCCAGTGGTGATCGGGTGGCGGGTGACACGCGCCAGCCGCGCGGCATAATCGGCGACCAGACGGCGATCCTCGGCGCGTTGTGCTCCGGTGACAGAGGCGCCGAATTCGGTGTTGATCCGAACCGGCCCCACCCATTTCCGCAGGCCCCCGGCCCGCCCCGAGGAGGGGCGATAGCCTGCACCCTGCTGGTACTCGTCATAAAAGGCGATACGCTCGAAATTACGCAGAATGTCGGTGTCGGTATAGGGCGTGTCCGGCCCGCCGCCATCGCGGCGCAAGAGGCCGCGACTGAGCAGGTCGGATTCGACCCGCTGGTAATAGCTGGCCAAGGCCAGACTATTGGCCGAGGGGCCGGAGGGCGCTGGCGCTGACGCTACGGGGCGCTCAGTCGGGCGCGCCGAGGACGTGGGCGGTGCAGGCATATCGCAAGCGGCCAGCGCCGTCAGCGCCAGCCCCAAGATGCCCCATTTCAGCCAGTCGGCGCGCATGCCGCGCTTAGCCCTTGGGCACAGCGGTGCCTGCGGTGTCGCCCACCCCATCGCGCCGCGCCTTGGCCGAGGCCAGCGTGTCGCGCAAATCGGCCTCCATCTTTTTCAGGTCTTCCTCTGCCTTGGCCCGTTTGGCCTTGCCCTCGTCTGCGATTTGCAGGCTTTCCTGAATGGTGCCGATGAGATCGGCATTGGCCTGTTTCACGGCCTCGATGTCGAACACGCCGCGTTCCATTTCCTGACGGATCATCTTGTTGCTCTCGCGCAGGTTCTTGGCATTGGCGGTCAAAAGCTCGTTCGTCAGGTCATTGGCATCGCGCACCGCCGCCGCCGCCTCTGCCGAGCGTTGGATCGTGACCGCCTGCGCCAGTTGGGTTTCCCACAGTGGCACGGTGTTGACGAGGGTCGAGTTGATCTTGGTGACAAGGCTCTTGTCGTTTTCCTGCACCAGCCGGATCGAGGGCAGGGATTGCATCGTCACCTGGCGGGTCAGCTTGAGATCATGCACCCGCCGCTCCAGATCGTCGCGCGCGGCGCGCAGATCGCGCAGTTCCTGCGCCTTCATCACCTGGTCATTCTCCGGCGCGGCCTGAACGGCGGCTTCGGCGGCGGGAATGTCGTTGGTGTCGAGCTCTTTCAGCTTGGCCTCGCCCGCCGCGATGTAGAGGGCAAGCTCGTCGTAGAAGGCCAGCGTTTTCTCGTAGAGCATGTCGAGCGACTTGATGTCCTTCAAGAGCGTATGCTCATGCGCCAGAAGGTCATCGGTGATCTTGTCGATCTGGCCCTGCACCTGCTCGAAGCGCGCCGTGAACTTGGCAAAGGGGGCGGCGCGACCCAAGAGCTTTTCCCACCACGACCGCTCGCGCCGCACGTCAAGCTCCGAAACCGAGAAGCCGCGAATGGTGGTGACGATCCCGCGCAGGCTATCGCCCGCCGGCCCCACATCCTTGTTGCGCACGCCTTGCAGCATGGCTTGGGAGATTTCCTGCAATTCGGCCTGCGCGGCCGAGCCGAACGACACGATGGATTGCGTATCGCCCATGTCGATTTCGGCCATGCGGCGGGTGATCTCGGCGCTTTGCGGCGCATCGGCCTGCTCGAGCGGCACGATGGCGTTGGCCGCGGCGGGTTCGGGCAGCACAGCGCGGCTCACGGCCTCGACATCCTTGAGCACGGCTTCGGCCTTCTGGCGGGTGGTCTCTGACATGAGTGTGGTCCTTTTTACGCTAAATCTTTGGTTTCAAGGTGAACGCCCTCGCGCTCCAGCCGGTCACGCAACACGTCGATTTCTATATCGAGATCGGTGGTGCTGTCCTGCATCAGCGCGCGGGTTTTGGCGGTGAAATTCTGTTCCAGATCGCTGAGGAGCGCGAGGTATTTGTCGCGTGCAGCGGGGTTGGGGGCGCGGGCGTGCAGATCGGCGAACTTGACAGTCGCGTCGCGCGCGCCCATCAGATAGACGCCCAGATATTTGCGCGCCGCTGTCAGATCGCGGGGGTCATCCTCAACCGTGCGCAGCATGTCGCGCACCGTGATCTGGAACCGCTCAAGCCGGGTTTCCGCCTGCCGGTCGCCGGCACGGCTGAGCGCGTCGGTCATGGCGCGCAGGTAATCCTCGGCCTGATCGACCACCCGCGCCACCCGGTCGCTCTGAAAGCTGTCGACGCCCTCCATCCCCTTGTCCTTGAGCGGATCAAGACCAAAGGCGAAACTGTGAAGAACCGCGCCGAGCATGGCATAAATAAGAGGCTCCAGAAGCCCGCCGCCGCTGGCAAAACCCGCTAGCCCAAGGCCCGCGCCGGTGAGCGCGGAGGCAAAAATCTTGCGCGGGATGGCCGGGCGACGCGCGATCTTGCGCGCCTCATAGGCCTCTTGCGCCAGAATCCCCTCGCGGGTGAGCCATGCCGCCAAGAGCAGCGCGCCGAGTGCGGCAAGGTTGAACGCCAATTCCACCGGACCCGAGGCAAAGGCCCGCGCAGCCAATGGCAAAGGCGCAAAGAACAAAAGGTTCACGCGCCCGCCCGCCCGCGTCCGCCGTGCGCCACGAAAGCCGCCCCGGTCCGGCACGGACGCGCCCTTGTCCGCGCCATCGGGGCTGTATTTGCCGCCAAAGCGCTGCGCCATCACACGCCCCCCGTGGCCGCGACAAACAGGATCAGCGCCACCAGCAGAAGGAACGCCAGTTTCTGAAGTCCCGTATCACTCATGGTGCCCCCATTGCCGGTTTCCATACGCCTGCCATGAACTTAGGCGATGGGGGTCCGGCTTGCTAGGGGGAAGATTTCAAACCCCGGCGCAAGGGGTGGAGCAGGGAATGAGTATTTTTCCAAGAAGAAGCCGGGGATCACACGCCGATCTTGGGCCCCAGGCACATCAGCGGCGCATCGGAGCGGCGCACCTCGTAGAGTTCCGAGAGGCTCTGTTCCCCGGCAAAGCGTGCGATCAGCCCCTGTTCGGTGCGCTCAAAGCTCCAGCATTGCGGATCGGGGCGGTTGTCATAGACAAAGCAGATCAGCCCGCGCTCTTCATACCAATGCCCGTCCTGACACTCGCCATCGAGAAAGGACCAGCGCACGCGACGGTCGGGCAGATACTCCTCACCCCCATAGGGCGCGCCGCCCGCGCCATAGTAAAAGGTCTGGCCGCGGGTATAGGCATCGAATTCCTCTGCCGACATCTGCGCCAGGGCCGGGGCCGCGACAAAGGCAACAAGGCTGGACAGGATCAGGGCGTGCATGAGATCAGCCTGCCAGATCGGGTGCCATGCCGCCAGAGGATTCGCGCCAGCACGCGGCGCGGCGATCCATGACGCGTCGCCAGAGCGGCGGCACCAACGCCAGCACCGCCATCACCGGTAGAGACTGTGGCAGGGTCGGCATGCTGGTGCGGTCGAGTTGCAGCGCCGGATAGGGGCGGTGTGGTGTCACATGGTGATCGGAATGGCGCGGTGCGTTCAGCGTCATCGCCGCCGACATCACATGCGGCGCGTTCCAGGAATGCTGCGGGCCGACCGGTTCAAACCGCCCATCCTGTCGCTGTGCCCGGCGCAACCCGTAGTGCTGCACATAGTCCGAAAGCAGGATTTGCACCTGGGCATAGCCCGCGATGAAGAGCAGCGCCGCCACCCCCGCCGCCCCAAGGCCGATCGCGACCGCAAGCACAAGCGCCCCCGCTCCGCCGAGGTAAAGGGTATAGGGATGTTGCCAGAGCGGTTGATCGGCATAGCGCCGCGAGTCGGCGCGCAGCCCCGCCTGAAACGCACCCGGCCAGGCGCGCAGAACGTAGCGGTAGAACCCTTCGCCGGGGCGGGCGCTGCTGGGATCGTCAGGGGTGGCCACATGCACATGATGCACCCGCAGATGCGCGCTCGCGTGATGGCCAAAGAGCAGCGAGGTATAGATGAGCCGCCCAAGTCGCCGCTTGGCGCGGGCACCGCGATGGATCAGTTCATGCGCCACGGGATGCGAAATCTGGCCCATGCTCAAGCCTGCGCTCAGCGCTACAAGCGTGCGCTCCACTCCGCTTAGTCCATTGCCCCCGGCCACCGCCCAGACCGCCAGCGCCAGCACCGCGAAATGCGCCAATCCCAGACCCACCAAAAGCCAGTCTGCGGTGGGAAATTCGGTCTCTGGATCGGGATTGCCGCCTGCGACGAGCACGCGATCCAGTGTGAACACCAGAACCGTAATCGTGCCCAAGGCCAGAATGCCCCAAACCCCACCCCAGAGTGCGGCAATCGCGGTCAGCAGCAGAGGCAGGCTTGCGGCAATGGAAAAGAGCGGCATCAGGCGTTCCCGATTTTTCCACAGTCTAATCCGGGGCAGGGGCGGCGCACAGGGTTTCCTTGCCGCACCCCGTCGCATTTCACGCCCTGATCAACGCGAATGGTGGCGCAAATGTCGTTTTTGAGGGCTCTACCCACATCCCGGCCCGCTAGGTTCGGTCGCAACAGGGAAAGAGGATGATCGCAATGGCATTGGATGATCGCAAAGGCGTCTGGAAATCCGGCACAGGCAAGGGCCGGCGCACGACCAAAGGGCGTCCGCTTGAAGATGGTGCTTGGGCAGAGGTTCAGGCGCTCTTGGGCGAGGGGCCGCGCCGGCGTGACCTTTTGATCGAATATCTGCACCGGATTCAGGACAAGTTCGGCCATCTGTCGGCGGCGCATCTGCGGGCCTTGGCCGAGGAACTGCGCCTGTCGCAAGCTGAGGTTTACGAGGTTGCCAGCTTTTACGCGCATTTCGACGTGGTGCGCGAAGGCGAGACCCCGCCGCCTGCTCTGACCATCCGCGTCTGCGATTCGCTAAGCTGCGAGCTGGCGGGCGCGCAGGCATTGAAATCCGCGCTTGAGAAGGGCACCGATCCCACGCAGGTCCGCATCCTGCGCGCGCCCTGCATGGGGCGGTGCGACACAGCGCCCGTGGTGGAACTTGGTCATCATCATATTGACCACGCCACGCCCGAGAGCGTTTTGGCGGCGGTCGCGGCGGGGGACACCCACGCGCATGTGCCGGATTACGAAGGATTTGATGCCTATCGCGCGGCGGGCGGCTACGCCACGCTGACCGATCTGCGCGCCACGACAAATGCCGACGCCGAATTCGAGCGCGTGCAGCAAACCCTACTCGATGCGGGGCTACGCGGCCTTGGCGGTGCCGGCTTCCCGTCGGGGCGCAAATGGGGTTTCGTGCGCGCCGAAGCCGGTCCGCGCTATCTGGCCGTCAATGGCGACGAGGGCGAGCCGGGCACCTTCAAGGACCGCTATTACCTCGAACGCACGCCGCATCTCTTCCTTGAGGGGATGTTGATCGCCGCTTGGGCGGTAGAGGCCGCGCGCTGCTTTATCTACATGCGCGATGAATATCCCGCCGTTCTGCATATCCTCGCCACAGAGATTGCCGCGCTGGAATCGTCTGGGCTGATCGAACCCGGCTATGTCGAGCTGCGTCGGGGGGCAGGGGCCTATATCTGCGGTGAAGAAAGCGCCATGATCGAATCGATCGAGGGCAAGCGCGGTTTGCCGCGTCACCGGCCGCCCTTTGTGGCGCAGGTGGGCATTTTCGACCGTCCCACGCTGGTCAACAACATCGAAACCCTGCTCTGGGTCACGCGAATTCTGCGCGAGGGGCCGGAAATCCTGAACACGGTCGAGTTGAATGGCCGCAAGGGGCTTCGCTCTTACTCAGTATCGGGGCGCGTGAAAAAACCCGGCGTCCACCTCCTGCCCGCAGGCTCCACCATCACGGACATTATCGCGGCGGCGGGCGGCATGCTGGATGGGCATACCTTCAAAGCCTATCAGCCCGGCGGTCCGTCCTCGGGCCTCCTGCCTGCGTCGATGAACGATATTCCGCTCGATTTCGACACGCTGCAACCGCATGGCACCTTTATCGGCTCGGCGGCGGTGGTCGTGCTCTCGGATCACGACCGGGCGCGGGATGCCGCGCTCAACATGCTGCGCTTTTTCGAGGATGAAAGCTGTGGGCAATGCACGCCTTGCCGGGTGGGCTGTGAAAAGGCGGTCAAGCTGATGCAGGCCGACACCTGGGATCAGCCGCTCCTGACAGAGCTGTGCACCGCGATGGCCGATGCCAGCATCTGCGGTCTGGGACAGGCCGCACCCAACCCCATCCGCCTGACGATGAAGCATTTCGCTGACGAAATCTGAGCCAAGCGCAGGCTTCCATCTCCCTTCGATCCGCATTAGGTCAGAACTGACACGCGGATCGGAGGGCGCATGGCGTTTTTCTCGAAACTCAAGGAACGGTTATTCAAATCCTCTTCCAAGCTCGAAGAGGGGTTGGAGGCGATTGTAGAGGACGGACGCGCAGAAGAGAGCACGCCGAGTGTTACGCCGCCGCCGCCAGATGTGCCGGCCCCCGCGCGCCAAGAGGCCCCCGTCGCCCCATCTCCGCAAGAGGTGCCGCCGCCCGTCACCGAAGGCCTGGCACCGCCGCAACCGGTCGAAATCCCCGACGATCTGCCAGCGACCGCGCCGCGTGGCGGGCTCTTTGGTCGCCTGCTGGGGCGCGCCGCGCCCGAGGCGGCACCGCGCCGCGTGCTCGACGATGCCATGCTCGAAAGCCTTGAGGAGTTGCTGATCGGCGCGGATATGGGCGTGGATACCGCGCTCCGCGTCACTGCCAACATGGCCGAAGGTCGCATGGGCAAACGCCTCTCGTCGCAGGAAATCAAGGAACTTCTGGCGCAGGAAATCGCCCGCATCATGGACCCCGTGGCGCGCCCGATGCCGATCTATGCCAAGCGCCCGCAGGTGGTGTTGGTGGTGGGCGTCAACGGCTCGGGCAAAACCACGACCATCGGCAAGCTTGCAGCCCAGTTCAAAGCGGCGGGGAAATCCGTGGTGATCGCCGCCGGGGATACGTTTCGCGCTGCGGCGGTTGAGCAGCTTCAGGTCTGGGGGCAGCGCGCCGGTGTGCCGGTGATGACCGCACCCGAAGGGTCGGACCCCGCGAGCCTCGCCTTTGACGCCATGACCCGCGCCGAGGCCGAGGGCGCGGACCTCTTGATGATCGACACCGCCGGACGGTTGCAGAACCGCGCCGATCTGATGGAGGAACTGGCCAAGATCGTGCGCGTCATCCGCAAGAAGGACCCGAGCGCGCCGCATAACACCCTGCTCGTGCTCGATGCCACCACGGGGCAGAATGCGCTGAGTCAGGTCGCAACCTTCCAGAAGCTCGCCGATGTCTCCGGCCTGATCATGACCAAGCTTGACGGCACCGCCCGCGGCGGTGTGCTGGTGGCCTTGGCGGATAAATTCGGCCTGCCGATCCACGCCATCGGCGTGGGCGAACAGATCGACGACCTGGCGCCGTTCGACCCTCAGGAATTTGCCGCAGCCCTGACCGGGCTCGACGGCGAATGACCCTTTGCGCCTGTCATCTGGCCATAATTACCTCGGGGGGCTTGGGGGGCTGGCCCCCCAATGTCCCAGCCTCTGAATGAGCGCTTGGCTGATTTCACTTGAGGGCACCGAGGCGGGGCATGACCTTGCCATGGTGCTTGCGCTCCTCGCGGCGCTCTTGCATGCCATTTTCGGCGCGTTGCAAAAGGGGCGGCATGATCCCTGGCTCAGCCGGGGCGCGATAGATGCAAGCTATGCCGCCATGGCCGCGCCCTTTGCCCTTTTTGTCGTGCCCTGGCCCGAGGCGCATATGTGGCCCATCTTTGCCGGCGCGGTGGTGATCCACATCGGCTACAAGGTGCTGCAGGCGATGGCCTATACGCGCGGCGCCTATACGGTCGTCTACCCCGTGGTGCGGGGCACCGGGCCGCTTTTCACCGTGATCGGGGCCTATGCGATTTTCGGCGAGGTATTTACCCCAGTGCAATGGCTGGGCGTGGCGGTGCTTCTGTGTGGTATCTACGGCCTAGCGGTCTATAATCTGCGCACGCTGACGCTCAACCGCGATACCATGCCGCTGGCGCTGGGTCTGGCGGTAGCGACGGGGCTATTTGTGGCGCTCTATACGACCTATGACGCTTATGGCATCCGCGCGGCGGCTGATCCCTTTACCTTCCTTGCGTGGTTCTTTTTCCTGGACGGGCTGACGATTCCGCCCTTTGCCTATCTACGCTGGCGCAGTATGCCCACGCGGCACGCGGTAGGCCCCCTGTTGCTGCGCGGGGTCTCGGGCGGGGTGGTGGCGTTCTTTTCCTTCGGGTCGGTCATGCTGGCCACCCGCCTCGACAAGGTGGGCGAGGCGGCGGTGCTGCGCGAGACTTCGACCGTTTTTGCCGCCCTCATCGGCTGGCTCGTGCTCAAGGAAACGGTGGGGCCGCGACGCATTGCACTCATGACCTTGATCGCCGCGGGTGCGGTCATAGTTGAGCTTGGCGGCTGAATGCGCCACAACCGGCGTGAGCGATAAGGAAACCTGACGACATGGATGACACGCAGCCGCCCAAATGGGCCAAGCCGGTTCTGGAATTTGGCCCTGTGCTGGGCTTTTTTGCCGCCTATCTCTGGCTCAAGGATAGGGTCTTTACCATTGGCGGCACCGACTATGAGGGCTTTATCGTCGTCACCGCCGGGTTCATCCCGGTATTTCTGATCTCGATGGGTATTTTGTGGCGACTCACCGGCCATCTGAGCCGGATGCAGGTGGTCACGGCGGTGCTGATCGTGGTTTTCGGCGGCCTCAGCGTCTGGTTCAACGATCCGCGCTTCTTCAAGATGAAGCCGACGATGATCTACCTGCTTTTCGGCGGGGTGCTGGGCTATGGCCTGCTGCGCGGGCGCTCGTATCTGCAATATGTGATGGACGGGGTGATGCCGCTGACCGATGCGGGCTGGATGATCCTGACCCGGCGCTTGATGCTCTTCTTCTTCGGTCTCGCCCTGCTGAACGAGGCGATCTGGCGCACGCAGACCGAAGAAATGTGGGTCTATTTCAAGACCTTCGGTCTGACGGCCGCGATTTTTGTCTTCTTCATGGCGCAAGGCGCGCTCTTTCGCGATCATTCGACCGAGGAAAATGACGACAAGGGTGCCTGACAGGGCGGGCAGGGTGCCCGCCCCCTCGCGCATCAGGCGTAGAACAGATCCTTGAAGACATGATAAGCGATGTCTTCGCGGCGCAGACCCATGCGGGCCAGCTCTGCATCTGATTTCGCTTCCAGCGCTTCGATCCGGTTGCGCCGTGCCGTGACCGCAGCTTGGGCCTCGAGCCCGCGCACGATGGCTGCGACAAAGCGTTTCCATCCCTCGCGCAGAGGAGATGCAGTAACATTGGTTGTGATATTCGCCATTGGAAACCTCACTTTACGTGGTTTGGTTCCCTCCCTGACCCCAAGATAGGTCAGTCACGTTGACACGACCAACGCTGAAACGGAATGGCCGGGTTGCAGGGGCTGCATCCCGGCCTTTCGTGTTACTCGGCCTTGGCCTTGGGCGCGCGCTCGGGCATCGACGGGGGCGGCGAGGGCTGGCGCTTGGGCGCGGCCGTATCGACGGGGATCACGCGTGCCGTGGGCTGAGGGGCGGGCTGTGCCGCGCTCACCGCCGTTGCCTCAGGCTTTGGCGCGGGCTTCACCTCGGCCGTGGGGGCGGGTTTGGCCATGACCACGGTGGCGGGCTTTGCCGCGGGCTTCACCTCGGCCACGGGGGCCGGTTTTGCGGCAACGGCCGGGGCGGCCTTTTCCACGGATTTGATCACGGGGGCGACGGGCGCGGCCGGGGTCGCGGGGGCGCGGGTGGCGCGGCGCGGCTTGGCGGCGACGGCCGCAGCCTTGGGCTTGGCCGGTGCCTTGGGTTTGGCGGGGGATGCGGGAACTGCGGCCTTGGCCGTCAGATTGCGCGACCAGACGCCGCTCTTGAGCATCGCCTCGCAATAGACCTGCGCCACACGCAACTGTTTCTCGACCAGGTATCCGGTGAACCGGATGCCGGCAGCGGACAGTTTCAGCGGAAGTTCGGGTGCAAGCATGAGTTCGTCCTTTTCAGCAGATGCGCGCCTGCATTTAAAGCAAGCGGATGACAGGAATATAACGCGCGCATCGCTGCGTTGCAGCAATTTGACCTAAGGTCAAATCACTTTCGCTGCGCTACGCGGATTCCTGCTGAAAATTTGGCCGATTTGCCGGATTTCCGGGCTTAACGCCCATGAATAAGGGTCTGGAACAACCGGGGATCAAGGCTCTGCGCGGCAAAGGTTTCACCCTCGGTCAGTACACTGACCGCATCATGGCTGTGCAGGCTTTCTTGATGGCTGGCCACGACCCGAAAATCGCCGATGCGCGGATCAGCCAGCAACTGCTCGCAAAAGAGACGCGCGGCATCCTCGACAAAGATCGGGTTGGCGGCGTTCAACTCGGCAAAGGCCTGCTCGTCCTCACGCTTGACCATGACCTGTGTTTCGGTCGGCACAGCGCGGCGGGCCAGTTCGATCAGATCCTCGAACCACAGACAATCCTCTTCGACCAATTCCACTGAAATTCGCGCGACAGAGCGCTGCGAATGTGGCGTGGCCAGTTGTCCGCGCGCGGCGCGGGCATGTTCGCTGAGTTCCAGCGAGCAGGGGCAGGTCGAGGAATAGACGTAATCGAGATGCATGAACTTGCGCGTGACGCCGGCGTTCTTCACCAGCTCCATCGCGATGTCATAATACTGGTAGCCTTCCAGCCCCGAACGCAGCGAGCGCACGCGCGCCGGATAGGAGAGGCGCATTTGCAGACGCGCATCGAGGGACTCGAGATCGGTGATGTAATCCGACAACGCGGCCTCCATCACATCGGCGCTGAACGTCTTTTCCGCGTGCTTGTAGAAACTGCGCATGATCCGGGACATGTTGATGCCCTTCTTGCCTGCGTCCAAGCTGACGGTGCCCGTCACCGAGGTCTCGAGCGTCAGATCGCCATTGTCACGGGTATGATAGCGGATCGGCAGGCGGAAATTCGAAATCCCCACATGCTGCAACTGCTGCCGCGTCCCGCGAATGAGCGAGGCCGGGCCGTTCTGCAAATCGGGAAGGCTGGCAAGGTAGGCAGCGCTCGTGGCGAAATCCTCGGGATATTCCCGCGCCAGAACCGGATAATTCGCAACCTCGCCCGAAGGCAAAAGCCGTGCAATCGCCGGATCGAGATCGGCCACCTCTTCGGGCGACGCGGCACGCGCCCAGGAGCGCAGCAGCGCCAGCGCCTCTTTGGCCTCGTCCCGGTCCGGAGCAGGCTTCATCTCAGACGGATGCACATTCATCGCAAAACTTCCCTATCCGCTCTGCCAGACCTTTACATACAAGGTTTCCGCAGGAATTGCCATTATCGTAGGGATTTACGTCAAATGCGGCAAAGCGGATCATTCAAACCCCGGAAATCGCTGAAAAACCTTTCCGCCTCAGTTCGCCGCCTCCAGCGCGTTCCGGATGTCGCTGATCAGGTCGCCGCAGTCCTCGAGCCCCACACTCAGCCGCACCAACCCCGACGTGATGCCAAGTGCCGCCTTCTGCGCGGCGGGCAGGCGTTGATGGGTGGTGGTGGCGGGATGGGTCACGATGGATTTGGCATCGCCCAGATTGTTCGAGATCACCACGATCTCCAGCGCGTTCAAAAACCGGAACGCCGCCTCTTGCCCACCCTTGATGTCGAGCGCCAGAACCGTGCCGCCTTCGCCCATCTGCGCGCGCACCAAAGCATGCTGTGGATGGTCGGCCAGTCCCGGATAGATCACCCGCGCCAGCCGTGCATCACCCTGCAATGCCTCGGCAATCGCCTGTGCGGTGGCCGCCTGTGCCCGCACGCGCAGATCAATGGTCTCAAGCCCCTTGAGCATGACCCAAGCGGTAAAGGGCGACATCGAGCCGCCAGTGTGTTTCATGTAGGGTTCAACGGTGCCGCGGATGAACTCGCGGCGTCCCAAAATCACCCCGCCCAGTGTGCGGCCCTGCCCGTCGATATGCTTGGTCGCGGAGTAGATCACCACATCCGCGCCCTGCTCGATGGCGCGGGAAAAGACCGGCGTGGCAAAGACATTGTCCACAAGCACAAGCGCACCCGCCGCATGCGCCAACTCCGCCACCGCGCGGATGTCCACCACGTCGAGTGTCGGGTTCGAGATGGTTTCGAAGAACACCGCCTTGGTGCCGGGCCGGATGGCTGCGCGCCATTCCTCCAGATTGGTGCCGTCCACGAATGTGACCTCGACCCCGAACCGGGTCAGGATTTCCTCGAGCACATAGAGACACGAGCCAAAGAGCGCGCGCGCCGAAACCACATGATCGCCCGCCCGCAGCATGGATGTGAGCGCGCCCGAAACGGCCGCCATGCCGCTTGCGGTGGCAAAGGCATCCTCGGCACCCTCCAGCGCCGCGATGCGGTCCTCGAACATCGCGACGGTTGGATTGCCATAGCGGGCATAGATGAACTCATCCGCGCCGGCCTTGATGAACCGCGCCTCTGCCGCCTCGGCGGTGTCATAGACAAACCCCTGGGTGAGGAAGATCGCCTCGCTCACCTCGTTATACTGGCTGCGCCGCGTGCCGCCATGCACCAGTTTGGTGCGCTTCTGCCAAGTCTCGCTCATATCCAACCTCCGGGCATCCCGCCCAAGAAAAAAGCCCCGACGCGGTCAAGCGAAAGGGGCCTTTCATCCTGACCTTTTAGCGGTTTGTTTAACGTGGCCCGCAATCCGGTAACAAATCGCCACAACTGCGGATTACTCCCGCGCCGCGCGCGCGTCAACTCTGTCACGCAGGTTTCATGCAAGCGTCACCGGAACGACGTATGCACCGCGTAGCTCTCAACCACAACATCTGGTGGGGTGAGGGACATGCCGCTGATCCATGTGAATGCGGGGCCAAGCGGCCCGGTGCTGCATGACGGGGCCGGTGATCTGGCTGAGGGTCTGCCCGATCTGATGCGGGGTGCGGGGCCGGTGATCCTGATGGTCCATGGCTACAAATACGCGCCTCACCATGCCACCGAATGTCCGCATGATCACATCTTCTCGCTAACCCCGCAGCGCACCTGTTTCAAGGTCCGAAGCTGGCCTGCCGGGCTTGGCTTTGGTGCGGGTGCGACCGATGAGGGGCTGGGTATCGGGTTTGGCTGGCCTGCGCGCGGCAATATCTGGCGCGCCTATGCGGCGGCGGCAGAGGCTGGGGCGCAACTCGCGCAACTGGTCATGATGATTCGCGCCGTGCGCCCGGATCGCCCGATCCACGCGGTTGCACATTCGCTGGGCGCGCGTGTGGTTCTGTCGGCGTTGGCACATCTGCCAGAAGGTGCTGTGCGTCGGCTGATCCTTTTGGCCGGTGCGGAATTCGGTCAGCGCGCCGCCGCAGCGCTCGATACCCCGGCGGGACGTGGCGTGGAGCTGATCAATATCACCAGCCGCGAGAATGATTTTTACGACTTCTTGCTGGAATGTCTGATCCCCGCGCCACGGCGCGGCGACCGCAGTCTTGGGCTGGCGCTGACGACGGGCCCCAATGTTCTCACGCTTCAGATGGACCATCCGGGCACGCTTGCGGCGCTCAATCGCGCGGGCTTTTCAATCGCGCCGCCTGCCGCGCGCGTCTGCCACTGGTCGCCCTATACGCGACCCGGTGTCTTTTCGCTCTACAACCGCCTGCTGCGGGCTGGCCCTGATCTGCCGCTTGCTGCGCTCAGGGCCGCGCTGCCTTGTGTCACGGAACCGCGGTGGTCGCGCCTTTTGAGCCTGCCAGAGGTCCGCCTGCCCTTGCCAATGGGACGCAAACCGTCATTCTGAGCGCATCCCATGCTCAGGAGCCTGACCCATGCCCGCCCCGATCGACCTCTACTTCTGGCCCACGCCGAACGGCTGGAAAATATCCATTGCCCTCGAAGAGATGGGCCTGCCCTATCGCTGCCACCTGATCGACATTGGCGCGGGCGATCAACACGCGCCTGAATTTCTTGCCATCTCGCCCAACAACCGGATTCCCGCCATCACCGACCCCGAGGGGCCGGACGGCGCGCCGATCCACATCTTCGAGTCCGGGGCGATCCTGCAATATCTGGCGCGCAAGACCGGGCAGTTTTACGGACAGACCGCGCGGGACCGGATTGCGGTCGATCAATGGCTCATGTGGCAAATGGGCGGCGTTGGGCCAATGGCTGGCCAAGCGCATCATTTCCTGAAATTCGCCCCCGAGGATATTCCTTATGCCAAGAACCGCTACCGCGCAGAAGTGGCGCGGCTTTACGGTGTGCTCGACCGGCAATTGGCGCAGTCTGAATATGTCGCGGGCGATTTCTATTCCATCGCCGATATGGCGCTCTGGGGCTGGTGTTCGCTCTGGGAAGGGCAGCAACAGACGCTGGAGGATAAACCGCATTTCGCCCGCTGGCTTGAGGAGGTGGGTGCGCGCGAAGGGGTGCAAAGGGGGCGCGCGCTCCATGCTGACAAGCGCCGCGATCCGACAGCGCGGAAATAGCCTGTCAGCCGCCGTAAACCGCGCCCCAACGCTCGATCAGCGCCTGTTGCAGCCGCTTTGAGCGCGCATTCCAGCCGCGCGCGCCCGGAGGGCTGTCATCTTGCGAGGGATCAATGCGCGCGCGCAAACTATCCGAGGCGGTGAAAATGGCAAAGGCCAGATCGGCCCCTTGCGGGGTCGTCACATAGCCTGCAAGCGCGCTTACGAAATGCAGCGTGCCGGTCTTGGCCGCCACCTTGAGCGGATGATTGCGATTGGGGCGGCCTTGGGCGTCGCGCAAGTCGACCTGTCGCAAGAGCGGTCGCAAGAGGCCCGCGCCATGCGCCCGCGCCAAGGCCTGCGCCATGGCCGCCGCCGACAGGCGCGACCGATCGCTGAGGCCCGAATGATCCCGGAGCGCCGCGCCCGACATGCCCAGCGCCTGCGCCGCCCAGTCGTTCATGTCCCGCGCCGATTGATCCAGCGCCACCACCGCGCCCCGCCGCTTGGCCGAGGCCGCAAGCCCCACCATTTCCGCCGTGAGGTTGGTCGAATATTTCAGCATGTCGCGCAGGATGTCGCGGAGCGGCGCGCTGGCATGGGTCACAAGCAAGGTGCCGCCGGGCAGGTTCTCGGTGATCTGCGGCGTGCCGGTCTTGATCCCGTGGCTCCGCGCGAAGGTGGCAAAGACTTCGCCCGCATAAAGTTCGGGTTTGCGCACCGGCAACCAGCGTGCGCCGCCATTCCCGAGCGCCCCCAGCGCCACGGTCCAGTCGTCATAGCCGCCCGCGTCCTTGTAGGTATAGACCGGCACGCTGCGATCGGCGATCCGCATCCGCGCCATCGTCACATCGGGGCGGTAGCGGTTTGACCGCGCGTCCATGGTGACGGCATATTTGCCGCCCGCGCGCTTCCACTCGAAATGCACGCGGTTGTAATTGAGGTTGAGGCCAGAAAGGGCGGGGTTATAGCCCGCATGTTCCGGCTGCGCCTCGTCAATGGCGCGTTTGAACGGAACCGCGCCGCCCCAGACCAGGAACCTGCCGCGCAGCTCGCGCAGCCCGGTCTTGGCCAGATTGGCCGCAAGCCCGGCCAGCGCATCGGTATCCAGCGTCGGATCCCCGCCGCCAGCCAGAATGAGATCGCCATTCAGCACACCGCCCGCAATCGGCCCGGTCGCAATCAGCCGCGTGCCAAAGCGATGCTCGGTCCCCAACGCGTCAAGCGCATAGAGCGCCGTCACCGCCTTGGTGACGCTCGCGGGCGGCAGGCCGGTGGTGGCATCGCCCGCCTCGAGCAGTTGCCCGGTGCGCGCGTCGGCCACCGCATAGCCCACACGCCCCGACAGATTGGCCTCGGAAATCAGCGCCTCGGGGGCGGGCGCGCGTTGCACCGCGCGGCGTGCGCCCCCATCGGGCCGCGCCACCGGGCGCAGGGAGACCGCTGGTGCACCCGCAAAGGCCGGACCGCTCAGCGCGGCCAGCGCCGTGCCCAGAAAATACCGCCGTGAAATACGCTTGGTCATGGTGCAGAGTAAACCTTAGGCCCCAGTCGCACGCAATCGCGATTTGCTGGCCGCGCGGTCACTTTTGCCCCCGCGTCCAGGTGCCGCTCTCGCGCAGACGGGTCGAGGAAATATCCATCATCGGGACATTGACAAAGCACCAGGCGGGGGCGTCGCGCCGTCCCAGCGCCTGGCTCTCATGGCCGGGCAGGCGGGCACTGGCGTAGATGCGCGCCGCAGGGGACAGCCGCGCCGAGATACGCTGACCGGGCCGCGCCAGAACCCCCACCGGCACCGTGTCGAGAATGTCGCGCCAATCCTGCCAGAGGTGGAATTGCGCGAGATTGTCCGCGCCCATCAGCCAGACGAACCGCACGCCCGGACAGAGCCTGCGCAGCGCGCGCAACGTGGCGGCGGTATGGCGCGTGCCGGTCCGCACCTCGATATCGGTCACGTCGATGCGCGGATGATCGACCAATGCCCGCGCCGCCGCCATGCGCTGCGCAAGCGGCGCAGGCCCATGCGCCTTGAGCGGATTACCCGGGCTCACCAGCCACCACAGCCGGTCGAGCCCGAACCGCCGCAGCGCCTCGCGGCTGATATGCAGATGCCCTGCATGCGGCGGATCGAACGATCCACCCAAGAGGCCGATCACCTGACCGGGGCGGGTAGGGGGCAGGGCATGTGTCATCGCCTCTTCATTGCCAGCGGCGCGCGCGGTGTAAAGCGAAATCCGGGGCGCCCCCTGATCCATCGCCCCACAGCCCATTGCCCCCGCACGCCCATGCAGGTATCACGCGGGCTGAATTAGCAGTTACCCAAGCGGAATGGAGCGGCACATCATGGCAGCGTATCAATATGTCTATCACATGCAGGGCGTCTCCAAGGCCTATCCCGGCGGCAAGAAATGCTTTGAGAACATCCACCTCAACTTTCTGCCGGGGGTAAAGATCGGCGTCGTTGGCGTGAACGGCTCGGGTAAATCCACCCTGATGCGGATCATGGCCGGAATGGACAAGGATTTCTCCGGCGAGGCCTGGGCCGCCGAGGGCGCGCGCGTGGGCTATCTGCCGCAGGAACCGCATCTCGACGACAGCCTTGATGTGCGCGGCAATGTCATGCTGGGCGTGGCCGAGAAAAAGGCCAAGCTCGACCGTTTCAATGAACTGGCGATGAACTACAGCGATGAGACCGCCGACGAGATGGCGCAGTTGCAGGACGAGATCGACAGCCAGAACCTCTGGGATCTCGACAGCCAGATCGACATCTCGATGGAGGCCCTGCGCTGCCCGCCCGATGACGCGGCCGTGTCCTCGCTCTCTGGGGGCGAACGCCGCCGCGTGGCGCTGTGCAAGCTCTTGCTCGAAGCGCCCGACATGCTGCTGCTGGACGAACCGACCAACCACCTTGACGCGGAAACCATCGCCTGGCTGCAACAGCACCTCATCGCCTACAAGGGCACGATCCTGATCGTCACCCACGATCGCTATTTCCTCGATGACATCACAAGCTGGATTCTCGAGCTGGATCGGGGCCGGGGCATCCCCTATGAGGGCAATTACTCGGCCTGGCTCGACCAGAAGGCCAAGCGCCTCTTGCAAGAGGCGCGCGAGGATAAATCCAAGCAAAAGACGCTGGAGCGCGAACTCGAATGGATGCGCCAGGGGGCCAAGGCACGGCAGGCCAAGCAAAAGGCGCGGATCAACGCCTATAACGAACTGGCCGGCCAGTCCGAGCGTGAGCGCATCAGCCGTGCACAGATCGTCATCCCCAACGGCCAGCGCCTGGGCAACAAGGTGATCGAGGTCAACGGGCTGCGCAAGGCGATGGGCGACAAGCTCTTGATCGAAGACCTCAGCTTTTCCTTGCCGCCCGGCGGTATCGTAGGCGTGATCGGCCCCAACGGCGCGGGCAAATCCACGCTTTTCAAGATGCTGACCGGGCAGGAACAGCCCGACGCCGGCACGATCGAACTGGGCGATACGGTGCAATTGTCTTATGTCGATCAGTCGCGCGACGATCTGAAACCCGACGATAACGTGTGGGAGGCCATCTCGGGCGGGGCCGAGGTGATCGTGCTGGGCGACGCGCAGATGAATTCCCGCGCCTATTGCGGGGCGTTCAATTTCAAGGGCGGCGACCAGCAGAAGAAGGTCTCGCTCCTCTCGGGGGGCGAGCGCAACCGCGTGCATATGGCGCGGCTCTTGAAAGAGGGCGGCAACGTCCTGCTGCTCGACGAACCGACCAACGACCTTGACGTCGAAACCCTGCGCGCGCTGGAAGACGCGCTGATGGATTTCGCAGGCTGCGCCGTGGTCATCTCGCACGACCGTTTCTTCCTCGACCGCATCTGCACGCATATCCTCGCCTTTGAGGGCGAGGCGCATGTGGAATGGTTCGAAGGCGATTTCTCAGCCTATGAAGAGGACAAGAAGCGGCGGTTGGGCCCGGATGCACTGGAGCCCAAGCGGGTGAAGTATAAGAAGTTCATGAGGTAATACGCGCGCCCCGGGCCTGACCCGGGGGCGCCATGTCGTAGGGTGCGCATTCATTGCGCACCTATCACCGGCACCTATTCGCGCCACGTTGCGCAATGAATGCGCACCCTACGGGTGGCTTAACATGCAATGAGCAACAGTGGGGCGGGTGCTAACACGGCATCTAGGGCCGTTTGACAGTCCACCCTACGGGGACCCGCCAGCAAGCGTAGGGTGGGTGACAACCCACCATCCATACGCCATCTTGCGCCGTCGGTGGGTTGCACCCACCCTACGCGTTGTCGCAAAAATCGCTCTTGTCGTTCGACTTTCCCCCGCGCGCGTCGGCCATCGCGCGGCTCTCAACCCGCCTCCCTATCCTCTGCCGTCTCCCCTTTATCTCCCGCCACCCGCTTCGCCAGCACGCGTAGGGTGGGTGACAACCCACCATCCATACGCCATCTCGCGCCGTCGGTGGGTTGCACCCACCCTACTCGTTGTCGCAAAAATCGCTCTTGTCGTTCGACTTTCCCCCGCGCGCGTCGGCCAT
>NZ_CAXAUM010000028.1:0-23304 GCF_963972555.1 uncultured Roseovarius sp.
CGTAAACACCAACCGGGCTCCGGTCGCGGCTGGATGAAAGTTCAGTGGCAGGTCAATAGCGAGGCAGTGTTCTCATTTTTTGTGAGGGATTTGTCAGTCAATCATCGTGAACGCTATCCGTACTACAGAACGTACTACAGTCAAAGAACCAGAATTAACGTTGAGGAACTTAGTGTCGCATTTGCAGTAAGTGCTCATTCAGGAAAGACGTTCTTGAAAAGAATTGAACTGGATGTGCCATCCGAAGGTATCAACTTCGACGCGACCTTCTCACATAAGAATTCTTCGGAAAACAGTTTGCGGGTGAATGGTGTAAATGTTGCTGAACTGATACGTGGTTACGAAATTGACCGCATTAATCCACGATTGTTTACGCATCCAATGTTCATTGCGAAATCGAAGGAAAGCACTGCTTCAGTTAAGCGCTATGCGCATCACAACATGGTTTTTGCCGAAACATTAGAGCGACTCCTACAAGCTAACACCCCGAACAACTTGAGTGACGCAACCATTGAAAGAGAAGTTCGAAGAATCCTCTCAGCAGAATCTTTGAACAATGAGATGCTGATAGGTTTTGAACGCGCTACCAATACGAAAACTTTTAAACGCTTGTATGAGCGAATCCGGGAAGAGCCGAAATCGAAGATCTCAAGGAATATTAGATCTCTTTACATGATGTCGAGATCTTTCACTCTTCTTGAGGTGCTGGAGGAAGAACTCACCGACTATTTTCGAGGGGTCGGTTACATCGGCCCTGCTCGCGCAGCGGGCGAACGATTCTACCGAAAGCAAGAGCTTGAAGTGTCTGAAATATCCTCGGATGGGCAGAATTTTCCAATGTTCTTGGCATCGTTGACACCGAATCGTCTCTCACAATTTTCTGAGTGGGTCGAGAACATTTTTGGTTATGGCATTGAACTTGGTTCAAGTGGGGGCCACATCACTATCAATCTTAGAGCTGGTAGCCGTTCGGTTAATGTAACGGACACTGGATATGGGGTTTCTCAGATTTTGCCAGTCCTTGGAATGATTTGGTGGGCTGGCGTTCGTCGTACGGATCGTCCTTCAAACTTTCGCGGCTCAAGCATTTCTCAAACTCTTGCCATTGAGCAGCCAGAGTTGCACTTGCACCCTGCCCATCAGGCCAAACTCGCCGACGTATTTGCTGGAGCAATCCGGCAAGGCAAAGACCACGCCCGAAGAGCCGATGTCAGATTGGTTATCGAAACGCATAGTGAAGCACTCATCAACAGACTCGGTGAATTGATCGAGGGCGGTAAAATCTCCCATAATGATGTCCAAATTGTAATCTTCTCTGCCGAAGACGACATTAACTCTCCGACTGACGTCTCACTCGCTGAATTCGATGAAGGTGGTGTCTTGAACAACTGGCCCTTCGGTTTTTTCAACTACAGCTGAACATGATATTTCTTCTTGATGAAACTAGTGAGCAGCTAGAGGCCCAAGATGGGGCCCAGGTCGAAGACCTTTTTAGCAGACTAATCGAAACAGATCGTCGAGGCCGACATTATTTCGTATTGTCTCGAGTCCTTGCGGATTGGGCACTAGAGAACTTGGCATTGAGTGCCCGCCACAAGAGTCACCTAGTTGGAATTCGTGAACAGTATGCGATGCGCGGTGCACTACCGAAGAGTTCTGGTGTCTTTCTTCAAATTGGCTTTGAAAGTATTGGTGTGTGTCAGATGAACGAAGGCTTTTTTAAAATTGGCGTTGATGCTTTCTTAGCTGGTGAATACGCCGAGAGTCGAGCCGCGTTAGTGCTAGAAGACATAGTGAATGATGCTGGTTTGTACAAGCATGTGTTAGGTGAAGCTCGAAAGCTGACCAATGTCCCTAATTTTAATTTTGAACCTGTGCATTCTGGCGGTAGCAGAATTGTTCCAGTCTTCGAAACCGAAGTTAATAAGGGCAAGGTCGTATGCTGCATCGTAGACACAGATATGTTGGCTCCTTGCTCAAAAAAGGGCGTGACTGCAAGGAATGTCCTTGCGATCCAACGCCGACGAAATGAAGACACAGCGTCAACAGCTGCCTCTTTTGTTGGACGAGCGTTCTGCACTGTAGGCCACGAGTTAGAGAACTGTATCCCATATTTCATCGTCAAGGAGTTCGCTGCAGTCAGTCAGCTAACATCGGATATATTGGATAGAGTGGCTGTTCAGGATGACTCGGTTGACGCCGGAACCTGCTTTTGGCTTCACTTCGATGTCAAGAATGGTCTTTGCGGTGAGACCATCATTGAAAAGCGGGAGGCTGGACATTTGTCGGAAGCTTCAGTCACTTGGATACAGGCTAGGCTCGGTTTGAATGATCAAGATTTCCGAAGCGTAAAGATAGATGGCTTCGGTGAAGAAATTGTAGACAAGTTTTTAAGTTCCCCAGCCGCCCTTAGAAAATTCCACACGTTTACTCGAACAAATTATTGGAAGAGCCTTTTTTTGGAGCGTTTTGAAGAGCTCCTTTGGTATTTCGCCGCACCTGCGAGGGAGAGAGTTTGAGTTCGACTACGTTGGTCGCTGGCAAAGCGTGAGGTCACTCAGGCGAGCTCTGCTTTCAGGAAGCTGCGTTGCGGCGCGCCGGAACTAGATGGGTGCCCGCCTTGGGCCGGCCATGAAAGTCGCCATTTCCAAAAACCCCGTTGCTGTAAACTTCACTGTAATTCACTGCAAACTTCGCTGTCACGCTACAACAGTCACGCTACACACAAACCTTCCCCCCATCCCCCCTTTGCAATAGTTCTGAAATAGTTTTTAATTAAACAGCCGTTCATTTCAGCGTAGAGGAGCCGCCGATGGATTTCGCCCTTACCGAGGAACAGACCGCCATTTTCGACATGGCCCATGCCTTTGGACAGGACCGCATCGCGCCGCATGCCCGCGATTGGGAACGGGCTGGCACCATTCCCAAGGAGCTTTGGCCGGAAATCGCGGCCCTTGGCTTTGGCGGCCTCTATGTGAGCGAGGAGGCGGGCGGCTCGGGCCTTACGCGCCTTGATGCGACGCTGGTGTTCGAGGCGCTCTCGATGGCCTGCCCCTCGGTCGCGGCGTTCCTCTCGATCCACAACATGTGCGCCAAGATGATCGACAAATTCGCCAGCGCAGAGATGAAAGCGCGCGTTCTGCCCCGCGCCCTAACCATGGAAACCGTGCTGTCCTATTGCCTGACCGAGCCCGGTTCCGGCTCTGACGCCGCCGCCCTCAAGACCCGCGCCGAGCGCACCAATGAGGGCTATGCCCTCAACGGCACCAAGGCCTTCATTTCCGGCGGCGGCTATTCTGACGCCTATGTCGTCATGGTCCGCACCGGCGGCGATGGCCCCAAGGGCATCTCGACCGTCTATGTCGAGGATGGCACAGCGGGGCTCAGCTATGGCGGGCTCGAGGATAAAATGGGCTGGCGCAGCCAACCGACCCGGCAGGTGCAGTTTGACAATTGCAACATTTCTGCCGACAACCTGGTGGGTGAAGAGGGCAAAGGTTTCACTTATGCGATGAATGGCCTTGATGGCGGCCGTCTTAACATCGCCGCCTGCTCGCTTGGGGCGGCCCAGCAGGGTCTCAACCAGACACTCGGCTATATGGCCGAGCGCCGCGCCTTCGGCAAACCGATCGACCAGTTTCAGGCGCTGCAATTCCGCCTCGCCGATATGGAGATCGAGCTTCAGGCCGCCCGCACCTTCCTCCGCCAGGCGGCGTGGAAGCTCGACCATGACGCGCCCGATGCCACGAAATTCTGCGCCATGGCCAAGAAATTCGTGACCGAAACCGGCAGCCGCGTGGTCAACCAATGCCTGCAACTACATGGCGGCTACGGCTATCTGGCCGATTACGGGATCGAGAAACTGGTCCGCGACCTGCGCGTGCATGAAATTCTCGAAGGCACCAACGAGATCATGCGCCTGATCGTGGCGCGGCAGATGCTGGCGGACCAATGAGCACGGATATCCACATCCGCAAAGAGGGCCGCGCCGGGCGCATCACCCTCACCCGCCCCAAGGCGCTCAATGCGCTGAGCTACGACATGGCCACGGCCATAGAGGCGGCGCTGGAGGACTGGCGCTCGGACGATGACGTGGCCGTCATCCTGGTCGACGCGACAGGCGACAAGGCGTTTTGCGCCGGCGGCGACATTCAGCAGCTTTACGACACCGGGCGCGCGGGCGACTATGGCTTCGGCCGCCGCTTCTGGGCCGATGAATACCGTCTCAATGCCAGGATCGCGCGCTATCCCAAACCCTATGTCGCGCTGATGCAGGGCTTTGTCATGGGGGGCGGCGTGGGCATTTCCTGTCACGGGTCGCATCGCGTCACCTGCGAGAGCACGCAAATCGCCATGCCCGAATGCGGCATCGGCCTTGTGCCCGATGTGGGCGGCTCCCTGATCCTCGCCCGCGCGCCGGGGCGCTTGGGCGAATACCTCGGCACCACCGGCAGCCGCATGGGGCCGGATGATGCGATTCATGCCGGATTCGCAGACGTTTACGTCCCGGAGCTCAAGTGGGACGCGCTCACCGCCGCACTGGTGGAAACCGGCGATCCGGCCGTGATCGCCGCCCACGCCGAGACACCACCGCCCGGTGCCTTGCGTGCCCTCAGCCCCCAGATCGACCGCCATTTCGGTGGCGAGACACTGCACGACATCCTCAACGCCCTGCGCGCCGAGGACAGCGATTTCGCGCGCGACACATTGAAACTCCTCAGTCGCAATTCGCCCCTCTCGATGGCCTGTGCCATCGAGATGATCCACCGTCTGCGCGGCCCCGTCGTCGATATTACGCGCGCCCTTGGCCTTGAATACCGTTTCACCTATCGTGCGATGGAACAGGGCGATTTCCTCGAAGGCATCCGCGCCGCGATCATCGACAAGGACAGAAAACCGAATTGGAAACATGGGCTTGATAGCCTGCCCGGCGTAGCGGTCGCGCAGATGCTGCAACCCTTGGGCAAAGACGCCCTGACGCTGGAGGAGACAGGAACATGAAGATCGGGTTTATCGGGCTGGGCAATATGGGTGGACCTATGGCGGCCAATCTGGCCCGCGCAGGCCATGACGTCACCGGCTTTGACATGGCAGAGGTCAAGATCGACGGCGTGGCCATGACCACCAGCGCCGCAGAGGCCGCGCGCGACGCCGCCGTGGTCATCACCATGCTGCCCAACGGGGCCATCTTGCGCCGCGTCGCAGCCGAGGTGATCCCGGCCATGACCCCCGGTGCCGTGCTGCTGGACTGCTCCACCGTCGACGTTGCCAGCGCCCGCGATGTGGCGGCAGAGGCGCAGGCGGCGGGCCTCTCGGCGCTCGATGCGCCGGTGTCGGGCGGCGTCGGAGGTGCCACCGCAGGCACGCTCACCTTCATGGTCGGCGGCGATGAGGCGGGCTTTAACATCGCCCGCGACCTCTTTGACATCATGGGACAAAAGGCGGTGCATTGCGGCCCCTCCGGCAATGGTCAGGCGGCCAAGATCTGCAACAACATGATCCTCGGCGTCACCATGATCGCCACCTGCGAGGCCTTTGCCCTGGCCGACAAGCTGGGGCTCGACCGGCAGGCGATGTTCGATGTGGTCTCGACCTCTTCGGGCTATAGCTGGTCGTTGAACGCCTATTGCCCGGCCCCCGGCGTTGGCCCCAAATCCCCCGCCGACAACGACTACAAACCGGGCTTTGCCGCCGACCTCATGCTCAAGGACCTGCGCCTCTCGCAACAGGCCGCCGAGGCGGCGGATGCCGACACGCCGATGGGCCGCGCCGCCTGTGACCTCTACGCGCAATTCGTCGAAGCCGAGGATGGCGCCGGCCGCGATTTCTCGGCGATGCTGCCCCGGTTCGAGAACCGCGGGCGCGGCTGATGGCATGGGTGGCGCGCGCGCCCGGCCTGCCGCCGCTCGACCCCGAGGCGCGTGCCCTGCTCGACCGCCTGACGCCCATGACCTCGCCTGCGGGCACCGTGCTGTTTCACCCCGGCGATACGGTCAAGGGCTTCGTGGTCATGCTCTCGGGCCGGGTCGATGTCTATCTCACCGGCGCTTCGGGGCGTGAACTCCTGCTTTACGCGGTCGAACCGGGGCAGAGCTGCGTGCAGTCCACCCTTGGCCTCATGGGCGGCAACGATTACTCCGGCGAGGCGATCACCCGCACGGCTTGCGAACTGGTGCTGGTGCCGCGCGATATGTTCCTGCGGCTCATGGATCTCTCCGACGCATTCCGGCATTTCGTTTTCGCGGCCTTCGCGCAACGCCTGCAATCCATGATGCACCTGCTCGACCGCGTGGCCTTTCAGCGCATTGAGACCCGCCTCGCGCAATGCCTGCTCGACCGGGCGGCGAGCGGCACGCTCCATGCCACCCATGCCGAAATCGCCGTGATGATCGGCTCTGCCCGCGAAGTGGTCTCGCGCCGCCTCGATGCGTTGGCGCGGCGTGGCATCGTGACCGTTGAGCGCGGCATGGTGCGGATTCTCGACGCCGAAACCCTCGCCGACATCGCCCAAAGCACCGACTGACCGCGGGATCAGGCCAAACGCGCCCCCGTCATAAGGCCAGCGCAATCTTGCCCCTTCCCCTTGCCCTCTGCTGCGATATGTTGCACGACGAGACCTGAGAAACGACCCGATTGAAGGACCGGCGTAATGGCTGACGGAATGATGGACATCAACGCGAAACCGACCGAGGAAATCTCGGTCCGCGAGACATTCGGCATCGACACCGACATGATCGTCAAGGGTTTCGCCACCCGGACCGAGCGTGTGCCGGAATTCGACTCGACCTATAAATTCGATCCCGACACCACGCTCGCGATCCTCGCCGGGTTTTCCCACAACCGCCGCGTGATGATCCAAGGGTATCACGGCACCGGCAAATCCACCCATATCGAACAGGTCGCTGCCCGCCTCAACTGGCCCTGCGTGCGTGTCAACCTCGACAGCCACATCAGCCGGATCGACCTCATCGGCAAGGACGCGATCAAGCTGCGCGACGGCGTGCAGGTGACGGAATTCCACGAAGGCATCCTGCCTTGGGCGCTGCGCAACCCGACCGCCATCGTGTTCGACGAATATGACGCAGGCCGCGCCGACGTGATGTTCGTGATCCAGCGCGTGCTGGAGGCCGACGGCAAGCTCACGCTTCTGGACCAGAACGAGGTGATTTCGCCCAACCCCTATTTCCGCCTCTTCGCCACGGCCAACACCGTGGGTCTGGGCGACACCACCGGGCTTTATCACGGCACCCAGCAGATCAATCAGGGCCAGATGGACCGCTGGTCGCTCGTCGCCACGCTCAACTATCTCAGCCATGATGCCGAAACCGCCATCGTGCTGGCCAAGAACCCGCTCTACAACACCGCCGAGGGGCGCAAGACCATCAGCCGCATGGTGACGGTCGCAGACCTCAGCCGCACCGCCTTCATGAATGGCGAGCTTTCAACCGTCATGAGCCCCCGCACCGTGATCGCATGGGCGCAAAACGCCACCATTTTCCGCAACGTGGGCTACGCCTTCCGCCTGACCTTCCTCAATAAATGCGACGAGTTGGAGCGTCAGACCGTGGCCGAATTCTACCAGCGCTGCTTTGACGAGGAACTGCCCGAGAGTGCCGCGAATGTGAAAGTGCGGTGACGCGAACGGCGGCGTCAGACCTCGGCCTTGGCCGCGTCTTCCATCGTGGACACGCGCGTGTCAAGATCGTGGGAATGTGCCGCCATCAGGGTCAGGATATGCGTAAGTCCGTTAATACGCGCATCGACACCGTCAAACCGGCTTTCTATGCCGTCAAATCGGGTATCAATCGCGTCAAACCGCTCTCGCATTTCGCGGCGCATCTCCTGCAAGAGTGCTACGGTATGATTGTCCGGTGTCTTTGCCATTCGGCGTCTCCCTCTCAGCCCAAGATAGGCTCTTGGATGCATCCTTGCAAACTTTCGGTTAACACATCGCTAACTGCCAAAACCACGGGGACAGCCCGATGAACAAACCCACCGACAACCCCGCCGATCCGTTCAAAAAGGCGCTCGCCAACGCCACCAAGGTGATGGCGGACGATTCCGACCTGACGGTCAGCTATTCGGTGGACCCCAGCGGCATCTCCGGCGATGCCATGCGCCTGCCGCAGGTCTCGCGCCGCATGAGCCGCGAAGAGGTGCTCTTGGCCCGCGGCACCGCCGATGCGCTGGCGCTGCGCCACAAATTCCATGATGCGGGCACCCATGCCCGCTACGCGCCCCCCGGCGACATGGCGCGCGACCTCTACGAGGCGATGGAAACCGCCCGTTGCGAGGCGGTGGGTGCCCGCGACATGCCCGGCACCGCCACCAATATCGACGCCAAGATTGCGCAGGACGCCAATCGTCTGGGGTTCGAGCGCATAACCTCCACCGCCGACGCCCCCCTGCCCGCCGCCGCCGGATACCTCATCCGCCACCTCGCCACGGGCCGCGACATGCCCGCAGGCGCGCAAAACGTGATGAACCTCTGGCGCGGCTTTATCGAGGAACAGGCCGGCGGCACGCTCGGCGCGCTTCAGGATACTCTCGCCGATCAGACCGCTTTCGCCAAATTCGCCCGCCGCATCATCGAGGATCTGGGCTACGGCGACCAGTTGGGCGATGACCCCGACAGCATGGACGACGACCAGCAGGACGAGGCCGAAGAGAGCGGCGAAGAGCAGGAAGAGCCCGACAGCACCGGTCAGGACGACAGCCAGGAAACCGAGGCCGAAGCCGACCCCGAGCGCAGCCAGGACGAACAGCAGGACGCGGCCCAGGCGCAGGTCAGCATGGAGGATATGTCCGACGAAGAGATGCAGGACGAAACCGAGCTGCCCGAGGGCGAAGCCCCGCTCGAGCCGCCCGCCCCTGCGCCCATCTCCGACGCCGATCCCCATTACACCGTCTACAACACCGCCTTCGACGAAGAAATCCGCGCCGAGGATCTGGCCGACCCGGTCGAGTTGGAACGCCTGCGCGCCTATCTCGATCAACAGTTGGAACCGCTCAAGGGCGCGGTCTCGCGCCTTGCCAACAAGCTGCAACGCCGCCTTCAGGCCCAACAAAGCCGCTCGTGGGAATTCGACCGAGAAGAGGGCATCTTGGACGCAGGCCGTCTTGCGCGCGTGGTGGCCAACCCGACCACGCCGCTCAGCTTCAAGGTGGAAAAGGATACCGAATTCCGCGACACGATGGTGACGCTGCTTCTGGATAATTCCGGCTCGATGCGCGGTCGCCCCATTTCCATCGCCGCCATCTGCGCCGATGTTCTGGCGCGCACGCTGGAACGCTGCTCGGTCAAGGTGGAAATCCTCGGCTTCACCACCCGCGCCTGGAAAGGCGGCCAAAGCCGCGAAAAATGGCTGGCCGAGGGCCGCCCGCAATTGCCCGGCCGCCTCAACGACCTGCGCCACATCGTCTATAAATCCGCCGATGCCCCCATGCGCCGCACCCGCGACAATCTCGGACTGATGATGAAAGAGGGGCTCTTGAAGGAAAACATCGACGGCGAGGCGCTCGAATGGGCGCACCGCCGCATGATCCAGCGCAAGGAAGCGCGCAAGATCCTGATGGTGATCTCCGACGGCGCGCCGGTCGATGACTCGACGCTCTCGGTCAACCCCGCCAATTACTTGGAAAAACACCTGCGCGACGTGATCGCCATGGTCGAGCGCCGCAAACAGGTGGAACTGCTGGCCATCGGCATCGGCCATGACGTGACCCGCTATTACCAGCGCGCCGTGACCATCACCGACGCCGACCAATTGGCGGGTGCCATGACCGAGCAGCTGGCCGCGCTTTTTGACAGCGACCCGCGCGCCCGTGCCCGCGTCATGGGCATCCGCCGCGCGGGCTGACCCCCCCTGTTTCCTTTGGCCCGGTTTCATCTGGCCCGAAATACCTCGGGGGAGGCCCGGATGAAATCCGGGACGGGGGCAGCGCCCCCAAACCCCGACCGCCCCGCAGGAGAACGCATGTTTCAGTCCTTCACCCAACCCGCACACCCCGATCAGGGCCCGCCCCGGCTGGAGCGTCTCCGCCGCGCCATGGCCGAGGCCCGGCTTGCGGGCTGGCTCGTGCCCCGCGCCGATGCCCATCAGGGCGAATACGTGGCCCCCTGCGATGACCGTCTGGCTTGGCTCACGGGCTTTACCGGTTCTGCCGGGTTCTGCGCGGTGCTGCCGGATGTGGCAGGCGTATTTACGGACGGGCGCTACCGCGTGCAGGTCCGCGCGCAGGTCGCCATCCCGCATTTCACCCCCGTTGATTGGCCCGACACCCGCCTTGGCCCCTGGCTGCGCGAGCATCTGCCAGAGGGCGGCACCGTGGGCTTTGATCCCTGGCTCTACACCCCTGAACAGATCGACGCCCTGACCGAGGCCCTGTCAGGCACCGCAATCCGCCTTGAACCCCATGCCAACCTGATCGACGCCATCTGGTCCGATCGCCCCGCGCCCCCGCAAGGGGCCATCACCCCTTGGCCCGACACGCTCGCAGGGGCCAGTTCTTCTGAAAAACGCGCAGCCTTGGCCGAAACCCTGCGCAAGGCTGGCCAGAAATCGGCGGTCCTCACCCTCACCGACTCGATCGCGTGGCTCTTCAATATCCGGGGCCGTGACATCCCCCGCAACCCGGTGGCGCAGGGCTTTGCCATCCTGCATGATGACGGGCGCGCCGAACTCTTCACCGACCCCGCCAAGCTGGATGCCGCCGCCCGCGCACATCTGGGACCAGAGGTCACGCTCAGCCCCCCCGACGCGTTCGAGGCGGCGCTGGCCACCCTCCCTGGCTCGGTGCGCCTTGACCGCGCCTCTGTGCCTTTGCGCGTGGCGCAGGTCCTCGAGGCCGCCGAAATCGCTCATCAATGGGGCGCTGATCCCTGCCTTCTGCCCAAGGCGCGCAAGACGCCAGCCGAAATTTCTGCCACCCGCGCCGCCCACCTGCGCGACGGGGCCGCAATGTGCGAGTTCCTCAGCTGGTTCGACGCACAGCCCCCCGGCACGCTCACCGAAATCGACGTGGTGCGGCGGCTCGAGCAGGCCCGCGCCGCCACTGGCAAACTGCTCGACATCAGCTTTGACACCATCGCCGGCTCCGGCCCCAACGGCGCGCTGCCGCATTACCGCGTGACCGAGGCCAGCAACCGCCGCCTCCTTGACGGCGAGTTGCTCGTGCTCGACAGTGGCGGGCAATATCTCGACGGGACCACCGACATCACACGGACCCTGCCCATCGGCACCCCAGGTGCCGCCGAGCGCGCGGCCTTCACCCGTGTGTTGCAGGGCATGATCGCCATCTCGCGCCTGCGCTTCCCCAAGGGGCTGGCGGGGCGCGACCTTGATGCCATCGCGCGCATGCCGCTGTGGCTCGCGGATCAGGATTACGCCCATGGAACGGGCCACGGGGTCGGTGTGTATCTCTGCGTCCACGAAGGCCCGCAACGCCTCTCGCGGCTCTCGGATACCCCGCTGGAAGCAGGCATGATTCTCTCGAACGAACCCGGCTATTACCGCGAGGGCGCGTTTGGCATCCGAATCGAGAACCTCATCGTCGTGACGGCGCTCGACCCGGCCCCGGGCGGCGACGGGGCGACCCAGCTTGGGTTCGAAACACTGACCTATACCCCGATAGATACCCGCCTCATCGACGACACTCTGCTCACGAAACCCGAACGGGACTGGCTCAACAGCTATCACACCGCCTGCCGCGACAAGATTGGCCCTCTGCTTTCGCCTCCGGCCCGGCTATGGTTGGACAAAGTAACGCAGACAAGCTGACATATTCCTGTTAGGTTCCTGCGTCAGACCAAAATCAAGATCAAAAGAAAAAGGGGATGGACAATGGCACGTATCACGATTCGCAAGGCCGAGGGCACCTGGACGGTCCGCGCCGGGGGCGCCGTTCTGGCCGAGAGCCGCAATGCGCTGGAATTGACCGAAGGCGATTATCCCTTCGTGATCTATTTTCCGCGCACCGACATCGCCATGGCCTTTCTCGACGAGACCGAACAATTCAGCCATTGCCCCTACAAGGGCGACGCGCGCTATTTCTCGATCATCACCAAGAGCCAGACTCTTGAGAATGCCGCCTGGAGCTATGAATCCCCCAAGCCCGACGTGGCCGAAATCAAGGATCACATCGCCTTTTACGCGACAGAGTCGGTGACCGTCGAACGGGTCTGACCCGGCTTTAAAGCGTTTGAATTGGCGCAATTTCGAACCAAAAAGTCACTCAACTTTTTCTGAAATTGCTTTAGCTGTGCTCTTCCTCTGACACCGCCGCCAGCGCGCGGTTATAGGCCTTGAGCGCATCGACATGAAACAGTGCGCCCGACAATTCGGGCGGCTGATCCCCCCCCGACAGCGTGACCACTGGCACAAAGGGCACATTCGCCCGCTCGAAGAGCGGCATCGCCTGTTCCAGCGTGGCGGCGACGTCCAGATAAACCCCCTGCTCGATCAAGGACCAGCACTGGTCAGCATCCGCTGCGCGCGCATCATCCGGCGCGCGCATGACCTTGGCCACCCGGAACATGCCCAAGAGGTAATCCTGCGGCCCCGCCGCAAGCCGAATACCCCGCCGCATCAGCTGCGCCAGAAAGAACGACCGCCGCACCAGCCGTGATCCCAGCGCCGTCGACGTCGAGACCGCCACCATCACCGCCAGCCCCGTTTGCCAGTCTCCGGTCAACTCGAACACGATCATCGTGGTCGAGATTGGCGCGCCCAGCACCGCCGCCGCGACCGCCCCCATGCCCGCCAGCGCATAGAGCGTGTGTGCGCCGGACAAGTCGGGCAAAAGCGCTGTCGCCACATGGCCAAAGGCCAACCCGGTCAGCGCGCCGACCATCAGCGATGGGGAAAAGACCCCGCCCCCCATCCGCCCGCCAATGGTGATCGCCACCGCCACCACCTTGAGCACGGCAAACACCGCCGCCTCATGCCACAAGAGCTTGCCGGTCAGCGCCGCCGACGTGGTCTCA
Organism: uncultured Roseovarius sp.; assembly: GCF_963972555.1. Lineage (NCBI taxonomy): Bacteria > Pseudomonadati > Pseudomonadota > Alphaproteobacteria > Rhodobacterales > Roseobacteraceae > Roseovarius > uncultured Roseovarius sp. Next base: position 12,986 of record NZ_CAXAUM010000028.1, read on the forward strand.
TATCCAACCCCGATGATATGCGGAAACCAAATCGCCATGACGCCCAGAAGCGCCCCGGCCCCCATGGGCCGCAACCAGCGCGGCAGGTCCAGCCGCGCCTGCACATGCCCGGCCACATCCTCGGCCAGAAAAATCGCCCGCATCAGGGCGGCGGCCACCACGCCGCAAACCAGCCCAAGGATCAGAAAGGCCGGCAATTCCGCATAGAATTCCAATACACCAGCCTCAGGCAACGTGAATTCGGTCACGCCCCCAAACTCCAGCCGGTTGATCACCGTGCCCGCCACGCTGGCAATGGCAATCGGCGCAAAGGCATGCACCGCGAAATGCCGCAGCACCACTTCCAGCGCGAAGAGCGCCCCGGCAATGGGCGCATTGAACGAGGCCGAGACCGCCGCCGCCACCGCACAACCCAAGAGGTCGCGGCCCGTGACCCCATCCGCATGGATGCGCTCGCTCACCCAAGAGGAAATAACCCCGGCCAGATGCACCACCGGCCCCTCACGCCCCGAAGAGCCGCCCATGCCCAGCGTGATCAGCGACGCCGCCGCCGAGGCCAGACCCTCGCGCCGCTCCACCCGCCCCTCATAGAGCGCGGCCCCCTCGATCACATCCGCGACCGAACGCACCCGCCCATCAGGGGTAAAGCGGTGCAGGATCAGCCCCACCACCAGCCCGCCCATGATGGGCAGCGCCAGGATCCAGTACCACGGCAGATGCTCCGCATAGCTATGCAGCCGCGCCACATCCTCGGTGCCGTACACCAACCCCTGCAAGGCGATGATCCCCTTGCGAAAGAGCAGCGCCGCAAAGCCTGCGGCAATGCCGATGGCAAGGGCAATCAGCCAGAATTGAAACTGGCTCGGCCCGCGCTTGCGCAGCACGCGCCATCCCTCGCGCAGGCTCTCGCCCATGCCCCGGCGCAGCTGGCTCCAAAAGGATGACTCGTCGGCCTGCATCTCTCCCCGTCGCGCGGCACGCGCGCTTCATACTCCGCGCGGCACGCGCGCTTCTCATCTACTGCGACCCGCGCGCTTCTCATCTACCGCGGCACGCGCGCTTTTCCCTTCCGGCGACATGCATTAGGTTGCGCCCGACGCCCCATTCAGAAAGCCGCCCCATGGACATCGCCCGCGCCATCGCCGACCTCCAATCCTCTCTAGGACAACGGATCACCCTGTCCAAGTCCGATCTCGACCTGCATGGTCAGAGTGAATCGCATTTTCCGGCCAGCCCGCCCGATGCCGTGGCCTATCCCGAGAGCACGGCCGAGGTGGCCGAGATCGTCACCATCTGCGCCCGCCACCGCGTGCCGGTGGTGGCCTGGGGCACCGGCACCTCGCTCGAGGGGCAGGCGCAGGCGTTTCGCGGCGGCGTCGTGGTCGATTTCTCGCGCATGGATGCCGTGCTCGATGTGGCCGAGGCAGACATGACCGCGCGGGTGCAACCGGGGGTGACGCGCGAGGCGCTCAACACCGCGCTGCGCGCCTCCGGCCTCTTTTTTCCGGTCGATCCCGGTGCCAATGCCTCGCTGGGCGGCATGGCCTCGACCCGCGCCAGCGGCACCACCGCCGTCCGCTATGGCACCATGCGCGACAATGTTCTGGCGCTCGAGGTCGTGACCGCCACCGGCGAGGTGATCCGCACCGGCACCGGCGCGCGCAAATCCTCGTCGGGCTATGATCTCACCGGACTTTTCGTGGGGGCTGAGGGCACGCTCGGTCTCATCACCGAACTCACCCTGCGCCTCGCGGGCCAGCCCGAGGCGATTTCCGCAGCCGTCTGCGCCTTCGACAGCGTGGCCGATGCAGTGTCCACCGTGATCGACACCATCCAATGCGGTATCCCGATGGCGCGGATCGAACTGATGGACACCGACAGCGTGCGCGCGGTCAACGCCCATTCCGGTATGTCCCTGCCCGAGAAACCCCATCTCCTGCTCGAATTCCACGGCACCCCCGCCAGCACCGCCGAACAGGCCGAGAGCTTTGGTGCCTTGGCGCGCGAACACAACGGATCGGATTTCGACTGGGCCACCCAGACCGAGGCGCGCAATGCCCTCTGGACCATGCGCCACAAGGCCTATTACGCCATCCTTGCCTCTCGCCCCGGCGCGCGCGCCATTGTCACCGACATCTGCGTGCCGATCTCGCGTCTGGCCGAAGCGATCGAGGACACCCGCAGCGATCTCGCCCAATCCGGCGTCATGGGGCCGATCCTGGGCCATGTCGGCGATGGCAATTTCCACGCGATCCTGCTCATCGACCCCGACAACCCCGCCGAACTCGCCGCCGCCAAGGCCGCCTCCGACCGCATGGTCACACGTGCCCTGGCCCTTGGCGGCACCGCCACCGGCGAGCATGGCATCGGGATCGGCAAACTCGATTACATGCAGCGCGAACATGGGGGCGGCTGGGCCCTGATGGGCACGATCAAACAGGCCCTGGACCCGCTCAACATCCTCAACCCCGGCAAACTCGTGCCGCCAAGAAACTGACACCGCGCTTCATCTGGCCTAAAATACCTCGGGGGAGTCGGCCACAGGCCGACGGGGGCAGCGCCCCCATCTCACCCTTCCATCAACGCCTCGGCGGCGGCGCGGGCCTCGGGTGTGATCCGCTCGCCAGAGAGCATCCGCGCGATCTCGTCCACCCGGTCCGCGCCTGTCATCGCCCGCACGGTCGAGAGCGTTTCCTCCCCCTCGACCCGCTTTTCCACCCGCCAGTGATGCGCACCGCGCGCGGCCACCTGCGGCGAATGCGTGACCACCAGCACCTGACCGCCCGCCGCCAATTGCGCCAGCCTGCGGCCCACCGCATCCGCCGTGGCCCCGCCGACGCCCCGGTCGATCTCGTCAAAGATCATCGTCACGCCACTTTCGGTGCCCGTGAGGCACACCTTGAGCGCCAGCAGAAACCGGCTCAATTCCCCGCCCGAGGCGATCTTGGCCAGCGGTCCCGCCGGTGCGCCGGGATTGGTCGCCACCTGAAACACAACGTCATCCTGCCCTGATGCCCCCGGCTCGGCCCGGCGCATCTGGGTCGTGAACACCGCCCGCTCCATCTTGAGCGGGGCCAGCTCCGCCATCACAGCCACGTCAAGCCGCGCTGCGGCTTTCGCCCGCGCCGCACTCAGCGCCTCGGCCTTTGCGGCATACTCGGTCTCCGCCTCTGTCACCGCCTCCGCCAGCGCGCGCATATCCGCATCGCCCCGGTCCAGCGCCGTCAACTGCGCGCGCAAGCCCTCGGCAAAGTCCGCCAGATCGTCGGGCAAAACCCCATGTTTGCGCGCCAGCCCCCGGATCGCAAAAAGCCGCTCTTCCACCGCCTCAAGCTCCATCGGGTTGAACTCGAGCGCCTCAAGGCAGCGCAGCACGCCGCGCCCCGCCTCATCGAGTTCCACCAGCGCCCGGCCAATCGCCGCGATGGCCTGATCCAATTGGCCCTCGGCCCGTTCTGCCGCGCCTTCCAGCCAGCGCAGCGCATCGCCCGCCGCCCCTTCGGCCCCGTTGAGGCCCAGCGCCTCGGCGGCCTTGGCAATATCCTCGCGAATACGCTCCGCCCCCTGCATCATGCGGCGGCGCGCGTCCAAAGCCACCTCTTCGCCGGGCTCAGGGTTTAGCGCATCAAGCTCCGCCACCGCATGCCGCAGGAATTCCTCCTCCGCGCGCAATGCCGACTGCGCCGCCTCTGCCGCAGCCCGCGCCTTGCGCTTGCCCGCCAGATCTCGCCACGCGGTGCGCACGGCCTCGCGCTGCACACCCAATTCGCCAAACGCATCCAGCAAATCGCGATGCGCCTTGGGATCGAGCAGACCGCGATCATCCTGCTGCCCGTGCAATTCCACCAGCACATCCGACAATTGCCGCAGCACCTCACCCGAGACCCGCCGGTCATTGACCCAGGCCGTCTTGCGCCCATCGGCGCTGTTGACCCGGCGCAGGATCAATACCTCGTCCTCGGGCAATCCCGCCTCGCGCAGTACCGCGCGCGCCGGATGATCCGGGGACAGGTCGAACTCGGCCACCACCTCGCCCTGATCGGCACCCCGGCGCACCAATTCCGCCCGCCCGCGCCAGCCCAGAACGAACCCCAGACTGTCCAGCAGGATCGACTTGCCCGCGCCGGTCTCGCCGGTCAACACGTTTAGGCCCGGCTGGAACACAAGGTCCAGCCGGTCGATAATCAACATGTCGCGAATTTCAAGCGCGCGCAGCATCAGGCCATCCCGTCGGGCAGGGGCATCCCGCCCCCTCTAGAGCCAGCGACCCTGAATGGTCTGCCGATAGATCTGCTGCAACCAGCCGTCGCCTGCCGCCTCCAGCGTATAGCCCCGCCCGGTCAAGAGCTTGTAGCTGTCCTCATACCAATCGGTGCCCTGGAAATTGTGGCCCAGAATGGCCCCCGCCGTGCGCGCCTCGTTCACCAGCCCCAGCGACAGGTAGGATTCCACCAGCCGGTGCAGCGCCTCGGCGGTATGGGTCGTGGTCTGGAAATCCTCGACCACCACCCGGAACCGGTTGGCGGCCGCCGCGAAATTGTCACGCTTGAGGTAATAGCGCCCGATCTCCATTTCCTTCGACGCCAGGTGGTCAAAGGCCAGATCGAATTTCAGGATCGCGGCATTGGCATATTCGCTGTCGGGATACCGCTCGATCACCTCGCGTAGCGATTGCAGCGCCTGAAAGGTCAGCCCCTGATCGCGCCCGACCTCGTCGATCTGATCGTAATAGCTCAGCGCCAGCAGGTATTGCGCATAGGCCGCGTCCTCATCGGTCGGGTAAAAGTCGATGAAGCGTTGGGCCGCGGCACGGCTTTCCTCATAGGCCTTGTCCTGATGATGGGCAAAGGCCTGCATGATCACCGCCCGCTTGGCCAGGTCCGAATAGGGATAGAGTCGCTCGACCTCGGCAAAGCTTTGCGCGGCCAGATCGGGATCGCGCTGCGCCAGATCATACTCGCCACGCTCGAAAATCTGCTGCGCGGTATAATTCTCGTAATTGACGTTGCCGCGCTCGACGCTTTCTTTTTCACCACAGCCCGCTATGACCATGGCCACAGCAAGGGCACCCAACAGCCGGACCCGGGACGTGCCGATTCTCATGCGCGATCTCACTCTCAGTTGCGATGCGCGGGTCGTAACGCCCGCGTCGCCCCGGTCCTAGCACATTAATTTGCGGTGCAAAACGCCTTTGGCATGTTTTGGCACCCCCCGAACACCCCATCCGAGGGCACCGGGGGGCCAAACCCGATCTTAGCCCAGCGCTACCGCGCGCAGATCGTCATCGACATGCGGCAAATATTGCGCGAAATTATCCGCAAACATCTGCACCAGCTTGGCTGCCTGTGCATCATAGGCCGCCGGATCATGCCATGTACGGCGCGGATCAAGCAGCACATCGGCCACGCCCGGCACCGATACCGGCACATCAAAGCCGAAATTCTCGTCCTTGCGGAACTCGACCCCGTTGAGCGAGCCATCAAGCGCCGCGGTCAAGAGCGCGCGCGTGGCCTTGATCGGCATCCGCGATCCGGTGCCATAGGCCCCGCCCGTCCAGCCCGAATTGACCAGCCAGCACGACGCGCCGTGGCTCTCGATCTTGGTGCGCAACAGGTTGCCGTACACTTCGGGACGGCGCGGCATGAACGGCGCACCAAAGCAGGTCGAAAACACCGGCTGCGGCTCGGTCAGGCCCCGTTCGGTCCCAGCCATCTTGGCGGTAAAGCCCGACAGGAAATGATACATCGCCTGTGCAGGCGTCAGCCGCGCGATGGGGGGCAGCACGCCAAACGCATCGCAGGTCAGCATCACCACATTGCGCGGATGCCCCGCAATCCCGGTAGCCGAGGCATTGGGGATATAATTCAGAGGATAGGCGCAACGCATATTCTCGGTCAGGCTCGAATCCTCATAGTCCAATTCGCGTGTCTCGGCGTCATAGACCATGTTCTCGATCACCGTGCCGAACATCGAGCAGGTGGCATAGATTTCCGGCTCCGCCTCGGCGCTCAGATGGATGGTCTTGGCATAGCAGCCACCCTCGAAATTGAACGTGCCCGTGTCGGACCAGCCATGCTCGTCATCGCCCAGCAGCGTCCGGTTCGGATCGGCCGACAGCGTGGTCTTGCCGGTGCCCGACAGACCAAAGAAAACGGCGGCATCCTCGGGGTCGTCCTTGGCATGGTTGGCCGAGCAATGCATCGGCATCACACCCTTTTCAGGCAGCAGGTAATTCATCAACCCAAAGATGGATTTCTTGTTCTCGCCCGCATATTCGGTGTTGCCGATCAGGATCAGCTTGGCGTCGATATTGACCGCGATCACCGTTTCGGACCGGCAGCCATGGCGCTCGGGGTCGGCCTTGAAGCCGGTGCAGTTGATCACCGTGTAATCGGCCACGAAATGATCCAGCGCCTCGCGCTCGGGGCGACGCAGCATGTGGCGGATAAAGAGGTTGTGCCACGCCAGTTCATTGACCAGCCGCACGTTGATGCTGTGCTCGGGGTCCGCCCCCGCGACCAGATCCTGAACAAAGACTTCGCGTCCCGCCAGATAGGCCAGCATATCCTTGTGCAACTGATCGAAATGCTCGGGCGACATCGGCAGGTTGTTATCCCACCAGATCGTGTTTTCCGTGGTCGGCGTGCGCACTGTGAACTTGTCCTTGGGCGACCGGCCGGTGAATTCACCCGTGCTCACCAAGAGCGTGCCGCCCTGCCCCAATTCTCCTTCGCCGCGCTGCACCGAAGCCGCGACCAAGGCAGGCTCCATCAGGTTGTAATGAACCTTGCCCAGACCCGAAATTCCCTGATCTTCCAGCCGAAAACGCGGATTTACCCGTCCTGCCGTCATGTCTTTCTCCCTTTTGGGCGTGGGCGCCCTACCCTGTCCGACACCGCTCCGGCGGCGCATTCCTGTCAGCTAGTCCAGCGTCATACGGATTCGCAACCCGCAAACAAGTCCGTTTTTCCAAGTTAGCGCAATCACTTGGCAGGAATCCGCAATGCTGCAGGTGCAAACATCCCATACAGAAGGTCAATTCGAATTATTCGAACATATGCAGCAAAACAATTCGTTTTCAAAAATTCACCTTTCATGTCAGCCTGTAACGGCCGATCAAAACCACTCGCCAAACCCAAGGACAGCCCATGCAACAGCCCCTCCCCGCCCCCGTGGACAGAGCCAGCTTCGTGCACGCCATGCGCCGCGTCGCGGCCTCGGTCACCGTGGTTACGACCGATGGGCCGATGGGCCGGTTCGGGGCCACGGTCAGCGCCTTTGCCTCGGTCTCCGCCGATCCGCCTTCGGTTCTCGTATGCCTGCACGGGCAGAGCCGGATCGCCCGCGCCGTGGCCGCCAATGGCCGGTTCTGCGTCAATGTCCTGCCCGAAGGCAGCACCGACATCGCCGACCGCTTTGCCGGGCGGCACGATGGCTGGATCACCGACCGCTTCTCGGGCATCGACTGCTACGGCACGCCCGGCACCGCCCCGCTGCTGGAAGGGGCCACCGGCTTTGCCTGTGATCTGGCGCAGAGCGTGTCCTCGGGCAGCCATCTCATCGTGATCGGCCATGTCACCAGCGTCTTCGACGCAGGGGCCGCCCCCCTCGCATGGCGCGACGGCGGCTATCACAGGGTCATCCCCAAGGATGCCCCGTGCTGCGCGGCGGAATAAGGGGCCAGAGATGATCACACACTATCAGATGCTGATCGACGGCGCTTGGGTCGATGCCTCGGACGGTGCCCGGTTTGACACCTTCAACCCCGCCACCGGCACGGTTTGGGCCACCGCCCCCGAGGCGACAGAGGCCGACGTGACCCACGCCATCGAGGCCGCGCATCGCGCCTGTTACGACGGCCCCTGGGCGCGCATGACCCCCACTCAACGCGGCCAATGCCTGCGCCGCCTGGGCGATCTGCTGGCCGACCACAGCGAAGCCTTGGGCGAGATCGAGACCCGCGATTCCGGCAAGATGTTCAAGGAAACCCGCTGGCAGGCCAAGTATATCGCCGAATTCCTGCATTTCTACGGCGGCGCCGCCGACAAGATCACCGGCGAAACCCTCCCCATCGACAAGCCCGACATGTTCGTCTTTACCCACCGCGAACCCTTGGGCGTGGTGGCGGCCATCGTGCCGTGGAACTCCCAGCTTTTCCTTACGGCGGTCAAACTCGGCCCGGCCCTCGCCGCGGGCAATACGCTCGTGCTCAAGACCTCGGAACACGCCCCCGCCGTGATCCTCGAATTCGGGCGGCTGATTGCAGAGGCGGGCATCCCCGACGGTGTGGTCAATATCGTCACCGGCCACGGCGATCCCTGCGGTCGCGTGCTCACCTCGCATCCGCTTGTGGCGAGGATCAGCTTTACCGGCGGTCCCAATGCCGCGCGCCATGTCCTCACGAACTCCACTCAGAATTTCGCGCAGGTAAGCTTGGAACTGGGCGGCAAATCCCCTTTTCTCGTCTTTGCCGATGCCGACATCGAAAGTGCCGTGAACGGCGCGGTCGCGGGCATCTTCGGCGCCTCCGGCCAAAGCTGCGTCGCAGGCTCGCGTCTGATTGTGCACGAGGATATTGCCGACGATTTCCTCACCCGCCTCAGCACCATCGCCCGCAGTATCCGCATCGGGGACCCCATGGAAGAGGAAACCCAGATGGGCCCGCTTTGCACCCGCGCGCAACTCGATCATATCGAACGCGAGGTCGCTCATGCCCAGACCCAGGGCGCGCGCCTGATCTGCGGTGGCAAACGCGCGGCAGCAGGCGAGATGTTCTTTGAACCCACGATCCTCGATTGCCCCTCCCCCGACCTGCGCATCGTCGATACCGAGCTTTTCGGCCCGGTCCTCTCGGTGCTGCGGTTCAAAACCGAGGCCGAGGCGCTGACCCTCGCCAATGGCTCCGAACATGGTCTGGCCGCAGGCATCTTTACCCGCGACAGCGCCCGCGCCCTGCGCCTGTCACGCGCGGTGCGCGCGGGTATCGTCTGGGTCAACACCTACCGCGCCATCAGCCCCATCGCCGAATTCGGCGGTACGAAATCCAGCGGCTATGGCCGCGAGAGTGGCTTTCAGGCGCTCTACGATTACACACGGCCCAAGACCGTCTGGATGAACATGTCCGACGATCCCATGGCCAACCCCTTTCAAATGCGCTGATCACAGGAGACCGGCATGAAATTCCACCTTGCAATCAATCTCGAACGGCTCGATCCTTCGACGGATATGAAGGCGCTGCGCGACCACACGCTCGAAATGGTGCAAATGGCCGAGGCGGGCGGCTTTGAAATCGCCTGGGCGGCAGAGCATCACGCACTTGAGATGACCATCGCCCCCAATCCCTTTCAGATCCTGACATGGTGGGGCGAGCATACCAGCCGCATCCGCCTGGGCGTGGGCGTGGTCAACGCCGCCTATTGGCACCCCATCCGCCTTGCCGGCGAGGCCGCGATGCTCGATCTGCTCAGCGACGGGCGGCTCGAATTCGGCATCGGCTCGGGCGCCTATCAGCGCGAGTTTGACCGCATGATGCCCGGCCTCGCTCAGCCCGATAGCTGGCGCTACATGCAGGAATCGCTGCCCGTAGTGCAAAACCTCTGGGCAGGCGACTACGCCCATGACGGCGAATACTGGCAATTCCCCACCGCCACCTCCTGCCCCAAACCGGTGCAATCCGAGGTGCCGATCTGGGTCGCCGCCCGTGCGCCCATCACCTTCGACTACGCCGTGGAACATGGCTGCGACATCATGAGCTGGCCGCTCACCATGCCCTTTTCCGAGGCCGAGAATTACCGCGCCCGGCTCGACGCCGCGATTGCCAGGAATGGCGGGCACTATGACGGACGCTGGGCGCTCATGCGCCACACGGCGGTCTACGAGACCGAGGAGGACCGGCAGGCCGCCCTCGCGGCCCTGCGCCGCGTTCTGGGCCAATTCGGCAACCTGATGATGAAACGCGGCGAGGTGGTCAACGGCTTCCCCGATCCCGTCCCGCTGGCAGAGCTGGAGGGCAACGCCCGCACCGATCCTGCCATGCTCGAAGAAAACCTCGCCTTCGGCAGCCCCGACACCGTGGCCGAGAAGGTGCGCCAATACGAGGGCTTGGGCGTCGATGCCTTCATCTATTACGCCTCGATGGGGCTCGACATGGAGCGCCAGAAACGCTCGCTGCAACTCTTCATCGACAAGGTGATGCCGCAGTTCGCAGAGCAATCCATCGCCGCGGCAGAGTGATCCGCCAATGCTGGTCTGTCAGGCCTAAGGGGGAAAGTGGCGCGGTTGACGGGGCTCGAACCCGCGACCCCCGGCGTGACAGGCCG
>NZ_CAXAUM010000029.1:0-21640 GCF_963972555.1 uncultured Roseovarius sp.
CCAAAGACAATATCCCCGCCAATCCACCGCAAGCGTGCCGCGCAGGTCCGGTTGCATGGGCTGATTGGTAGCTTTTGGTCGACCACCAGATGGCCCGGACGAAACCGGGCCATCGTATGTGTCTGGTTCGGGTATCAGTTAAGCGCGGCATCGCTGATTACGTGGGTCCATGCGCCGTCGCCGGGATGCGCGCTGATGACCGGGTCCGACCCGCCGGAGAGCAGCGATTGCACCGTGCGCTCGTAATCCTCGGGGTCGAGAGCGCCGTTGGAGCCTGCGGTCAGCTTGGCCACTTCGGTCATCATGCGGATCTGATGCTCTTCGGTCTGTGCGCCGGTGGCGTCATTGTCGAGCACGATCATCGCGGCGTCTTCGGGATTTTCCTCGGCCCATTTCCAGCCTTTCATCGAGGCGCGCACAAAGCGGGTGAGCTTGTCCACCTCTGCCGGGTCGCTCAGCTTATCCTCCAGAACATAGAGACCATCTTCAAGCGTGGCGACACCCTGATCTTCGTATTTGAAGGTGATCAGTTGATCCTCGGTGATGCCGGCGTCGATGACCTGCCAGTATTCGTTATAAGTCATGGTCGAGATACAATCCGCCTGTTTCTGCAAGAGCGGGTCGACGTTGAAGCCCTGTTTGAGCACCGTCACTCCATCAGCCCCGCCATCAGTGGAAATGCCAAGCTGGCTCATCCATGAGAGAAACGGGAATTCATTGCCAAAGAACCAGACACCCAGCGTTCGACCGGGGAAATCATCCGGCCCGGTGACGCCGGTTTCCTTGAGGCAGGTCAGCATCATGCCCGAGGATTTGAACGGCTGCGCAATATTCACCAGCGGCAGGCCCTTTTCCCGTGCCGAGAGGGCGGCGGGCATCCATTCCACTGTCACATCCGCACCACCGCCTGCTATCACCTGGGTGGGAGCGATATCCGGCCCGCCTGGCTTGATCGTGACGTTGAGGTCTTCCTCTTCGTAAAAGCCCTTTTCCAGGGCCACGTAGTAGCCCGCGAATTGCGCCTGCGTCACCCATTTGAGTTGCAACGTCAGATCATCTGCCGCCTGCGCCATACCCGAAAAGCCGGTCAGCGCCGCGAGGCTGAATAGTCCTGTCAGTCTTTTCATCTGTCATCTCCCATGTTGGTGGTTTCTTTGTCTTATGCCCGGCCTCTTTGCGACGGGTGCCAGAATGTCACCGCCTTTTCCAAGAGCGCCACAGCGCCGTAAAATCCAGAGCCCGCAATCGCCGCAACCACAATCTCGGCCCAGACCAGATCGAGCGCCAGTTGCCCGACCGAGGTTGAAATGCGGAATCCCATGCCCTTGATGGGCGAGCCAAAGAACTCTGCCACAATTGCCCCGATCAACGCCAGTGTCGTCGCGATCTTGAGGCCATTGAAGATAAAGGGCATCGCGGCGGGCAAGCGCAGCTTGAACAAGGTTTGCCAATAGCCCGCGGCATAGGTGCGCATCAGGTCGCGCTGCATGCCGTCAGTATCGGTCAGCCCCTGCACGGTGTTCACGAGCATGGGAAAGAACACCATGACCACCACAACCGCCGCCTTGGACTGCCAGTCAAAGCCGAACCACATCACCAGAATGGGGGCCATGCCGATGATCGGCAGGGCGGCGACGAAATTGCCCACCGGCAGCAGGCCCCGTTGCAGGAAGGGAAAGCGGTCGATGGCGATGGCGGTGAGAAAGGCCGCGCCGCAGCCCATGATATAGCCGGTGAGTGCGCCCTTGAGCGCGGTCTGCACGAAATCGGACCAAAGGATATGGGTGGATTTGGCGAAAGTTGCGGCAATGGCGGTGGGGGCGGGCAGGAGGACGGGGGAGATCGAGAGACCCCGCACGAGACATTCCCAGATCACCACCACGGTGAGGCCAAAGATAACGGGAACCAAGAGCCGCGTGGTGCTTGTTCTAGGCTGGTGCGACAGGTGGGAATTGATCCACCAGCCAAGCGCCCATGCCACCAGTCCAAGCGCCAACCAGCCCATCACGCCATCCCCATCCGCTTGAGCGTGATCCGCTGGATAAGGCCGATCAGCCCCACCAGAACCGCCGCCAAGGTTGCCGCCATGATGAGCGCAGACCATATCTGGATGGTCTGGCCATAATAACTGCCTGCCAGCAGGCGCGCGCCCAGCCCCGCGACAGCACCCGTGGGCAATTCGCCCACGATGGCACCGACAAGACTGGCGGCCATGCCCACCTTGAGCGAGGTGAAGAGGTATGGCATCGACGAGGGCAGGCGCAGCCGCCAGAAGGTCTGGTTGGCGCTCGCGTTCCAGGTGCGCATCTGATCAAGCTGCATGGGCGTGGGGCTGCGCAGCCCCTTGACCATGCCAACAACGACCGGAAAGAATGACAGATACATCGAGATCATCGCCTTGGGCAGCAGGCCGGAAATGCCCACGGCATTGAGCACGACGATGATCATCGGGGCTATCGCTAGGATGGGAACGGTCTGGCTCGCGATGACCCAAGGCATCACGCTCATGTCCATAGTGCGGTTGTAAACGATGCCAATGGCCAGGGCGATCCCAAGCGCGGTGCCGAGGACAAAGCCAAGGGCTGTGGCGCTGAAGGTGATCCAGCTGTGATAAATGAGCGAGCGTTTGGAAAAGCCGCGCCCCTCCAGAACCATGGCACCCGTGGTCTGCCAGATCTCGGCCGCTACCTGATGCGGCGCGGGCAGCTTGGGCTTGTCCTGCGACCATGTATCGGTGACGAGCGCGGAGAGGCTGAGCGGTGCGCCCGCCCGCGCCGCCTGATCCCGCGCCCATTGCGCGTTGAGCACCACAGCGGCGGCATACCAGAGCACAAGCAGCGCGGCGAGGATCGTGAGCACGGGCAGGAGATGGCGCATCAGGTTTTCAATGCCCATCCATCTGACATTACCCCTTGCTTTCTGAGAACCATCGCTGCCCAGCGCATGTCATACTGCCACTTGTAGAACAAATCACCGGAGGCACGCAGTTCTACTTCGTGGTGCTTCCATATGTGTTTCGCCACGTCAATTAGGGCAGCTTGTCCACCGTGGTCCTTAAGGGCTTCCACCACCCACTTTTTTAGGTCTTCTCTGTCTGCCATTCTATGTCCTTCTCGAGCCGGAGTTTGTCGTAAAAGGTCGGACTATATTTTGTATTGAATTAACTCTATACCGCATCGCTATGCCCTGCACGCAGCCCCTCGCGGACGCGATGGGCGATGTCGAGAAATTCCGGCGTTTCGCGGATGTCGAGCGGGCGAACGCGCGGCAGCGTGCTTTCGATCACATCGGTGATGCGGCCCGGGCGCGGCGACATGACCACGATTTTCGTGCTCAGATACACCGCCTCGGGGATGGAATGGGTGACGAAGCAGATGGTCTTGTTGGTGCGCTCCCAGAGATGCAGAAGTTGTTCGTTGAGGTGGTCGCGCACGATTTCATCCAATGCGCCAAAGGGTTCGTCCATCAAAAGCAGATCGGCGTCAAAGGCCAGAGCGCGGGCGATGCTGGCGCGCTGCTGCATGCCACCCGACAACTGCCAGGGGTATTTCCGCTCGAACCCCGCAAGATCGACCAATTCCAGCACGCGCTTGACGCGGGCGTCCTGATCCTCGCGCCCATAGCCCATTATTTCGAGTGGTAATCGGATATTGCCGCCGATGGTGCGCCACGGATAGAGGCCAGCCGCCTGAAACACATAGCCATAAGCGCGAGATTTGCGCGCCTCTTCGGGACTGATGCCATTGACGGCGAGGCTGCCGCCGGTGGGATGCTCCAGATCCGCCATGCAGCGCAGAAAGGTGGTCTTGCCACAGCCCGAGGGGCCGATGAAGCTGACGAAATCGCCCTTTTGCACCTCAAGGCTTACGTCCTTGAGCGCATGCACCGGGCCATCGCCGGTCTGAAACGTCAGCGAAAGGTTGCGCGCGCTGATCACGGTATTGCTGTTCAAACCCTATCCCCTGCTGGCCCGGTCGCTACTGCGCCCGGCTGGCTGTTGGTTGTCAAGAGGCACCCGGCAAAGCGGACCCGGCGCACCAAAATTTTCAAATCCCTGCCGGGATATTCAGCGGGTCGCGCTGGATCATCTTCGGGGCAGTCAGCGCCTTCCATTTCGAGAGCGCCTGATGGGCCGAAGGAAAGGCCGGGCGTGGGACAAAGCGGCCGCGCCCCGGTTGCGGCTGCGAGTTTTGCCCCCAGGCCCAGATCACCTCGCCACGGCTGATTGTATAGCGCGGCTGCGCCTTGACCTCGAACCCTTCAAAGACATTGTAATCAAGGATGGAATGGTGGTTGGAGGCGCTGATCGTCTTGGTGATCTTGGGGTCCCAAACCACGAGATCGGCATCGGCCCCTTCGACAATTGCGCCCTTCTTGGGGTAGATGTTCAGGATCTTGGCCACGTTGGACGAGGTGACGGCGACGAATTCGTTGAGCGTGAGGCGGCCTGTTTCCACACCATGCGTCCAGAGCACGGCAAGCCGTTCCTCGAGCCCGTTGGAGCCATTGGGGATGATGCGGAAATCGTTGCGCCCGGCGCGTTTCTGCGCGGTGGAAAAGGCGGCATGATCGGTGGCGACCACTTGCAGAGACCCCGCCTGCAACCCGGCCCAGAGGCTATCCTGATGATCCTTGGAGCGGAACGGGGGCGACATGACGCGGTGCGCGGCATGATCCCAATCCTTGTTGAAATACTCGGATTCGTCCAGTGTAAGGAATTGAACCAGCGGCTCGCCGTAAACGCGCATGCCCTTTTGCCGCGCGCGCCGGATCGCCTCATGCGCCTGCTCACAGCTGACATGCACGATATAGAGCGGCACGCCCGCCGCGTCGGCAATACAGATCGCGCGGTTGGCGGCCTCGCCCTCGAATTCAGGCGGGCGGGAATAGGCGTGGCCCTCGGGGCCGGTGATGCCCTGATCAAAGTATTTCTGCTGCATCTCGGCCACCAGGTCACCGTTCTCGGCATGGACCATCGGCAGCGCGCCCAGTTCGGCGCAGCGTTTGAACGAGGCGAACATCTCGTCATCCTCGATCATCAAGGCACCTTTGTAGGCCATGAAATGTTTGAAGGAATTGACGCCCATATCGACGGCATCCTTCATTTCGTTGAACACGGTCTCATTCCAGCCGGTGATGGCCATGTGATAGCCGATGTCGCTGCAAATCTGGGGGACAGATTTGCGGTGCCATTCGTTGATCGCATTCTTGATGCTGCCATCGGCCCCGGGCAGGCAGAAATCCACGATCATCGTGGTGCCGCCACAGGCCGCCGCCCATGTGCCCGTCTCGAAGGTTTCGGCGGCGGTGGTGCCCATGAAGGGCATCTCAAGGTGGGTATGCGGGTCGATCCCGCCGGGGATGACATAGGCGTCCGTGGCGTCAATCGTCGTGTCGCCCTTGAGATCTGCACCGATCTGTTTGATGGTCTCGCCCTCGATCAGCACATCGGCCTTCCATGTCCGGTCGGCGGTGACGACGGTGCCGTTCTTGATGACTTTGGTGGTCATTGGGGGTCTCCTTGTCCTGCTTTCGACCGCGTCTTCATCTGGCTCCAAGTACCTCGGGGGTTTGGGGGCTGGCCCCCAATCATTTCACCACCTCCGCCGTTTCCAGCACGGCGTGCAAGAGCACATCGGTGCCAGCGCGCGCCCAGTCGGGGGTTATTTCCTCGGCCTCGTTATGGCTGAGACCGTCCTTGCAGGGGCACATGACCATGGTGGTGGGATAGACCTTGTTGATCCAGCAGGCATCGTGGCCTGCGCCTGAAACGATGTCCATATGGCTATAGCCCAGCCGGTCGGCGGCGTCGCGCACACGGGCGGTAAGGGTCTCGTCAAAGGCGGGGGGATCGAAGGCGCCAACCACTTCGGCGGTGAATTTCACACCTACATCGGCACAGAGGCCGGGGGCGGTTGTCATGAGTTCGTCGGCCATTGCCTCGAGTGTCTCAAGGATATGAGAGCGGAAATCGACGGTGAACACCACCTTCTCGGGGATGATGTTGCGGCTGTTGGGGTAGACGTCGATATGACCGATCGCTCCCACGGCGTTCGGTTGATATTGCAGGGCGATTTCATGGACGAGTTCCGTGACCCGTGCCAATCCCCGCCCGGCATTGCGGCGCATATACATCGGGGTCGAGCCGGTGTGTTGCCCCTTGCCCGTGATCGTGCACTCGATCCAGCGCAACCCCTGGCCATGGGTGACAACGCCGATCTGCTTGCCCTCGGCCTCAAGGATCGGGCCCTGTTCGATGTGCAATTCAAAGAAGGCGTGCATCTTGCGGGCGCCGACCTTTTCCGGGCCTTTCCAGCCAATCCGCTCGAGCTCGTCGCCAAAGCGTTTGCCCTTGGCATCGACCCGTCCGTAGGCCCAATCGCGGTCCAGCACGCCAGCGAACACGCCTGAAGCAAGCATGGCGGGGGCAAAACGGGTGCCCTCTTCATTCGTCCAGTTGGTGACGACGATGGGGTGTTTGGTCTTGATGTCCAGGTCGTTGAGGGTGCGGATGATTTCGAGCCCCGCCAGCACGCCCAGCACACCGTCGTATTTGCCGCCCGTGGGTTGTGTGTCGAGATGGCTGCCGACATAGACTGGCAGCGCCTCGGGGTCTGTGCCCTCGCGGCGGGCGAACATATTGCCCATCTCATCAACGCCCATGGTCAGACCCGCCGCCTCGCACCAGGATTGAAAGAGTGCGCGCCCCTCGGCATCCTCGTCCGTCAGGGTCTGGCGATTGTTGCCGCCTGCAATGCCAGGGCCAATCTTGGCCATGTCCATCAGGCTGTCCCAGAGCCGGGTGCTGTTGATCTTGAGGTTTTCGCCGGGTGCCGCCATGGGATTGCTCGCTTTTTTACCATTTGGTAAACTTACGATTGCGTGGGTCATGCACGCTGTCAAGATTCGTCTTGGGCCTGAGCCGCGATCTGGCTAAGCTGGAACGCGGGGCGATGAAAAATGCGCCCCGCATGGAAAGGAAGAGGATGCCGCAAGCCCCCGCCGCGCAAGCCGGTCGCAAACCTAGCCGGATTCAATTGCGCAACCGCAAGCGGATTCTCGAGGCGGCGCTCGAGGTGTTTTCGACCCACGGCTTTCGCGGCGCCACGCTGGACCAGATCGCGGCAGAGGCGGGGCTGAGCAAGCCCAACATTCTCTATTATTTCGAAGGCAAGGAAGAGATCCACGTCACCTTGCTCAATCAGTTGCTGGATGCCTGGTTGGCCCCGCTTCGCGCGATTGATCCGCAGGGCGAACCGCTGGAAGAGTTGATGGGGTATGTGGTCCGCAAACTGGAGATGTCGCGTGATCTGCCGCGCGAGAGCCGATTGTTTGCCAATGAAATCCTGCAAGGCGCGCCACGCATGGGGCCGCATTTGGAGAGCGTGCTGAAGCCATTGGTTGATCAGACGGCGGCGGTGATCGATGGGTGGGTTCGACAGGGCAAGCTGGCACCGGTCGATCCACGCCACCTGCTGTTTTCGATCTGGGCCACGACGCAGCATTACGCGGATTTCGAGGCACAGGTAGGGGTGCTGATGCGTGACGTTGACGTGCACACCGGTGCATCGGCGCATCTAGAGGCCCTGTTTCGGCGGCTTTTGACACCAGGGGCGACCGCGGGGAGTGGTTAGATACGGGTCACTTGGACATTGAGACTGGCCAAAAACGCGGCGATTTGCCAGAAGGTGTGAGGCATAATGTAAGAGATAGAGGCGCAGTGAGGCAATTGCCTAGCGCCGCATGAGGGACTACGAGCAAGGCATGCAGATTGAACAGACCTCCTTAGCCGGCGTGGTAATCCTTACGCCTGCACGTCATGGCGATGCGCGCGGATTCTTCAGCGAAAGTTGGAATCGGCGGCGGATGGAAGAGGCCGGGATCGCCATTGATTTCGTGCAGGACAATCATTCGCTCTCGGAACAGGTGGGCACGGTGCGGGGGCTGCATTTTCAGTCGCCGCCACATGCACAAGCCAAGCTGGTGCGCTGCGGGCGGGGTGCGCTCTATGATGTGGCGGTGGATATCCGGCGCGGCAGCCCGACCTACGGGCAATGGGTGGGGGTTGAATTGAGTTTCGAGAATGGGCGTCAATTGCTGATTCCTGCGGGGTTCCTGCATGGCTTTGTGACCCGTGCGCCAAAGACCGAGATCATCTATAAATGTTCGGATTACTACGCTCCGGACTGCGATGGTGCGGTGCGGTTCGACGATCCCGAGATTGGTATTGATTGGGGGATTGACCCGGCATCGGCAATGCTGAGCGCCAAGGATGCCAAGGCACCGCTCTTGCGCGATTTCGAGAGCCCCTTTGTGTATGAGGCGGCGGCATGAGGCTCTTGATCACCGGTGGGGCCGGGTTCATCGGGTCGGCGGTGGTGCGGCTGGCGGTGGCGCGAGGGCATGAGGTGATCAACCTTGATGCGCTGACCTATGCGGCCTGTCTCGAGAATGTGGCGAGCGTGGCGGATAGCCCGCGTTATACATTTGTGCAAGCCGATATTCGGGATCGGTCCGCCATGGCCCGAGTGTTTGCCGACCATATGCCCGACGTGGTGTTGCATCTGGCGGCAGAGAGCCATGTGGACCGCTCGATTGATGGCCCCGGCACCTTTGTAGAGACCAATATCACCGGTACCTACAATCTCTTGGAGGCCGCGCGCGGGTATTGGCAGGCGCAAGGTAGGCCCGAGACGTTTCGCTTTCAGCATATTTCGACCGATGAGGTCTATGGCTCTTTGCCCGCCGATCCATCGGTGAAGTTCACCGAAGACACGCCCTATGATCCGCGTAGTCCCTATTCGGCGTCCAAGGCGGCGTCGGATCATCTGGTGCGGGCCTGGCACGAGACCTATGGTTTGCCCATTCTGATCACCAATTGCTCGAACAATTACGGGCCGTTCCATTTCCCCGAAAAGCTGGTCCCGGTGATCATTCTCAACGCCTTGGCGGGCAAGCCCTTGCCGATTTACGGCGATGGGTCGAACGTGCGGGACTGGCTCTATGTCGAGGATCACGCCGAGGCGCTCTTGACCGTACTCGAGCGGGGCGTGCCGGGACGGTCCTATAACATCGGCGGCGAGAATGAGCTGAGCAATCTGGAGTTGGTGCATAGACTCTGCGCGGTTCTGGATGAACTGGCCCCGCGCGACGATGGGCAATCCTATGCCGCGCAGATCAGCTTTGTCGCGGATCGTCCGGGGCATGATGCGCGCTATGCGATTGATCCCGCGCGCATCCGGCGGGAATTGGGCTGGCGGCCATCTGTGACGGTGGACGAGGGGTTGCAGCGCACGGTGCGGTGGTATCTGGAGAATGAACAGTGGTGGCAGGCGCTTTTGGCGCGTGAAGGTGTGGGCAAGCGATTGGGGACCGGCTGAGCCGGGTCGGAATGAGCAGGATGAAGATACTGGTATTCGGGCGCAGCGGTCAGGTGGCCACCGAATTGCTGAGGCTGGCCGAGGTTACGGCGCTGAGCCGCGAGGCGGCGGATCTGGCGCGACCCGAAGTGTGCGCCGCCGCGATCTACGCCCACGCGCCCGATCTGGTGATCAATGCCGCCGCCTATACCGCAGTGGACCGCGCCGAGACCGAAGAGGATTTGGCCACGGCCATCAACGGGGGCGCTCCGGGCGCGATGGCACGGGCTTGTGCCGATCTGGGTATCCCGTTTTGCCACGTTTCGACCGATTACGTATTCGACGGAGGTGGCGTGGTACCGCGCAGGCCGACCGATCCGGTCGCCCCCTGCAATGCCTATGGCCGCTCCAAACTGGTGGGCGAAGAGGCCGTGCGCGCCGCAGGTGGTCAGAGCGCGATCCTGCGCACCTCTTGGGTGTTTTCGGCGCATGGCAACAATTTCGTCAAGACGATGCTGCGCCTGTCGGAAACCCGCGAGGCGCTGAGCGTGGTCGAGGATCAGATCGGCGGGCCGACCCCGGCGGCGGATATCGCGGCGGCGCTCTTGACCATGGGGCGGGCGATGGTCGCGGGCCATGCTGGGGGGCTTTATCATTTCAGCGGCGCGCCAGACGCAAGCTGGGCCGATTTCGCGCGAGAGATTTTCGCCCAAGCCGGACGGGCGACAGTTGTGACAGGTATCCCCACCAGCGGTTATCCGACCCCTGCCGTGCGCCCGCAGAATTCCCGGCTTGATTGTGGATCACTTGAGGCAGAGTTTGGTATCGGGCGACCCGATTGGCGGGCGGGGCTGGCCCGCGTCCTGCAAGAACTGGAGCACGCATGACCACGGCACGCAAGGGGATCGTATTGGCGGGCGGATCGGGCACGCGGCTCTATCCGATCACCATGGGACTGAGCAAGCAACTCTTGCCGGTCTATGACAAGCCGATGATCTATTATCCGCTGACGGCGCTGATGTTGGCGGGTATCCGCGAAATTGCGATCATAACCACGCCGCAGGATCAGGCACAGTTTCAGCGACTCTTGGGCGATGGCAGCCAATGGGGGCTGATGTTCGAGTATATCGTGCAGCCATCGCCGGATGGGCTGGCGCAGGCCTATCTGCTGGCGGAAGGGTTTTTGGACGGGCAGGCCTCGGCGCTCGTGCTGGGGGACAATATCTTTTACGGCCACGGGTTGCCGCAGCAATTGGAGAAGGCCGCGCAGCAAGAAACGGGTGGCACCGTCTTTGGCTATCGCGTGGCCGATCCCGAGCGCTATGGTGTGGTCGAGTTTGATAGTTCGGGACGGGCGGTGTCGATCGTAGAAAAGCCGGAAGAGCCGAAGTCCGATTTCGCAGTGACGGGTCTCTATTTCCTCGATGGCACAGCGCCCGAGCGCGCGCGCGCGGTGCGGCCCTCGCCACGAGGTGAGCTCGAGATCACGGCGCTTCTGGAGATGTATTTGTGCGACGGTCTGCTCTCGGTCGAGATGATGGGGCGGGGCTATGCGTGGCTGGATACCGGCACGCATGCGAGCCTGCTCGATGCGGGGAATTTCGTGCGCACGCTGGAACAGCGGCAGGGGCAGCAGGTAGGTTGCCCCGAAGAAATCGCCTATGGCAAGGGCTGGATTGACGCGGCGGCGCTGGAGGCGCGTGTCGAGCTCTTCAAGAAAACCGATTATGGTGCCTATCTCAAACGGCTGCTGCATGGTGGCCGGGCCAAGGCCTGAGGTATGGATGGTCTTCAGGCACCGCATGTCGTAATACTGCTCGCCGTTTACAATGGCGGAGATTTCCTGTCCGATCAGCTGCAAAGTATCGCCGCGCAGGAGCACCAAAGCTGGCAAGTACTGGCCAGCGATGATGGGTCCAAAGATAAGAGTCGCGATATTCTAGGGGAATTTGCTGCCGCGCATCCAGCCATTTGCCTAAGCGGACCGGGGGCCGGGGCAGCGGGTAATTTTCTCTCTCTCATCCGGCGGACACCCGAAATTGCGCCCGCCGGGCATTGGATGGCGTTTTGCGATCAGGACGATGTATGGTTGCCCGACAAGCTGTCGCGCGGGATTGCCACGCTGGGAGACTCGGAAGATCCGCGCCCGTCGCTCTATTGCAGCCGGAGCTGGATCACGGATACAGCCTTGGGCCAGCGGCGATTGTCGGCGGCGAGGCCGCGACCGCCGTCCTTTCGCAATGCCTTGGTGCAGAATGTGGCCTCGGGCAACACCATCCTGCTCAATCCGGCGGCGACGCGGCTGGTCGAGGAGGCCGCACAAAAGATCGAGCGGGTCGTGGTGCATGACTGGTGGGTCTATCAGCTCATTACCGGTGCTGGCGGGCGCGTGGTGCATGACGATACGCCCACGCTGCTCTATCGGCAGCATGATGTGAACCAGATCGGCTCGAACGATACGCGGTTGGCGCGGCTGCGGCGCATCCGGCAATTGCTGGAGGGGCATTTTCGAGACTGGAACGAGGTCAACATCGCCGCGCTATCGCGCTTGGAAGAGTATCTGACGCCGGAAAATCAAGAGATTCTGGCCGAGTTCGTCGCCATGCGCCGGGGGCCGATGCCGGCTCGGTTGGCGCGCTTGTGGCGCTTGGGTCTCTATCGGCAGAGTACGATCAGCACCTTTGCGCTCTGGGTCGCGCTGGTTTTGAACCGAATCTGACATTTGCAGAAAGGGCTTGCGCCTAACCTTGGGTCTGCGACATTCTGCCGGTCCCGAGACCCCGGCAGGAGCCTGACATGACCGAAGATCCAGAACGCCACGCGATGAAGATGGCCAAGAAAAAGGCCGCCCGCGACAAGATCATGGCCACCAAGACCGATGAAAAAGGGCTGATCATCGTTCATACCGGTAAGGGCAAGGGCAAATCCTCGGCGGCATTCGGCATGATCTTTCGCTGCATTGCCCACGACATGCCCTGCGCCGTGGTGCAATTCATCAAGGGTGGCATGAGCACCGGCGAGCGGGACCTGATCCTGTCGAAATTCTCTGATGCCTGCGCCTTTCATACCATGGGCGAGGGGTTCACCTGGGAAACGCAGGATCGCACTCGCGACACGGAAATGGCGCAGGCGGCCTGGGCCAAGGCCAAGGAGTTGATCCGCGATGAGGCCAACAAGATGGTCCTGCTTGATGAGATCAATATCGCGCTACGGTATGATTACTTGGACATCAACGAGGTGGTGCAATTCCTGGCCGAGGAAAAGCCGCATATGACGCATGTCGTGCTGACCGGGCGCAATGCCAAGGACGAGTTGATCGAGATTGCCGATCTGGTCACGGAAATGGAGTTGATCAAGCATCCGTTCCGGTCCGGTATCAAGGCGCAGATCGGGGTGGAGTTCTGAGCCATGGCGCGGACAAGATTGCTGACTGAATTCGGCATGGGCACGTCGCTGCGGCGGCAAGACTACACCGAGGCGGCGGCGCGCGCAGTGCGCGATGCGCTGTGGCACAATTCGATCAATCTGGCCGAGTTGTTTGGGTTCGATAAAGGCGACATGCTGATTGATCTCGATATTGCCGTGCAATCGCCAGAGAAGGTGGATGTCGAAGTGTTGCGCGCGATTTTCCCGTATGGGCAGGTGAGCGTGCAGGTGGCGCGGGGCGGATTGGACATTCCGCGCCCCGTGGGCAAACCCACGGTGATCGCCAATGCTTGCATCTCGGTCTCGTTCGACATGGAGGCACGGGCATGAGCGCAGAGCGGTTCATCATTGAGATGGGGATGGGTAATGACCTGCATGGAATGGATTACCAAAAGGCCGCTGTGCGCGCGATCGAGGATGCGATCCGCCATTCAACGATCCCGATGTTTTTAAACACGCCACTCGATCATCACGACATGGAGGTCAAGGTGACGGTCGGCGTGCAAGAGCCGGAGCGCGTTGATCCCGAGGTGCTGAAGGCTGGTTTGCCGCGTGGGCGCGCGACCGTGCAGGTGGTGTTTGGCGGGCAGAATGTGACCGATCCGGGCAGCGGCGAAACGCTGGTGATCGCCACAGCGGCGGTCGAGGCGTTCTTTCCGTCGCAGGTGGGTAAGTGGGTGTTGGGGGCGTGATGGCACCCTCGCCCTTTTTCCTTCGACCCTGAGACCAAAGCACAGGCTTGCCGCCCTTTCGATGCGGTCATATGATCTGACCAATTCAGCAAGGGCGCGCGCATGCCATTTCAGAAAGTTACCCCCGAAAAACTCTCGACTGCCGTGACGCGGCAAATCGAAAAGCTCATCCTGCAAGGCATCCTGCGCCCCGGCGAGCGTCTGCCCGCCGAGCGTGATCTGGCCGAGAAGTTGGGGGTGTCGCGCCCCTCGCTGCGCGAAGCGGTGGCAGAGTTGCAGGACAAGGGCCTTTTGAGCGCACGTGCGGGTGCGGGCATCTATGTGGCCGATGTTCTGGGCAGCGCCTTTTCCGATGCGCTTATCCGGCTCTTTGCCGAACATGACGAGGCGGTGTTCGATTATATCGGCTTTCGCCGTGATCTAGAGGGGCTGGCGGCCTGTCGTGCGGCGCGTCTCGCATCGGACACCGACTTGCAGGTGATCCAGACACTGATGGATAAAATGGAAGCGGCCCACAAGAAAACCAACCCGGCAGATGAGGCGCGGCTTGATGCCGAGTTTCATATGGCGATCATCGAGGCCAGCCATAATGTCATCATGCTGCATATGATGCGTTCGATGTTCCAATTGCTGCGCGAGGGCGTTTTTTATAACCGGCAGGTGATGTTCAAACAGCGCACCACGCGCGGCGCGCTCTTGGATCAGCACCGGGCCATCAATGCCGCCATACAAGCGCGCGATCCCGAGGCCGCGCGGGCGGCGGTGAACGATCACCTCAACTATGTGGAAAAGGCTCTGGCGGATCAACAAAAGGCCGATCGCAACGAGGCGATTGCCAAACAGAGGTTTGAGCACGAGCAATCGCGTTAGGTAGGCTGCTTAGCCCGGTGTTTTCTCCATCACCCGCCATGTGAGGTCCGCGTCGGACTGGCCCGCGAAATCCTCGGCCAAGGCGCGCATCCGGGCGTGATGCGGAGATTTGATGCAGACCGGATCGGTCGCCGCCGGATCGCCCGCAATCGCCATCGCCTGACAGCGGCAGCCGCCGAAATCAATCGTCTTGCGTTCGCAGGAGCGGCAGGGTTCCTGCATCCAGTCGGTGCCGCGAAAGGCGTTGAAGGCGGCCCCCTCATGCCAGATTTCGGCCAAGGGCCGATTGCGGACATTGTCGAAGGTCAGCGTCTTGATGGTTTGCGCCGCGTGGCAGGGCAGCACCAGCCCATCGGGGGCCACGTTAAGGCCGGTGGTGGCCCAACCGCCCATGCAGGTCTTGGGGTAGTCGGCGTGATAATCGGCGGGCACATAGTCGATCACCAGACGCCCCTTGAGGGCGGCGCGCGCCTCGGCGACGATGCGACTGGCCTCTCGCGCCTGTTCGCGGTCGGGCATGAGCGCGCCGCGATTGAGCATGGCCCAGCCGTGAAACTGCACTGTCGCCACCTCGATCCGACGTGCGCCCATCTCCTGCGCCATTTTGATCGCGCGGGGCAGTTGGTGCATGTTGCCGCGATGCATGACGAAATTGAGCGTGAGAGGAAAGCCGATGGCGGCGATCCATTGAGCAACCTGCATCTTGCGCGTGAACCCGCCCTTGTAGCCGCCGATGCGGTCGGCCATCTCGGCATCGGTGCCTTGGAGTGAGAGCTGGATATGGTCCAGCCCGGCGGCGTCGAGCGCGGCCAGTCGTTTTTCGGTCAGGCCAATGCCGGAAGTGATGAGATTGGTATAGAGCCCTGCGTCACGGGCGGCCTTGACCAATTCCTCCAGATCGCGGCGCGAGGCGGGTTCGCCCCCCGAAAGGTGGAGTTGCAGCACGCCCAGATCGGCGGCCTGCTGGAATACAGAGACCCATTCGGGCGTGCTGAGTTCCGTTTCCCGAGCTGTCAGTTCCACCGGGTTGGAGCAATAGGGGCACGAGAGCGGGCAGCGATGCGTAAGTTCCGCCAGCATGGCGATGGGGGGATTGGCCATGTCAGCGCACCTCCAGAAAACGACGCTCGGCCAAACCTGCCAAGAATTCCGCGCTGTCGCGGGTGACAGCGTCGAGCGGGGCGTTGAAGGTCGCGGCGAGATCGGCGGTGAGCGCGCCAAAGCTCTGCACCCCGTCCACCCGGCTGAGAATCGCGTGACCGATGGGGTCAAGCCGCACGGCGCGTTCTGGGGCCAAGAGCACCCAATCCTTGCGCACGCGGTCATAATGCAGGCGCACGCCGCGCGGCAGATGGGGGATCGCGTCAGGGGTCATGCCGCGCCTTTGGCCAAGAGCCCCTCACCGGGTTGCCATGCGCCGGGCGGGATACGGGCCGGGGTGACATAGGCGGAATAGAGCGCGTCAAGCT
The DNA here is from genome assembly GCF_963972555.1 of uncultured Roseovarius sp. NCBI lineage: Bacteria > Pseudomonadati > Pseudomonadota > Alphaproteobacteria > Rhodobacterales > Roseobacteraceae > Roseovarius > uncultured Roseovarius sp. The sequence goes on from NZ_CAXAUM010000029.1 coordinate 15,817, forward strand.
GCGACCAGAGCACATCGGTCTTGAAGGTCAGAGCGGCAGCGGCTGCATCCTGTTTCTCGGACGTGTCGGCGCGGTCGAGCACCCATTTGAGGCCAAAGGCCACATCCTTGGGTGCCTCTTTCAGGCGATTGCGGAAATAGGCAAGGCTGCTGTCATCGGCAAAGGCGTAGTTGGCCAATAGGCCCTCGATCCGCTCGGCGTGAATCTTGGGCGCGAAAAGTTCTGTTAGCGAGGCAGCAACAGCCTCGAGCAACGGCTTCTCGCGGACAAAGGCGACATAGGCATCGACGGCAAAGCGGGTGGTGGGCAGCACGCCTTGGGCGGAGGCCACATAGTCGGGATCGAGCCCTACGGCCTGCGCCAGCCGCAGCCAACGGCGAATCCCGCCTTCATTCTCGGCGGTGCCGTCGTGATCCTCGATCCGCGAGCGCCAGATGCGGCGCAGATCGGGGTCCTCGACCCGGCTGAGAAAGGCCGCGTCCTTCATCGGGATCCGGGATTGGTAATAATAGCGGTTGATGACCCAGGCCCGGACCTGATCGGGGGTGCATTGGCCGCCATGAAGCATGTGGTGGAACGGGTGGCGGTCATGATAACGCTCTGCCCCGATCTGGCGCAGGCGGGCTTCAAAGGCATCGCGGGTGGCGGTCATAGCGTGATCTCCATGCCATCCTGTCCGATGATCCAGCCAGACGATTCGGCCTCGGCGCGTTCCGGGGCATCGGGGCGCAGGACAGGGTTTGAGTTGTTCATATGGATGTAGATTTTGCGCCCGATGCCCAGATCGTGCAAGGCGGCGATAGAGCCGTCCGGCCCGCTCATCGAGATATGGCCCATACGGCGTCCGGTTTTTTGGCTGAGGCCCATTGCAATCATTTCGTCGTCGCACCAGAGCGTGCCGTCGAAAAACACCATGTCGGCCCCGCGTAGCCGTGTGGCGAGGCTGTCGGTGACGGCGGCGCAGCCCGGAATGTAGAATATATGGCGTCCAGCGGCCTGAAGATGCACGCCGGTGGTTTGCTCGCCCTCAAGATCGGTTTGCACGGTCTCGCCCTCCATGTAGAGCGGCACCTTGCCGGGAACGGCAAAGAGCGTGGCGGTGAGGCCGGGCAGCAGCGTCACAGGCTGATCGAGTGCTATGGGCACACGCGGAACGCGAGCGGGATCAACGGCCTGCATCAAGGGGTTGGCGGCCAGAACGCTGTGAATTTCGCCGGTGGCGTAGAGGGTGAAGGGCTGTTGTTCCCTCAGGCTGAGCAGCCCCGCCACATGGTCTATATCGCCATTCGTCAGCAGCACGCCCGCAATGGGCGTGTCCCGCAGGCTGCGCGGATGCAGCGCCGGATTGGCAGAGAGTTGCGCGCGGATATCGGGAGAGGCGTTGAGGATCACCCAAGAGGCCCCGTCCATCGTGACGGCCAGTGACGATTGGGTGGAGGCGGGAATGTGCCCCGCGCGGGCGAGATTGCAATTCTCGCAGCCACAATTCCATTGTGGCAGGCCACCGCCGGCCGCAGCACCCAGTATCAGAGCCTTGAACACCTGTTACCTCGCTGCGACCGGTCGGGATATTTCAGAACAGGACGCCGTCACCTTCTTCGGCGGGGCCATACATGTTGATTTCCATTCCGCAGTTCAGTTCACGCAGAACCGGCTTGCTCCATGCCATAGTCTATCCTCCTCATAGATGTGGTCGATAGTTGGATTAGATATTCCGATCCCTCGCATGTCAACTTCACCATGGTCGTAGAGCTCTACGACTTTAGTGCAATCATGGGATGAGGGGCTTGTGTCCTAGGCTGGACCTGAGGGAAACTGAGCCCATATCTGGCATGAGGCGGCGGGGTCGTCAGAATGCAGGAGATGGATCATGATCGAGCTGTTGTTTGTGGCCTGTCTGGCGCGTCAGCCAGAGATATGTGAGGAACGGGCGTTCCAATACACGGACCGAACAACGCAAGGCTGTATGGCAGAGGCAATACCGGAGTTGAGCAAATGGGCGGCAACGCATCCACGCTGGCGCATCGCGCGCTGGTCCTGTCAGCCTCTTGGCGGGGCAAGAACGCGCGCTTGAAGCGCGCAGTCGCGGGCGCTGTTCTGGGGGCGATGTTGGCGGCGGCTCCGGTTGCTGCAGGCACGGCGCATGAGGGCTATGACCTCATCTTTCGTACGGGCACATTGGCAGAGTTCGCGCCGGGCGATGCCTTGCAGTATCAGAGCGAGACAGTGAACGAGGCCGCACCGCCCGAGACGCAGGGCGCGCAAGCCTATGATCTGCGGATCGAAGAGGGTGGCACTGCGCGGCTGATGCGGGTGCTGCAGAAGGGCCAACAGTCGGTGGCGGGGTTTGACGCGGGCGTTGGCAATCCTATGGCAATGTTCTTTCTCGAACGGCTGGTGCGCGATCTGGCGCAGGCTACTGGGGGCAGCACGTTTTACATCCGCAATCGCATCAAGGAGTCGCTGCTGGCCCCAGAGGGGATCAGCCCGGTGCAGGTGATGTGGGCAGGGCAAAGCCATGCCGCGCAAGAGGTGGTGCTGGCCCCGTTCGTGGACGATCAGAATGCCGCGCGGCTTGGCCCCTTTGCGGCGTTGCGGGTGGTCTTTGATGTTTCAGGTAAGGTGCCCGGCTGGTATCACTCGATGCGTGCCGAGACGCCCGAGCGCGAGAGCGGCGGGCGCTATTTTGCATCGACTCTTCGTTTGATGGAGGCGAAGGAATGAGGCGGCTGGCGGTTCTGCTTTTTCTCTTGCCCGGCACGGGTCTGGCGCAGAGCGTGGCCGAGCAACTCAACGATTACCCGACCGAGGCGCGCGCGGATTATGTCTTCGGCTGCATGGCGGCGAATGGAAACACGCGCGAGATGCTGCGGCGCTGTGCCTGTTCCATCGACGAAATTGCCGCGATCCTGCCCTACAAGGATTATGTGTCGGCAGAGACCGTGCTCGCGCTCCGGCAGGGCAGCGGTGAACGGATGTCGATGTTCAAGGCGGGGCCGGTGAGCGAAGGCATCGTAGCCGAGCTGCGGCGCGCGCAGGCAGAGGCCGAAATCGTCTGTTTCAAGTGAAGCGGATCACGAGGCGCTGGCCTTCGGCAGCACCTCTTCAAAGACATTGCCGTCCGTATCCTCAGCTCGGATGCGCAAATCGGGCGTGCCGTTGTCGGTGTAACTAAAGCGGAACACCGGGTCCTCGGAAATCGAAATGCCGCCCGTTAGGGAAAAGAGCATCTCGTCGCCCTGCCAGACAGTCAGGTCCTGAATGAAATGCGCGGGCACGAAAAGTTGGGTGATCTGATCGCGTTGCAGGCCCGAGTAATTGGGGTGACGAACCATCAATTGCGCATCGCGGCGGCTGCCGATCTGAACCGGGGCGGTATCGAAATGGCGCAGGCGCATTTCGCCCATATGGGCCAGCGCCACCTCTGGATCGCGGGTGGCGGGGGCGGCGCATCCCCCGGCGGCCTTGACGAAACGCCCGTCGACATAGCTGGCGCTGGCGGTTTCGGCGATGACGCGCAGGTTGGAATAGGAATTGACCCGCACCCGCGTTTCAAAGCTGAGCGGGGCCATGGCTGGACCAAAGGTGATTTCTGCAGCAAGCGGGGCCGGGTTTTCATCGACCACGATCTTGAGTTTGGTGATCGGCCCCGCGCTCGGATCGGTTTGGGTGACGACCACGGGCACGGTGGCCGCGTCATGGGCGCGGTAGGGGGCATCAACGGCTAAGATCGCACCGGGAGTGAGTGCCTTGGACGTGTCCAGAATATCCTCGCGCAGATACTCCCATGTCTCGCCGTCTTGCAGCGGATTGCGCGGCTCTTCGGCCATTGCGGCGGTGCCGAGTGTGAGGCTCAGGCAAAGGGCGGTCAGGGGAAATCGGGTCATCGGGGCCTCCGGATCGGGCATACTCGCACCTTTGGACAGTATCACGGATCGGGCGCAGATTGTATCAACCTTTGGTAGCAGTGTTGCGAGGGGTCAGAGATGTTCGAGATCGTGTTGAGTCTCTGTATGGTGGCCAGTCCCGAGACCTGTGAGACACGGCTCTTGCCAGTGAGCGCGGTGGATTGCACACAGGCCGTGGCGCGGGCCGAAGAGATCGCGCCGGATTGGGGCGATGCGCTCTTGGCGGGGCCGTTTGACTGTGTGGAGAGGCCCATTAGCGGGATGGCGTTCGAGGAGGCCGCGCCGGGCGTTTATGTGCATCGTGGGCATGTGCAAGATGTGACGCCGGACAATCTGGGCGATGTGGCCAATATCGGGTTCATTATCGGGGACGAGAGCGTCGCGGTAATTGACGCGGGGGGCAGCCGTGCGGTGGGTGAGGCGGTCTATCTGGCCGTGCGACAGGTCACGGACAAGCCGATCTCGCATCTGATCCTCACGCATATGCACCCTGATCACGTGATGGGGGCTGCGGTGATGGTCGAGGCGGGCGGGCAGATCGTCGGGCATCGCAAGCTGGGGCAGGCGCTGGCGGCGCGGGCCGAAACCTATGAGACCAGCTTTGCCCGTCTGATGGGGGCTGGATTCATCGGCAGTCGGGTCCCGACGGTGGGCGAGGGGGTTGCGGACCGGGCCGAGATTGATCTGGGGGGGCGGGTGCTCGATCTCGTGGCCTGGGAAACGGCACATAGCGAGAGCGATGTGACGGTGTTCGACAGGCAGACGGGCACGCTCTTTACCGGGGATCTGGTTTTTCACGATCACAGCCCTGCGCTTGATGGATCGGTTCTGGGCTGGTTGCGCGTGCTTGAGGCGCTGGGCACGCCTGCGCCTGCGCGCATTGTGCCGGGGCATGGTGGGCCGGTGCTGGAATGGCCAGAGGGGACCGCTGATTTGCAACGCTATCTGGAGGTCTTGCGTGATGAGACGCGGGCGGCGGTATCGCAGGGGCTGCGGCTGGGCGACGCAATCGAGACGGTCGGCCAAGGTGAGGCCGGGCGCTGGGCACTCTTTGATCTTTTCCACCCACGCAATGTGACGGCGGCTTTTACAGAGCTGGAATGGGAATGACGCACCTTACTCGGTGACGCGCGCCGCCAGAATCTGTGCCAGAGCATAGAGCCGTTTTTCCAGCAGAACCGGCGTTTCGCAGGCATAGGTCAGCGAGCGGCGGCGGTCGTCGAACACGCGCGCGCGCCAGTCGAGGTCCTCTTCCAACTGGTCGATGCGGTCGAAATCGGGACTCTCGGCCTTGGAAAGATCGGCAATTTCGACGCGCAGCGCGTCGATTTCCTGGGCCATGCGGGCCTGATTGCGGGCGTAGCGGATGATGCCATCCATAACCTCGGTCCGGCGTTGATTGAGCCGTTCAAACACGTCTAGGAAGATCGCGGTGTAGTCGTCGCCAGCCAGATTAGCGCTGGCAAGAACCGCTGATTCGGCCTCTTCCAGAGTGAGACGGCGCAGCGCGAGCAGTTCTGCAAGCCGCGCGGCCTCGGGCGAGAGAACCGGCGCGGTGTCCTGATTCTCAGGCGGATTGGGCCACATGACCGCCGCAGAAAGTGTATCGACGCGGCGCTGGATACAGGGCCAGTCGGGATCGTGGGACCCTGCGGCGAAAACTGGAGATATTCCTGTAAAAACAATGGCTAAAGCTGTAAAAACTGGTCTCATCTCGTCCTCTACGACTAAGGTCTTACTGAGTTCTGGCGCGATCTTGGCACATATTGTCACAGGATGAAACAGGCCGGTTTGATATGAATTTCTGAGATCAAATCGCCTAAAGGTTGTATCCTCCGGGGTGCAAGGGAGGGCAGACTGAATGCGCACACGAGCGGCGGTTGCTGTTGAGGCGGGCAAGCCGATGGAGATCATGG
>NZ_CAXAUM010000030.1:0-18620 GCF_963972555.1 uncultured Roseovarius sp.
CGAAAATCTCGGCATCGACCCATTCCACGTTGACCTTGACCCGGTTGGCCATGCCGCCGTGAATGAGCGCCTCCTTGATCGACTTATAGGCATCCTCAAGCTGAACGTATTTCCCGACGATGGCGATATTGACCGCGCCATCGGTATTTTGGATACGATCCACGACATCGAGCCACACTGTCAGGTCGGGTTTGGGCGCGGGGCTGATCTGAAACACATCGAGCACGGCCTGATCCAGCCCCTCGCGGTGATAGGCCAACGGCGCCTCGTAAATCGACTTGAGATCATAGGCCGCGACAACATGTTCTTTGCGGACATTGCAGAAGAGGGCGATTTTCTCGCGCTCCTTGTCCGGGATCGGTTGTTCGGAGCGGCACACGAGGATGTCGGGGGCGATGCCGATGCTTTGGAGTTCCTTGACGCTGTGTTGCGTGGGCTTTGTCTTCAACTCGCCACTGGCGGCGAGATAGGGCAGAAGGGTGAGATGCATGAAGATGCACTGTCCGCGCGGGCGATCATGGCTGAACTGGCGGATCGCCTCAAAGAACGGCAGCCCCTCGATATCGCCCACGGTGCCGCCGATTTCACAGAGCATGAAATCGACCTCATCTTCGCCAATGCTCAGGAACTCCTTGATTTCATTGGTGACATGCGGGACGACCTGAATGGTCTTGCCCAGATAGTCGCCGCGCCGCTCCTTTTCCAACACGTTGGAATAGATGCGCCCCGAACTGACCGAGTCGGTAATCCGCGCGGGAACTCCGGTGAAGCGCTCGTAATGGCCAAGATCGAGATCGGTTTCGGCCCCATCATCGGTCACGAACACCTCGCCATGTTCAAATGGTGACATCGTCCCGGGATCGACGTTGAGATAGGGATCAAGCTTGCGCAGCCGCACCGAGAACCCGCGTGCCTGCAGCAACGCCCCGAGCGCCGCCGAGGCTAGTCCTTTGCCAAGCGAGGATACAACGCCGCCAGTGATGAAAATATATCGTGCCATGCGTTGAGGCCCCCGTGATCTCGTGTGTTTTATGGACGGTCTAAAACCCAGCGATGGCCCAAAGACCACCCTGCCACGGGATTTAACCTCTACAGGATTCGCGAGGATTGCGCAAGCCAACCGCTAGATGATGTTGCGCAATCCCAAAGCGCCCTCAAAGAATTGTGTCAGTCCGCTGTCGGCGTGAGGGGAGCCGTATCGCCTGCGGATGGCGGCATCAGGGTTTCGACATCTGGCAGCGCGGGCGTCGATGTCTCAGCGGCGGGCGGCGCATCGGTCAAACGATCCAGAACCGAGACCCCGGCCGCATTCTGTGCGGCGATGATTGTCAGCGTGATCGAGGTCACGATAAAGGCCGCCGCCAGAATCCACGTCATCTTGCCTAGCGCCGTGGCTGCCGCGCGGCCCGTCATGGCCCCGCCACCGCCGCCACCCATGCCAAGCCCGCCACCTTCGGAGCGTTGCAGCAGCACCACGCCGATGAGGGCGAGTGCCAGAAGAAGATGGATGGTCAGAACGACATTTTCCATGGAAGAGGGAGCCTATGCTTATGTCTCGATCTGCCGCTATCTATGCAATTCTGCGCCCGCCCGCAACCCGACAATCGGCCACTGACTGCCAATTCGGGGAATGCAGGGGTGACTCTGGGGGTTGAGGTGAATTAGATGTTTCACCCGGCGCATCCCCCCGTTATACCGGCGCGCGGTTTGGACCAAATGCCGAGGGGTAAATCATGGCAAATGTCGTCGTCGTCGGGGCCCAATGGGGAGACGAGGGAAAAGGCAAGATCGTCGATTGGCTGAGCGAACGCGCCGATGTGATCGCGCGCTTTCAAGGTGGCCATAACGCGGGCCATACTCTTGTGATCGACGGCAAGGTCTACAAGCTCAATGCCCTGCCTTCGGGCGTGGTGCGAGGCGGCAAGCTGAGCGTGATCGGCAATGGCGTGGTGCTGGACCCCTGGCATCTGGTCAAAGAGATTGCCTCGATCCGCGAGCAAGGGGTAACGATCACGCCCGAGACTTTGATGATCGCAGAGAATACACCGCTCATTCTGCCGATTCATGGTGAGTTGGACCGCGCCCGTGAAGAAGCGGCAAGCAAAGGCACCAAGATTGGCACCACGGGTCGCGGCATCGGGCCGGCCTATGAGGACAAGGTGGGGCGTCGTTCGGTCCGGGTGGCGGATCTGGCGGATGAGGCCACGCTTATCGCGCGGGTTGATCGCGCTCTTCAGCATCACGATCCGTTGCGGCGTGGACTTGGCATCGTGCCGGTCGATCGTGAGGTGCTGATTGCACAGTTGAAAGAGATTGCGCCACAGATCCTGCCGTATGCCGCCCCAGTGTGGAAGGTGCTGAACGAGCAGCGCCGCGCAGGCAAGCGGATTCTGTTCGAGGGCGCGCAAGGGGCGCTTCTCGATATTGATTTCGGCACTTATCCCTTTGTTACCTCGTCCAATGTGATCGCCGGTCAGGCGGCCACCGGCGTGGGCCTTGGACCGGGCGCGATTGATTACGTGCTGGGCATCGTCAAGGCCTATACCACGCGGGTGGGCGAGGGGCCGTTTCCCAGCGAATTGAGTGATACGGACGGTCAACGCCTTGGCGAGCGCGGGCATGAATTCGGGACGGTGACGGGGCGCAAGCGCCGCTGTGGCTGGTTCGATGCCTGTCTCGTACGGCAGACCTGTGTCACGTCGGGGGTTACGGGGATCGCGCTGACCAAGCTCGATGTTCTGGACGGGTTCGAGACGTTGAAGATCTGCGTGGGTTATGACCTAGACGGCACGCGGCTCGATTACCTGCCGACCGCGGCCGATAGCCAAGCGCGCTGCAAGCCGATTTACGAGGAATTGCCCGGTTGGTCGCAGTCGACCGAGGGTGCGCGCAGTTGGGCCGATCTGCCCGCCGAGGCCATCAAATATGTGCGCCGTGTCGAAGAGTTGATCGACTGCCCGGTCGCGCTACTTTCTACCTCACCCGAGCGCGAGGACACCATCCTCGTGACAGACCCTTTCGCGGATTGAGGAGGACCGATGCCACTCAGTTACAAGGCCCGGAAACGCTGGTCATTAGTGGTATTGCTGGTGGGTTTGCCCGCATATGTGGTGGTGGCGGTCAGCCTTGTGAACTGGATGGATCGCCCGTCAATCTGGGTGGAATTGCTGATCTATTTAGGGCTTGGTTTTGTCTGGATCGTGCCGCTCAAGCGCGTGTTCATCGGCGTGGGGCAGCCTGATCCGGATGCGCGCGAAGACTGACGCGAACTTTTCAACGTTCTGCGAATACTTAAAACACCGGCGTCTGCACCGCTGAGCAGACGCCGGCTTTCTTATGTCTCAGCCGCGCATACGTTCGCCGTCCACGTCAAAAAGCGCCTCGGTGAGCATTCTTGCAGGGCGTTTGTGCCCGAGGATTTCGATTTCCGCTTCAAGCCCGGCTTGGGCTGTCTCGGACGGTATGAGGGCCAAGGCGATGGATTTACCCGCGTGGTGCGAATAGCCACCCGAGGTACAAAAACCGCGCACCTCATCCCCGATCCAGACGGGTTCGTATCCATTTACATCAGCGTCCATTGCATCCACCTCGAAGGCCACCAATTTGCGCGTGGCCCCTTTGGCGCGCTCGGCCTCTGCCGCTGCGCGTCCGATGAAATCGGCGTTCTTGGTAAAGCTGATGAAGCGGTCCATGCCGGTCTCGGCGGGGGTGTAATCGGGCGAAAACTCGTTGAGCCATGAGCCAAAGAAGCGATCAAGCCGCAGGGACATCATCGCGCGCATCCCAAAGGGTTTCATCCCGTGCTCTTGCCCCGTCGACCAGAGCACATCCCAGAGCGCGCGTTGCGCCATAGGGTCGCAGAAAATCTCATAGCCCAGATCACCGGTGTAGCTGACGCGCTGCACGAGGCAATCGACCATGCCGACGGTTGCGTGTCGCACATCCATGAAGCGCATTTCGCCCAGTGGGTCACGGGTGCAGGCCATGAGCACGTCGCGTGCGCGCGGGCCCGCGATCTGAAATCCGTTGAGCCGGTCCGAGATATTCTCGACGCGCACGCCCGCCGCCTCGTTCTGGGCGAACCAACGCATATGCACCGCCTGCGCGCCATAAGAAGCAGTGAGTTGAAAGGTCTCGTCATTGAGGCAAGACACTGTGAAATCGCCCCAGAGGCGTCCCTTGGGCGAGAGCATTGGTGTGAGCGAGAGGCGCCCCGGTTTGGGGATGCGCCCCGCCATGATCCGATCAAGCCATGCGCGCGCATTCGGCCCTGTGACAAGGTATTTGCCGAAATTGTGCACCTCGTTGATGCCTACGGCCTCGCGCACGGCGCGGACCTCGCGTGCGGTGGCCTCCCAGGCGTTGGAGCGGCGGAAAGACGGCGTCTCAAAGCGCGGCTCGTCACCAATGGCGAAGTAATTGACCACCTCCAGCCCATATTGCGCGCCCCAGACCGCGCCCATTTTGTCGAACACGTCATACATCGGCGTTTGGCGGAAGGGACGGGCGGCGGGCAGTTCTTCGTTCGGATATGAGACAGAAAAGCGTTTCTGATAGTTCTCGATCACCTTGGGGCGTGTATAACCCGGCGTGATCCAGTCGCCAAAGCGCGCCACATCCATCGCGGTCACGTCGCGTTCGCATTCGCCGTGGATCATCCATTGCGCCAGCATGAGGCCCACGCCGCCGCCCTGCGAGAAGCCCGCCATGACACCACAGGCCGACCAATAGCCGCGCAGGCCGGGAATGGGGCCGACCAGCGGATTGCCATCGGGGGCAAAGGTGAAGGGGCCATGGATGACCGATTTGACGCCCGCTTTTTCCAGCACGGGAAAGCGGCGGTAGGCGAATTCGATGCTGGCCTCGATCTTGTCGAGGTTGTCGGGCAGAAGCTCATGACCGAAATCCCAAGGCGTGCCATCGACTGCCCATGGCTTGCAGGGCTGTTCATAGAAGCCGATACAGAGCCCGCGCCCTTCTTGACGCAGATAGCTTTCGCCGGCCGGGTCCATCACATGCGGGTGCTCGGAGTCGCGGGTGTAGATTTCGGGAATTTCGTCGGTGACGATATACTGATGTTCCATTGGATGCAGCGGCAGGTAGACGCCCGCCATCGCCCCCACTTCACGCGCCCAAAGACCGCCTGCGTTGACCACATGCTCGGTGTGGATGGTGCCCTTGTCCGTCACCACATCCCAGGTACCATCGGCGCGCTGCTTGGTCTCTTTCACCATGCAATGCGTCTCGATGCTGGCCCCGCCCATGCGCGCGGCCTTGGCATAGGCATGGGTGGTGCCGGAGGGGTCAAGATGGCCGTCGAGCGGATCGTAGAGTCCGCCGATGATCCCCTCGATATTCGTCACCGGCGCGATTTTCGCGATTTCTTCAGGTGTCACGATATGGGTGTCGAGGCCCATGTAGCGATGCTTGGCGCGCTCGGCCAAGAGCATGTCAAAGCGGTCGCGATTGTCCGCGAGCGTGACCCCGCCGACGTGATGCAGCCCGCAGGACATGCCGGTGATCTCTTCGAGTTCCTTGTAGAGTCGGATCGTATAGCCCTGAAGAGCCGCCATGTTGGTGTCGCCGTTGAGGGTGTGAAACCCGCCCGCCGCGTGCCAGGTGGAGCCGGAGGTCAATTCCGAGCGCTCCACAAGCATGACATCCGACCAGCCCAGCTTGGTCAGGTGATAGAGCACGGAACAGCCGACGACACCGCCGCCGATCACGACCACACGGGTGTTGGTTTTCATTTTGGAACTCCCTGAGATTTTGCCAGAGCCTGCCAGTGGCGCAGGAAAGATCATGTCTGTCAGCGACAATCTCTGACGTATTTGAATTGCGGTTTACGCGAGTTGGCCTAGGGAATGTATGCGGCTGTTGGGATGAATATTACAAAAAAACAACTTTAAGAAGAATCATTGAATAAAAATAACTCTTAAAGTAAAATTATGTTGCCTGCTCTATTTCGCAGGGTTGCTTTAATTTATCCAAGGAGGCCTTTGAAATGGCACAAGATTTTTATGAATTTGATCAAAGCGCAGTCGATGCTGCACTGGAAGTCGCACGACGCAGGCATGAGGGTCATGCCGCCGCCAAGAATCTCACCGCACAATCGGCTCTGCCGGCGGGTGGCGGGCATGTTGCAGTCGCTGCTCAGTGTATCTCTGTGACCGTGGAGAACAACCAGGTCTGTATCAAGTTACCGCTCGGGCTGGGCAAGCATTGCCTGCCTTTGCCGGTGTCGATCCCCAATGGCACCGCCGCCGAGGCCTGTCTGGATATCTGCACCAAGTTTGGCATTCCGACGGGCGTGAAGGTTTCGATCAAGGTTGCCGGAAGCACGGTGATCAGCGAGACCTTTGGCATCTGCTGACAAAGCTCGGTCAGGATCGATCCGACCGTTCCCATGGATCGCGGCCTGTCCCTTGCGGGGCAGGCCGTTCTTTTGCCGTTTAGTACCGACTTGCATCAGAGCGACGGAAAATGTCGGAGATCGGCAATCGGATTGCGGCGCAGCACTTCAGGATATGGGCAGAAAATTCCAGAGGGACACCCCATGAAGACCCATGCACAAGCTGTCGTGATCGGCGGCGGCGTTATCGGATGCTCGATTCTTTACCACCTCACCAAATTGGGCTGGACCGATGTCGTTCTTCTGGAGCGCAATGAGCTCACGAGTGGCAGCACTTGGCATGCGGCCGCCAATATCCACGGGCTGCATGACAGCGCCAATATCAGCCGTCTGCAGCATTACACGATGAAGCTCTATAACGAGCTCGAGGCCGAGACCGGGCAAAGCTGTGGCGTGTTTCAACCCGGTAGCCTCTATCTGGCACAGACCGAGAATCGCGAGCATCAGTTGCGGCTTCAGGCTGCCAAGGCCAAGCTCTATGGGATGAATTTCCATGAGATCGGGAGAGATGAGGCCGAAAGGCTGCATCCTCTGGTGAATTTCGACGGTATCCGCTGCATCATGTACGAGCCCGATGGCGGTAATGTGGACCCCTCGGGTGTGACCAACGCCTATGCCGTGGGGGCGCGGCAGCGGGGCGCGGAAATTCACCGTTTCACGCCGGTCACAGCGACGGTGCAACAGCCGGATGGATCTTGGATCGTCGAGACCCCCAAGGGCAATATCCATACCCCTTGGGTGATCAACGCGGCGGGGCTATGGGGCCGTGAGGTGGCCAAGTTGGCGGGGATCGAATTGCCGCTGCAACCCACCGAACACCAGTATTTCGTGACCGAGATGATCGCCGAGATTTCCGGCATGGACCGCCGATTGCCCTCGGTGGCGGATCGGGACGGGGAATATTACCTGCGGCAAGAGGGCAAGGGCCTGCTGATCGGCGCTTATGAGCGCGACATGCGGTTCTGGGCAGAGGAAGGCACGCCGCTTGATTTTGCGCATGATCTTTTCCCCGACGATCTCGAGCGGATCGAGGAGAACATGCTGCGCGCCATCGACCGGGTGCCGGTGGTGGGCACGGCGGGGATCAAGCGGGTGATCAACGGGCCGATGATCTGGAGCCCGGACAGCAACGTGATCCTCGGGCCGGTGCCCGAACTCAAAGGCTATTTCTGTTGCAATGGCATCATTCCGGGGTTCAGCCAATCGGCGGGCATGGGCTGGATGGTGGCGGAATGGCTGATCAACGGCGAAATGAAATACGATATGTTCGCCTGGGATCTGGCGCGGTTCGGCCTCTGGGCCAACGACCGTGATTTCGTCAAAGCCAAGGTGCGGGATCAATATGCGCATCGGTTCTCGATCCATTTCCCGAATGAAGAGCGCGCGGCGGGGCGGCCGCTGCGCACGCGGCCGGTCTATGAAATTCAAAAGGAGATGGGCGCGGTTTTTGGTCTTAACTATGGTTGGGAGCATCCGCTGTGGTTTTCCGACACACCCGGCACGGTCGATACAAATGGCTTTACCCGGCAAAATTGGTGGGCACCGGTGGGGGCGGAATGCAGGATGCTGCGTGAGCGGGCAGGCATCATCGACATTTCCAACTTCGCCAAATACCGGGTCAAGGGGCCGGGGGCAGAGGATTGGCTGAATGCGGTGTTTGCCAACCGGATGCCAAAAGCTGTTGGGCGGTCGTGCCTGACGCCGCTGATCGGCGTGCGGGGCGGTATCGCGGGCGACGCGACGGTGACGCGGCTGGCGCAGGACGAATTCTGGGTCATTTCCTCGGGCATGGCAGAGCGGTATCACAAGCGGTTCTTTGATGCCGTGCCATTGCCGGAGGGCACCACATTCGAGAGCCTGACCGACACGGTCTGTGGCTTCAACGTGGCCGGGCCAAAATCGCGCGAATTATTGCAACGTCTGACCAATGCTTCGCTGGATACTGTAGATTTTCCCTTTATGCGGTCGGCACGGATTGACTTGGGTGGTGTGGCCTGCGTGGCTATTCGTGTCAGCTTCACCGGTGATCTGGGCTGGGAGTTGCATTGTGCGGCTGAGGATCAGGCGCGGCTTTATGCTGCGCTATTGGCGGCGGGCCGCGAGTTGGGGGCCGGGCCGGTCGGCAGCCGCGCGCTGATGAGCCTGCGCATTGAAAAGGGCTATGGATCGTGGAGCCGCGAATACAGCCCCGAATACTGGCCGCAAGAGGCCGGGTTGGAAGCGCTGTGCAAGATGGACAAGGAGTTCTTGAACAAATCGGCGCTGGAGGCCGTGATTGGCCAAGAGCCCCGCGAGCGCTTGGTAATCCTGCATCTGGAGGAGGCGGATGTGAACGCCTCCAACGCCGATGCCACAGGGGGTGAGCCGATTTTCAAGGATGGGCTCGGCGTGGGGCGCGTGTCCTCGGGGGCCTATGGCTATTCGGTGGGCATGAGTCTGGCGCTTGGGTATGTCAAGGGTGGGGCCATGCCCGGCGATGCGGTCGAGGTGATGGTATTGGGGCGTCCTCATCGCGCGCGCATCCTGCACGCGGCCCCGTTTGATCCAGAGGGCGCGCGCCTGCGCGCCTGATATTCAGGCGTCGCCGCTGTCGGTCTTGACGTCAGCGGCGGCCTCTTTTGCGGCCTTGAGGCGTTTCAGCTTGTCCAACAAGTAGGCCCGCGCCTTGATATTGGCGCGGCGCACGCGCACGGCAGTCAAAAACGCCTCTTCCGCGGTTTGCGAGGTGGAACCGAGGATCTTTTGCACATCGGAAATGATCATCTCATCCCCGGTGGCCTCGACGGCCTTGATCACGTCGCGGGCCAATTCATCGGCCAAATCCTCGGTCACGCCCATGGGGTGCTCCTCAGCGCGTATTCTCGGTCAAGCGCCGTTTGACATAGGTGCTGACCGAGCCGATCATCGTGTCCATATGCGGCTCTTTGAAGAAGTGATCCGCACCATCGACTTCTTGATGGGTGATGGTGATGCCGTGCTGTTCATGCAGCTTGTTGACCAGCGCCTTGGTGTCCGCGGGTGGGGCCACGCGATCATGGCTGCCGTTGATGATCAGGCCAGAGGCGGGGCAGGGTGCCAGAAAGCTGAAATCATACATATTGGCGGGAGGCGACACCGAGATGAAACCGGTGATCTCGGGCCGCCGCATCAAGAGCTGCATGCCGATCCATGCCCCAAAGGAAAAGCCCGCGACCCAGCAATGTTTCGAATTGTTGTTCATGGATTGCAGATAGTCGAGCGCCGAGGCCGCATCGGACAATTCGCCGATGCCTTGGTCGTATTCGCCCTGACTGCGCCCGACCCCACGGAAATTGAACCGAAGCACGGTAAAGCCCATGTTGTAAAAGGCGTAGTGCAGGTTATACACGACCTTGTTGTTCATGGTGCCGCCGAATTGCGGGTGTGGATGCAACACGATCGCGATGGGCGCGTCTTTTTCCTTTTGCGGGTGGTAGCGGCCTTCGAGCCGGCCTTCGGGGCCGGGAAAGATTACCTCGGGCATGGGTTCCCTGTGTCCTCTTCATGGGTGAGTGCGAAAATCTTGACGACTTCGCTCGGGCACCTTAGAAATGTTCTAAATTGTGATCCGGGCCAGAATGGCTCAGAGCGAGATAAGCCTTGTATCGCTCAAGGTCAATCTGTTCGCGTGGGGGAAAACCGATGAAACTGAGCACGAAAGGGCGATATGCCATGGTTGCCTTGGTGGATATCGCCTTGCAGCCTGCGGGATCGGTGGTGACGCTTGGCGATATTTCGAAGCGGCAGGATATTTCGCTGCCCTATCTCGAACAGCTTTTCGTCAAGCTGCGACGCGCGGATCTGGTGAAATCGGTGCGGGGGCCGGGCGGCGGCTATCGCCTGATGCGCCCTGCTTCTGAGATTCGGGTCACGGATATTCTGGCGGCGGTGGACGAAACGATTGATGCCTTGCACAAGGGGGCTGGGGCCTCGGGGGCGACCAGCGGATCGCGGGCGCAGTCCATGACAAACCGGCTGTGGGAAGGCCTTAGCGCGCATGTCTATGTATTCTTGCACCAGACGCGCCTGAGCGATGTAGCGGGCAATTCCTTGGCCCCCTGTCCGGCGGTGCCACATCTCTTTGCCGTGGTGGATGACGAGTGACAAAAGCGCTGTAAGGGCCACGCCTTTGCAGACTGGTCCTATTTCTCGTGGAAAAGCGGACAATCATGCAGAGAGTGTATCTCGACTATAACGCGACCGCCCCGCTGCGCGCCGAGGCACGCGAGGCCATGCTGGATGCCATGGACCTGATCGGTAATCCATCGAGCGTGCATGCCGAAGGGCGCGCCGCCAAAGGTTTGATCGAACGCGCGCGGGCGCAGGTGGCGGCGGCGCTCGGGGCGGATGGGGCGGATGTGATTTTCACCTCCGGCGCGACCGAAGCGGCGGCTTTGGCCTGTGCGGGGCGCAACCTGCATGGCGCGGCGATTGAGCATGATGCCGTAGGAGCGTGGATTACACCCGACTTGCCGGTTGGTTCTGATGGACGGATCACGGTTCAGGACCCGGCGCATTCTGTGCTGCAAATGGCCAATTCCGAAACCGGCGTGGTGCAGGCGTTGCCCGAGGGGCTGGCGGTTAGCGATATGACGCAGGCCTTTGGCAAGCTGTCCGTGGCGTTCAACTGGTCCGGCGTCGAAATGGCGTTGGTTTCTGCACATAAGCTTGGGGGGCCCAAGGGGGTAGGGGCGCTGGTCATCAAGCGTGGCACCGATCTTGCGGCGCAAATCCGGGGCGGCGGACAGGAAATGGGTCGCCGCGCGGGCACCGAAAATGTAATCGGCATCGCCGGGTTCGGGGCGGCGGCAGAGGCGGCGGGGCATGATCTAGCCGAAGGATTTTGGGATCCCATCGAAAAACTTAGAAACATTCTAGAGAATACCATTGCAGAGTTTTCAAATGAGACTATTTTTGTCGGGAAAGCTGCGCCGCGTTTGCCGAACACCAGTTGCTTCATCACGCCCGGATGGAAGGGCGAGACACAGGTGATGGCGTTGGATCTGGCCGGGTTCGCGATTTCTGCCGGGAGCGCGTGCTCCAGTGGCAAAGTGAGGTCCAGTCGGGTGTTGCGCGCGATGGGGTTTGACGAGGCCACGGCAGGATGTGCGATCCGCGTATCGCTGGGGCCGCAGACGACCGAGGACGACATTTTGCGCTTTGCCGAATGCTGGCTGAAGCGTCTGCAAAAACATCGGGGCCGTTTGGCCTGAGACGCAAGGAGAGGGGAATGGCTGCTGTGGACAAGGTTCAGGTTAAAGACGGGGTCGATCAGGAAACCGTCGATGCGGTCCGGCAGGTCGGCGAGGCCTATAAGTACGGCTGGAATACCGATATCGAGATGGACTACGCGCCTCTCGGCCTGAACGAGGACATCGTGCGCCTGATCTCTTTCAAGAACGAAGAGCCAGAGTGGATGACCGAGTGGCGGCTAGAGGCCTATCGCCGCTGGCTGACCAAAACCGAGCCAGAGTGGGCGATGGTCGATTATCCCAAGATCGACTTTCAGGCGCAGTACTACTATGCACGTCCCAAGTCGATGGAGGTCAAGCCCAAGTCATTGGACGAGGTCGATCCCAAGTTGCTCGCGACTTATGAAAAGCTGGGCATACCGCTGAAAGAGCAGATGATCCTTGCCGGGGTTGAGGGGGCAGAGGATGCCCCCGCCGAGGGCCGCAAGGTCGCTGTGGATGCGGTCTTTGATTCGGTGTCCGTTGGCACCACGTTTCAGGCGGAACTGCGCCGTGCCGGGGTGATTTTTTGCTCAATTTCCGAGGCAATCCGCGAGCATCCCGAACTGGTCAAGAAATACCTCGGCTCTGTCGTGCCGGTCAGTGACAATTTCTATGCCACGCTGAATTCGGCAGTCTTTTCCGATGGGTCGTTCGTCTATGTGCCGCCCGGCGTGCGTTGCCCGATGGAACTGAGCACCTATTTCCGGATCAATGCCGAGAATACGGGGCAGTTCGAGCGTACGCTGATCATCGCCGACAAGGGGTCGTATGTCAGCTATCTCGAAGGCTGCACTGCGCCCAAGCGCGACACCAGCCAATTGCACGCCGCTGTGGTCGAGATCATCATCGAAGAAGACGCCGAGGTGAAATATTCCACGGTGCAGAACTGGTATCCGGGCGATGAGAACGGCAAGGGTGGCATCTACAACTTTGTGACCAAGCGCGCCGATTGCCGGGGCGATCGGGCCAAGGTGATGTGGACGCAGGTTGAAACCGGCTCTGCCGTTACATGGAAATACCCATCCTGCATTCTGCGCGGCGATGATAGCCAAGGCGAATTCTATTCCATCGCCATTGCCAACAACTATCAGCAGGCCGATACCGGCACCAAGATGATCCATCTGGGCAAGAATACCCGCTCGCGCATCGTGTCCAAGGGGATCAGCGCGGGCCATGCGCAGAACACCTATCGCGGACTTGTGTCGATGCACCCCAAGGCCAAGAACAGCCGCAATTACACGCAATGTGATAGTCTGCTCATTGGTGACAAATGCGGCGCGCATACCGTGCCTTATATCGAGGTCAAGAACAACTCGAGCCGGGTCGAGCATGAGGCCACCACCTCCAAGGTGGATGACGACCAGATGTTCTATTGCCGCGCGCGCGGGATGGACGAGGAAGAGGCGGTGGCGCTGGTGGTCAACGGGTTCTGCCGCGACGTGTTGCAGGCCCTCCCGATGGAATTCGCCATGGAAGCGCAGCAGTTGGTGGCGATTTCGTTGGAAGGGTCGGTGGGCTGACGCCCACTCGCGGAGCAAGCGTGATGATTGTAACCACCACTCCGAACGTAGAAGGCCGCAAGATCGTGGATTATCGCGGCATTGTTGTGGGCGAGGCAATCATGGGTGCCAATATCGTGCGCGATTTCTTTGCGCAGATCACCGATGTGGTCGGCGGGCGGTCTGACTCTTATGAGAGCAAGCTGCGCGAGGCGCGTGAAGTCGCGTTGAGCGAGTTGGAAGAACGCGCAGCAGAACTTGGGGCCGATGCTGTGGTTGGGGTCGATCTAGATTACGAGGTGGTGGGCGATTCGATGCTCATGGTGTCGGCCAGCGGCACAGCGGTCGTGCTGGACTGAGATGGCTGGGACAGACACCATAGACAGGCCGGTTCTTACCCTGCCCGATGCCGAAGCGGCACGTCTGCGCGAGGTGTATGCGCGGGCGGGGGTGATCCTCGAATATGGCTCTGGTGGATCGACCGTGGTGGCCGCTGAGATGCAGGGCAAGCGGGTCTTTTCGGTAGAGAGCGATCAAGCCTGGGCCGACATGATGCGCGGCTGGTTTACACAGAACCCACCCGCGGCAGGCACAGAGGTGGACGTGATCTGGTCCGACATCGGACCGACCAAAGATTGGGGATTTCCCCGCGGTTCACGTGGGTGGAAGGCCTATGCACAGTATCCGCTCAAGGTCTGGGATATGGCCGGCTTTGTGCAACCCGATGTGGTGTTGGTGGACGGGCGGTTTCGCACCGGCTGTGCCATGGCGGCGGCGTTGCGCACGGCGCGACCTGTCACTCTTCTTTTCGATGATTACGCCCCGCGCAAGCACTATCACCGGATAGAGGATTTCATCGGGGCCCCCCGGCAGATGATCGGGCGGATGGCGGAATTCGAGGTGATGCCGCAGGTGTTGAACCCTGCGCACCTCTTGACGATCATAGAGATGATGACGCGGCCCTGAGGCCGTTGAAATGTATAAAGGGATCAAGGAAAATGTTGGAAATCAAGAACCTGCACGTCGATCTTGAAGAAGAGGATAAAACCATCCTCAAAGGGGTTAACCTGACCGTCGAGGCCGGGACAGTGCATGCGATCATGGGACCTAACGGCTCTGGCAAGTCGACGCTCTCCTATGTCCTTTCTGGGCGTGACGGCTATACCGTGACGGACGGCAGCGCCACTTTGGCGGGTGTTGATCTTCTTGATATGGAGCCAGAAGAACGCGCGGCGGCGGGGCTGTTCCTGGCCTTCCAATATCCGGTTGAAATCCCCGGTGTGGGCAACATGACATTCTTGCGCACGGCCGTGAATGCGCAGCGCAAGGCGCGCGGCGAAGAGGAAATGAGCGCCGCCGAGTTTCTGAAAGTCGTGCGAGAGAAGGCCAAAAAGCTTCAGATCGACGCGGATATGCTGAAGCGTCCGGTCAACGTCGGCTTCTCTGGCGGTGAGAAAAAACGCAATGAAATCCTCCAGATGGCGATGCTGGAGCCAAAAATGTGCATCCTTGACGAGACCGACTCGGGACTTGATGTGGACGCGATGAAGCTGGTGTCGGATGGGGTGAATGCGCTGCGCGATGCGGGCCGCGCCTTTCTTGTGATCACGCATTACCAGCGCCTGCTTGACCATATCAAGCCGGATGTCGTGCATATCATGTACGACGGCCGCATCATCAAGACCGGCGGGCCCGAGCTTGCGCTTGAGGTGGAGCAAAACGGCTATGCCGATATTCTGGCGGAGGTGGCGTGATGGCGCAGCCGCAAGCAAAGCAGACAACGCTTGAGGCGAGGCTGGGGGCGATGGCCTTGCCGGAGGGGGGATTGTGGGCGACGGCCGCGCGAGAGGCAGCGTTGACGCGTGTGCAGGTTATGGGCCTGCCGGATCGGCGCGATGAATACTGGAAATTCACCCGCCCCGACAGCCTTGTGCAGGTCGAGGCTCCGCGCGCGGCGCTTTTTCTCAACGATGATGAGCCCGACAGCTTTGCGGATGTGGATCGGCTCAAGCTGGTGTTCGTTGATGGTGTGTTCGATGCCGAGGCGAGCGATGATCTGACACTGGAGGGCGTGCGCATCGACCGCCTGGGAATGGCAACCAAGAGTGATATCCATTGGGCGCGCGACCTCTACGGCGTGCTGGAGGAGAAGGGGCAAACGCCGGTGGCACGGCCCTTGGCCGCGCTGAACACCGCCTATGCCACGGATGGCGTGCTCATCCATGTAACGGGCCGCCCGAGCAAGCCGATCAATCTGGTTTATGTCCATAAATCAGAGGTTTCTGATGCCATCCTGCATCATGTGATCAAGCTTGACCCCGAGACCGAAGTTACCCTTCTCGAGAATGGCCCCGCCGCCGCGCGGTTCAACAAGGTGATGGAGGTGGATGTGGCCGAAGGCGCACGGTTTCATCATATCCGTACCCAGGGCCGCGATCACGAGCGGCGCGCCGCCACGCATATATTCGCCCGGTTGGGGGCGCAGAGCCTCTTCAAATCCTTCACCCTGACTGCGAACGGGGTAATGACGCGCAACGAATGTGTGATCGAACTGCTGGGCGATGACGCGGTGGCGCATGTGGCGGGGGCCGCTATGGGCGATGGGGATTTCCATCAGGACGACACGGTGTTCGTCACCCATGATGCGCAGCGCTGCGAAAGCCGCCAAGTGTTCAAGAAAGTCCTGCGCAACGGGGCAACGGGCGTGTTTCAGGGCAAGATTCTGGTCAAGCCCGGAGCGCAGAAGACCGATGGCTATCAGATCAGCCAGGCGCTCTTGCTGGATGAGGACAGTCAGTTTCTGGCCAAACCGGAACTGGAAATCTATGCCGATGACGTGGCCTGTTCGCATGGCTCGACCTCGGGGGCGATTGACGAGGATGCGCTCTATTATCTGCGGGCGCGCGGAATTCCCCGGACGATTGCGACCGACCTCTTGACCTTGTCCTTTCTGGCCGAAGCGGTCGAGGAGATCGAGGACGAGGGCCTGCGCGAGGACATCAACAGCCAGCTTGCCGCCTGGCTGGAGCGCAGGCGCCGCTGATGCCGGTTACGACCGATCTTGTGGCCACCTATCGTGGTCCGCGCCGGGTGGTAAGGCGCTTGCTGGCCATGGGCCCGCGTGAGGATCGCGCGCTGGTGATTCTGATTGCCGCTTGTGTGGTGGTCTTTGTCGCGCAATGGCCTCGGCTTGCGCGCGAAGCGTATTTGACGGGTCAAGAGCTAAACCCGTTGCTGGGGGCCTCGCTCTTGGCGTGGGTTTTCATTGCCCCTTTGATTCTCTACTCGTTGGCTCTTGTCAGCCATGGCATTGCTCGCGTTCTGCGGGGCAAGGGAACCGCGTTTGGCGCGCGGATTGCGCTTTTCTGGGCATTTCTTGCGGCTAGTCCGTTGATCTTGTTGCATGGTCTTGTGGCCGGATTTGTTGGACCGGGGTTGGAACTGCAGGTGATTGGTCTCTTGTGGTTGCTGGTCTTCCTGTGGTTTTGGGCGTCCGGTTTGATCGAGGCAGAGTGGGGCGGGGTATGACGCAGGCGGAGTTCAAGGCGCTTTTGCTGGAAACCCTGTTTCGCCCGAGAGAGGCGGCGCGCGGGTTGATCGGGTTTGGCCTGCCGCAACAGGTTTTGTGGATGGCGTTGGGGCTGATGTCGGTCCTCAACGCGATCGTTTATTCGGTGTCGCTGCGTCTTGCTCCGCCGATGGACCCGAGCACGCCGACGCTAATGCCGCCGGCCTTTCATTCACCGCTGCTTTTCACCCTCTTCTTGTTGGGGGCGCTTGTGATTACGGTCTATGCGCTCTTTTGGGTCGGAGGCATGTTGGGGGGCAAGGCGACGGTGCAGGATGTTCTGGTGTTGATCTGCTGGTTGCAGGTGCTGCGCCTTATCCTGCAAATTGCGGTCGCGGTACTGGTCCTGGCGCTTCCAACGGTGGCGGCCCTCTTGATCTTTGTGTCCTCGGTCTGGGGTATCTATATCCTCACGGGTTTTGTTGATGCCGCGCATCGCTTTGACAACATGTTGAAATCATTTGGTGTTATCATCCTGTCCATCGCCGCTATGGCGGTCGGACTGAGCATTCTGCTAAGCCTGATAGGCGTAGCCGCAATGGGAGGGGCATAAGATGCTCGATGTCGAGAAAATTCGTGCCGATTTCCCGATTCTTGCACGAGAAGTGAATGGTAAGCCTTTGGTTTACCTTGATAATGGGGCATCTGCACAAAAGCCGCAGGTGGTCATCGACGCGGTGACACAGGCGTATTCGATGGAATATGCCAATGTGCATCGCGGACTGCATTACCTGAGCAACCTCGCGACCGAGAAATACGAGGCGGTGCGCGGTATCGTGGCGCGGTTTCTGGGCGTGGCGGATGAGGATCAGATCATCTTCAACTCCGGGACGACCGAGGGGATCAACATGGTCGCCTATGGTTGGGCCATGCCGCGTATGCAGGCCGGAGATGAGATCATCCTGAGCGTCATGGAGCATCACGCCAATATCGTGCCATGGCACTTCCTGCGGGAAAGGCAGGGCGTCGCTTTGAAGTGGGTCGATGTCGACGCGCGCGGTTATCTCGACCCTCAAAAGGTGATTGATGCGATCACACCAAAGACAAAACTTATTGCAATTACACAGCTTTCCAATGTGTTGGGAACCAAAGTTGATGTAAAGGCGATCTGCGACGCCGCGCGGGCGCAGGGGGTGCCTGTACTTGTGGATGGCTCTCAGGCGGCGGTGCATATGCCGGTCAATCTCGATGAGATGGGCTGTGATTTCTACGCCATTACGGGTCACAAGCTCTATGGTCCCTCGGGATCGGGGGCAATCTTTGTCCGCAAGGAACGGATGGTCGAAATGCGCCCCTTTATGGGCGGCGGCGATATGATCCGTGAGGTGACGCGCGACGGCGTGACCTATAATGATCCGCCAATGAAGTTCGAGGCGGGCACACCAGGCATCGTGCAGACGATCGGCCTGGGTGTGGCACTTGAGTATATGATGGGCATTGGCATGGGCGCGATCAGCGCCCATGAGGATGAACTGAGCCGCTATGCGCAAGAGCGTTTGGCAGGGCTTAACTGGATCAACGTGCAGGGCACGACACCGGATAAGGCGGCGATTTTTTCCTTTACGATGCAGGGGGCTGCGCATGCCCACGACATTTCTACCATACTCGACAAGAAGGGCGTGGCCGTGCGGGCCGGGCAGCACTGCACAGGGCCATTGATGGAGCATCTGGGCGTCAGCGCCACATGCCGTGCGTCCTTTGCGATGTATAACACCCGTGATGAGGTTGACGTGCTGATCGAGGCGCTCGAGCTGGCGCATGAGCTATTTGGCTGATTTTGCGATTGCGGGGCCGTTGTTGCCCCGCTATACCACCGCGAAAGTGGACCCATAGCTCAGCTGGATAGAGCGCTGCCCTCCGAAGGCAGAGGCCAGAGGTTCGAATCCTCT
>NZ_CAXAUM010000031.1:0-15379 GCF_963972555.1 uncultured Roseovarius sp.
CGAACATGCCCTTCATGGCCTGTTTCAGCATGCCGCCTTTGCCCATCTTGCCCATTTTCTTCATCATGTCCGCCATCTGGCGATGCATCTTGAGCAGCTTGTTGAGGTCAGACACCTCCATGCCCGACCCGGCGGCGATGCGCTTTTTGCGGCTGGCCTGAAGCAGCGCGGGATTGGCGCGCTCTTTCTTTGTCATCGACTGGATCATGGCGATCTGACGGGTCAGCATCTTGTCGTCAAAGCCGGCATCCTCGACCTGTTTGGCCATCTTGCCCATGCCGGGCATCATGCCCATGAGGCCCTGCATGCCGCCCATCTTCTGCATCTGCTCCAACTGGCCCTTGAGGTCGTTCATGTTGAACTGACCCTTGGCCATGCGGCGCATCATCTTTTCGGCCTCGGCCGCCTCGATGGTTTCCTGCGCCTTTTCCACCAGCGCCACGATATCGCCCATGCCGAGGATACGGCCCGCGATACGCTCTGGCTCGAAGGTTTCGATGGCGTCCATCTTTTCGCCGAGACCGACAAAGCGAATGGGCTTGCCGGTGATCGCGCGCATCGAGAGGGCGGCACCGCCGCGCCCATCGCCATCCATCCGGGTCAGGACCACGCCGGTCACGCCGATCTTGTCGTCAAACTCCGTGGCGACGTTGACCGCGTCCTGACCGGTCAGGCCATCGACCACCAGCAGCGTTTCGCGCGGTTGCGCCACATCGCGCACCGCCGCCGCCTGCGCGATCAGCTCCGCGTCGATGTGCAACCGGCCTGCGGTGTCGAGCATGTAGACGTCATAGCCGCCAAGCGCCGCTTGGGTCTTGGCGCGTTTGGCGATGGCGACCGGGTCTTCGCCCTTGACGATGGGCAGGGTATCGACCCCGATCTGTTTGCCCAGGATCGCAAGCTGTTCCATGGCCGCCGGGCGGTTGGTGTCGAGCGACCCCATGAGCACGCGCTTGCCCTCGCGGTCCTTGAGCCGCTTGGCGAGTTTGGCGGTGGTGGTGGTTTTACCCGAGCCTTGCAGGCCGACCATGAGGATTGGCGCAGGCGGGTTGTCGATCTTGAGCGCGCCGGGATCGCCCGCGCCGCGCAGGGTCTCGACCAGCGCGTCATGCACGATCTTGACGACCTGTTGGCCGGGGGTCACGGATTTGGTGACGGCCTGCCCGGTGGCGCGGCTCTCGACGGTCTTGATGAAATCACGCGCGACGGGCAGCGATACGTCAGCCTCCAAGAGCGCCACGCGCACTTCGCGCAGGGCCGTTTTCACATCCTCTTCGGATAGCGCGCCCTGTTTCGTCAGCCGGTCAAAGACCCCAGAGAGGCGTTCGGATAGATTTTCAAACATCGCTCAGGCTCCTTTGCCGGTTGCTGCCATGTCACCCCCAACATAAGGGCAACGGTTCAAACGATAAACGCCCCCGTGGGCGCAACGCGCTGACGGGGGGCGATCCCGACACAGGGCCGGGACCGGAAGCATTGGCCTCCGGGGATTGGGGGGCGTTTAGCGCGAGGGTGGGGCAGAGTCAAGCGTGGGGTCGGGACCGCGCAGCTCGGCGAGCCATTGGTTGATCGCGCGCACCGCCTGCGCCGAAGAGCGACTGCTGTCATAGATCTCGGTGACCGGGTGCAAGAGCGGGGGGCCGCCCGCCCCGTCGCGCAGCACGAGCGTGGGGCGATGCACGCGGCGGCGCGCGCGCGACGGATCGGTGCTGTTCTCACCGCCCGACAGGGTGCTCTCGCCCGTGGCGCGGATCAGGTCCGAGAGGTCAAAGACCGTCTCGCGGTGGCGAAAGATGGTGCGAGAGCGCAGGGTCACGCGGCCCGTGCCCGCATCGAGGATGAGTTGCAACCGCTCGACAAAGACCCCGATGCCCGCCAACCCCATGCCGCCGCCGACCAGCAGGAACACCAGACCACCCACCAGCGTCTGCGACAGAACCAAGAGCCCGATCGCCGCGAATGTGAGGGTAAAGAGGCTGAGCATGATCGCGATGAACCATGGCATCTCTTCGAGGATCAGCAGATCCGGACTGTTATGCATGACTTTCATCAGCGTTCTGTTCTGGGTGAGGGTTTCGCCATGCTACGCGCATCGCGGGTGATTGCAACCGCCGCGCCGCCGCAGCATAGTTGCGCCGCAATGAGGCGGCCGGGCGGGGTGATCGGTATGATGGAGAATTGGGACGAGGTGCGGACCGCCTATAACGTGGCGCGGATCGGCACGGTAAGCGGCGCGGCAGAGGTGCTGGGCGTGCATCATGCCACCGTCATCCGCCATATCGACGCGCTCGAAGAGCGGTTGGGCGTCAAGCTCTTTCAGCGGCATGCGCGCGGCTATACGCCCACTGAGGCGGGCGAAGACCTGCTCCGGGTGGCGCAGGCGACGGATGATCAGTTCAACCAGTTGGCTGGTCGCATCAAGGGGCAGGGCAATGACGTGTCGGGCGAGCTTGTCGTGACCTCGGTCGGCGGTCTGAGCCATCTGCTCGTGCCGGTGCTGGCCGCGTTTCAAGAGATGTATCCGGCATTGGTGGTGCGTTATCTGACCGGCGACCGCCTGTTTCGGCTGGAATATGGCGAGGCGCATGTGGCGATCCGGGCAGGCTCGGTGCCCGATCAACCCGACAATGTGGTGCAGCCCTTCTTTCAGCAGCAATTCACCCTTTATGCGAGCGAGGGCTATGTGGCACGCCACGGCCTGCCCAAGGGGCCCGAGGAGCTGGCCAAGCACCGGTTCATCGGGGCCGATGACCCCAAGACGCGCGCGCCGTTCCTGCGCTGGCTGCAAGAGAATGTGCCGACTGAGGCCATCGTGTTTCGCTCGGGCGATGTGCACGCCCAGCGTAATGCTATTCTCGCCGGGGCCGGGATCGGGTTCACCTCCGTCCTGCAGGCGGCGGAAATGCCGGGGCTCATTCAGGTGATGCCGCCCCGTCCCGAATGGGTCGCACCCCTCTGGCTGGTGACGCATATGGACTTGCACCGCACCACCAAGGTTCAGGCGTTCCTGAGCCATCTCAAGGAGCGCGCAGCGGCGTGGCCAGTGGCGTGACACCAGCCCTCAAGGGGCATCTCGCGATGCTCTGTTTCTCTGGGCTGGTGGCGGGGTCGTTCGCGCTGGGGTCCATGGCGGCGCAGCATATTGCGCCTGCCGCGCTCAACGCACCGCGATTTCTGCTGGCCGCCGTGATCCTCGGCACGGGGGCGATGCTGGGCCGAGGCATTCCGCGCAGCACATGGTCTGCCCCGTGGCGCTACTTGCTGCTTGGCTGTGCGATGGGGCTCTATTTCGTGATGATGTTCGAGGGACTCAAGACCGCAGCGCCAGTTTCGGCAGCGGCGGTCTTTACCCTCACCCCGATCATGGCGGGGATCGCGGGCTATCTGCTCTTGCGCCAAATCACAACGCCGCGCATGGCGGTTGCCTTGGGCGTCGGGGCGATGGGCGCGCTTTGGGTCATCTTTCGCGCTGATGTCTCGGCGCTCATGGCGTTCGAGGTCGGGCGCGGCGAGGCGATCTATTTCTTCGGCTGCGCGGCCCATGCCATCTATACGCCGCTGGTGCGCCGCCTCAATCGCGGCGAGCGTCCGGTGGTGTTTTCCTTTGGGACGATGCTTGGGGCGGCGCTCTTGTTGACAGCCGCAGGTTGGGGCGACCTGCGCGCGACCGATTGGTCAAGCTTGCCCGCCATCGTCTGGATCACCATTGTCTACACGGCGGTCTTTGCCACGGCGATAACCTTTGTCTGCCTGCAATACGCCAGCCTCAACCTGCCCAGTGCAAAGGTGATGGCCTATACCTATCTCACCCCCACTTGGGTTGCGCTCTGGCAGACGGCGTTGGGGCATCCCTTGCCACAGCCGGTGGTGCTCATGGGGGTGGGGCTGACGGTGGTTGCGCTGGTGCTGTTGCTAAAGGATGAAAGTGCCGCGATCAGATAGCGCCACCGCGCGTCAGCCCTCATCCGGCAATTCGCTTTGTAAAAACCGCTCGAACGCATCAAGATTGACCGCCTCGAACTGCCCAAAGCTCTGCATCCAGATCGAGGCATCGCGCAGCGCGTCCGGTTCCAGCTTGCACCATGTCACGCGGCCCCGGCGTTCCTGCGTGATCAGCCCGGCACGGCCCAGAATGACCAGATGCTTGGAAATCGCGGCAAGACTCATCTCGAAGGGTTCGGCCACATCCGTGACCGCCATGTCATCCTCCAGCAGCATCGACAGGATCGCGCGCCGGGTGGGATCGGCGAGGGCGGCAAAGACCATATCGAGGGCGGGCGCATTGTGCATGCCCTTCATAAGCCCAAGCGTACGCCCTGCGTCAACGGCTGATCCATGCCGCAAGGGCTGAAATCGGCCTTGATCTGTGACAAGGTGGGCGCGCGCGCCAGCCGTTAGGCTGGGCAGACGCGAAACGGAAACACGAAAGGAAAGACCATGTTCTCGACAATCCTGGTTCCGGTCGATCTGCTCCACAAGGACACATTGGCCAAGGCGCTTGATGTGGCGGGCGATATCGCCAAACGCCACGGTGCCCGTATCATAGTGGTGGGCGTGGGAGGAGAGCTGCCCAACGAGCTTGGCCATAACGCTGCCGAGTTCACGCAGACACTCCATCGTTTTGCCGATGATCTGCGTGACAAATATGCCGTCACGGTCGACGCCGAACCGATTATCAGCCATGACCCCGAGGTCGAAACCACATCGGCACTGATGCACGCGATTGAGCGGACCGGTGCGGATCTTGTGGTGGTGGCCAGCCACGTGCCCGGCTTTCTTGAGCATATCTTTGCCTCGCATGGCGGCTATATCGCGGCTCATGCCAAGGTGTCGGTTCTGGTCGTGCGTTGAAAACTCAACCAATCGGTTGAATATGCCAAACCGCCGTCACGCGGCCCCGGGACGGTTGCGGCAGAATGGCCACCCTGTTTCTTCTTGGGTAAAATATTCAATAAAACAGTGGCTTACGTCAGTGCTGCCGTTGCCCGTGGGGTGCTTGACTCAGGCGCGCTCAGGCCCTAGCACAAGCGCAACATCCTGAGGGGGCTTTCGTGACCGATCCCGAGCAGCGCGCGCAACTGGCAGAGCTGGAGGCGAAGATCGCAAAGCTCAAGGCGAAGGACGCGCCCAAGCCTCATCAGGACGAGCATTATTCTCAGGCGCAAATGGCCTGGCGGATGGTGATCGAGCTGGTGGCCGGTCTTTTGATCGGCTTCGGCATGGGATACGGGCTGGATATCCTCTTGGGGACGATGCCGGTGTTCCTTGTCATCTTCACGTTGCTGGGGGTGGTCGCGGGCGTCAAGACGATGATGCGCAGCGCCGCCGAGATCCAGCAAGGCATGGACAAGCCCGCGCAAGGCGGGGATGAGAGGGCAAAGAATGGCGACTGAAGCGCACGGTGCCGGGGAACCCGGTCTGGTTTTCCACCCGATGGATCAGTTCATGGTCAAGCCGCTCTTTGGCGACGGTGCCGTGGGCGTCTTTACCCTGACCAATGTCACGCTTTGGATGGCGCTGACGGTTCTGGCGATCATCGCGCTTCTGGTCATGGGCACCTCGCGCCGGGCCACGATCCCCACGCGCACGCAATCCGTGGCCGAGCTTCTTTATGATTTCGTCCGCAAGATGGTCGAGGATGTCGCGGGCAAGGACGCGCTGGTGTTCTTCCCCTATATCATGACGCTGTTTCTGTTCATCCTCTTCGCCAACTTCCTCGGCCTTCTGCCGATGGCCTTCACCACCACGAGCCATATCGCGGTGACGGCTGTGATGGCGGTGATGGTGTTCCTGACCGTTACCATCGTGGGCTTCGTCAAGCATGGCGCGGGGTTTCTTGGGCTGTTCTGGGTCAGTTCCGCGCCGCTCGCGCTGCGCCCGGTTCTGGCGCTGATCGAGGTGATTTCCTACTTCGTGCGTCCCGTCAGCCATTCGATCCGTCTTGCCGGTAACATGATGGCCGGTCACGCCGTGGTCAAAGTGTTCGCGGCCTTCGCGCCGATGATCCTGATCTCGACCGGGATCGGCATCGTGGTGACGCCGCTTTCGATCCTCGCTATCTCGACCATCTATGCGCTCGAGGTGCTGGTGGCCTTCATTCAGGCCTACGTCTTTACCATCCTGACCTGTGTCTATCTCAAGGATGCCCTGCATCCGAGCCACTAACAGGAGGCGGTGGGTTTCACCCACCTTACGAAACGACGGCGGGTTCGCCCGTCTCACGACCAACCGACCAATGCCAATTCCAACGTAAGGAGACATCACTATGGAAGGCGATATCGTTCAAATGGGTGCATATATCGGCGCTGGCCTGGCCTGCATGGGCATGGGCGGGGCTGCGATGGGTGTGGGCAATGTTGCCGGCAACTTCCTCGCTGGCGCGCTGCGCAACCCTTCGGCCGCTGCTGGCCAGACCGCGACGCTGTTCATCGGCATCGCCTTCGCAGAAGCTCTGGGGATCTTCTCGTTCCTCGTCGCGCTTCTGCTGATGTTCGCTGTCTAAGTCTCTCGGGTAGCTGATCCTTACGGCTGGGGGGTGGCGCACCGCCACCCCTCGGTGACACGGAACTTTCCCTAGGAGGACGACATGGCAAGCGAAACGCATGACGCCGCTGGTCAAGCCGCATCCACGCCGGGCCTGCCCCAGCTGGATTTTTCGACCTTTGGCAACCAGATTTTCTGGCTCCTCGTCACGCTGGTCGTGATTTACTTTGTCCTGTCACGCATCGCGCTGCCGCGCATCGCGGCCGTGTTGGCAGAGCGTAAGGGAGCCATCACCAACGACCTCGCCGCTGCCGAGGACCTCAAGGCCAAGGCGGTTGAGGCGGAACAGGCTTATCTCAAGGCGCTGGCCGATGCCCGTGCCGAGGCACAGACCATCGTGGGTCAGGCCAAGGCCGAGATCAAGGCCGAGCTGGACGCCGCCACCGCCAAGGCGGATGCCGAGATTGCCGCTCGCGCAGCGGAAGGCGAACAAAAGATTGCCGACATCCGGGCCAGTGCCATGGACAGCGTCAAGGAAGTGGCCGTCGCGGCCGCAGCCGAGATCGTTGCCGTCATGGGTGGCAAGGCCGACGTGAAAACCGTCGGGGCCGCTGTTGCCGACCGGATGAAGGGATAACTGCCATGCAAAAGACGCTTCTGACCATGGTTGCCGCCGTCTTCGCCAGCCCCGCGCTGGCGGCTTCGGGTCCGTTCTTCTCGCTCGCCAATACCAATTTCGTGGTTCTGCTCGCCTTCCTGCTCTTTGTCGGCTTCCTGATTTACGTCAAGGTGCCCGCACTTTTGGGCAAGAAACTCGACGAGAGGGCCGATAATATCAAGGCCGAACTCGATGAGGCGCGCGCGCTGCGCGAAGAGGCACAGACCCTGCTTGCCAGCTATGAGCGCAAGCAAAAGGATGTGCAGGCGCAGGCCGACCGTATCGTGGCGCATGCCAAGGAAGAGGCCAACGCCGCCGCCGAAGAGGCCAAGGATGAGATCAAGGCTTCGATCGCCCGCCGTATGCAGGCCGCCGAAGAGCAGATCGCCAGCGCCGAGGCACGCGCCATCCGCGACGTGCGCGATCAGGCTGTTGTCGTGGCCGTCGCTGCGGCGCGCGACGTGATCGCCAAGCAGATGACCGCCGCTGATGGCAACGCGCTGATTGACGCCGCCATCGCGGATGTCGAAGCCAAGCTGCACTAAGCAGCCATATGTCACGGAATTGGCCCGGGTCGGAAACGCCCCGGGCTTTTTCATGTCTGGTTGGTTTTTGTGATCACAAAAATCTGGATCGGTCGGGCGACTCTGTTCGACTTTTGAGAATTTCATCCAGAGACTCAGGCAAACCCACTCGGAAAACCTGATTCCCATTAACCTTATTTGTGATCACACGATTATTTTCGTGATCACAAACGCAAGATTTTTGCGGCCAATTGACCCAAAACCGGGGTTTTGACGCGTCGGGCAGGTGACATGCCTGAGAAAAAGTATAACAAGAAACCCAGCAAAAGACGGCTGTCGCGCCGCCCGCCATCTGCAAAGGAGTTGCTCCATGGCTGAAACCAAACCGGTTGAACGCCCGCTTTCGCCGCACCTGCAAATCTACCGCCCGCAACTGACCTCGATCACCTCGATCCTGACCCGGATTACCGGCAATGCTCTGATCGTGGCGGCGCTCTTGATCGTGTGGTGGCTCTTGGCGGCCTCGACCTCTGACGCCTATTTCGCAATGGCCGATGCGGTCGTCACCTCCTGGTTCGGCGATCTGGTCCTGTCGCTCTCGGTCTGGGCGGTGTGGTATCACTACCTTGCCGGTTTGCGGCACTTTTATTTTGACGCGGGCAAGGGGATGGATATTCCCACCGCCGAGAAACTCGGCTGGGGCTGCATCATCGGTTCGGTCGTTTTGACCGTCATTACCCTGCTTCTGGTCTGAGGAGAGCATCATGCGATATCTGACCGCACGCAAACGCGCCGAGGGCAAAGGCGCTGCTGGCACCGGGACCGAACATTTCTGGTATATGAAACTGTCCGGCGTCGGCCTTGCCTTGATCATCCCGGTGTTTCTGGTGGCCTTTGGTCGCGCCTTGGGCGGCGACCGCGCCGAGGTGCTGGCCGCGTTTTCGCATCCGGCGATGGCCATTCTCACCGGCCTCGTGATCTTCTTCGGCCTTCGGCACTTTGCCAGCGGCGCGCAGACGATGATCGAGGATTACAGCCACGGCAGCACACGCCGCGGCCTGATTATTGCCGTGACCGTTCTGAGTTACGGGCTGATCGCCACCGGGCTTTTCGCCCTCGCCAAGATCGCGCTTTGAGGACCTGAACAAATGGCTGCTTATGAATACGAGACGCATGATTATGACGTCGTGGTTGTGGGCGCGGGCGGCGCGGGGCTGCGCGCCACGCTCGGCATGGCCGAACAGGGCCTGCGCACGGCCTGCGTGACCAAGGTTTTCCCGACCCGCTCGCACACTGTCGCCGCACAGGGCGGCATCGCCGCAAGCCTTGGCAACATGGGCCCGGATAGCTGGCAGTGGCATATGTATGACACGGTCAAGGGCTCGGACTGGCTGGGCGATACCGACGCGATGGAATATCTCGCGCGCGAGGCGCCCAAGGCCGTCTATGAGCTCGAGCATTACGGCGTGCCGTTTTCCCGCACCGAAGAGGGCAAGATCTATCAGCGCCCCTTTGGTGGCCACACCACCGAATTCGGCGAAGGCCCGCCCGTGCAGCGCACCTGTGCTGCCGCCGACCGCACCGGCCACGCCATTCTGCACACGCTCTATGGTCAGAGCCTCAAGCAAAAGGCCGAATTCTACATCGAATATTTCGCCATTGATCTGATCATGACCGATGGCGCCTGCACCGGCGTCGTCTGCTGGAAGCTCGATGATGGCACCATCCATGTCTTTAACGCCAAGATGGTCGTTCTGGCCACGGGCGGCTATGGCCGCGCCTATTTCAGCGCCACTTCTGCCCATACCTGCACCGGCGACGGCGGCGGGATGGTGGCGCGCGCCGGTCTGCCGCTGCAAGACATGGAATTCGTGCAATTCCACCCCACGGGCATTTTCGGCGCCGGCTGCCTCATCACCGAGGGCGCGCGCGGCGAGGGCGGATACCTCACCAATTCCGAGGGCGAGCGTTTCATGGAACGCTATGCGCCCAACTACAAGGATCTCGCCCCCCGCGACTATGTCAGCCGCTGCATGACGATGGAAATCCGCGAAGGGCGCGGCGTGGGGGCGGATGGCGATCACATCCACCTCAACCTCAGCCACCTGCCGCCCGAGGCGCTGCATCTGCGCCTGCCGGGCATTTCCGAGAGCGCGCGCATCTTTGCCGGGGTCGACGTGACCAAGGAACCGATCCCGGTTCTGCCCACCGTGCATTACAACATGGGCGGTGTGCCCACGAACTATTGGGGTGAGGTGGTCAATCCCACCAATGACGATCCCCATGCCGTCGTCCCCGGTCTGATGGCCGTGGGCGAGGCGGGCTGCGCCTCTGTGCATGGCGCGAACCGGCTTGGCTCCAACTCGCTCATCGACCTTGTGGTCTTTGGCCGCGCCGCTGCCATTCGCGCGGGCAAGGTCGTGGACCGCGACGCGGCGGTGCCTGCCACCAACAAGGCCGAGGTGGACAAGGCGCTCAGCCGCTTTGACGGGCTGCGTCATGCCACAGGTGCGGTGCCCACCGCCGAATTGCGGCTCGAGATGCAAAGGACCATGCAGGCGGATGCCGCCGTGTTCCGTACCTCGAAATCGCTCGCCGAAGGCGTCGAGAAGATGAAGGCTGTCGCCGCCAAGATGGGTGATCTCAAGGTGACGGACCGCAGCCTTGTGTGGAACAGCGACCTGATGGAAACGCTGGAGCTGACCAATCTCATGCCCAATGCGCTGGCCACGATCTTTGGGGCCGAAGCCCGCAAGGAAAGCCGCGGCGCGCATGCGCACGAGGATTTCAGCACCCGCGACGATGAAAACTGGCGCGTTCACACGATTGCGCGGGTCGAAGGCAATACCGTCGATCTGAGCTATCGCCCGATCATCACCGATCCTCTGACAACCGAGGACAAGGGTGGCATCAGCCTCAAGAAGATCGCACCAAAGGAACGGACGTTCTGATGCGGATACTCTTGGCCTGTCTTGCGCTTGCGACGCTGGGTGCCTGTGACGCGACCAATCAGGTCGCCGACACCCTCGCGCGCGAGCGGGCCAAGAGCGTGGTCAACACGGTCGTCGCACAGCGGTTTCCCGGTCTCAACGCCGCCCCGATCACCGATTGCGTGATTGATGCCGCCTCTGCCGGAGAGATCATTCAGATCGCAAGCGCCAGCGTGGCCGGTGTCACGCCTGAAACCACGCAGCAAGTGATCGCAATCGCACAGCGCCCCGAGGCCGTGCAATGTATTGCCCAAAATAGCCTGACCCTCTTGGGCGGCTGACAAGGAGTAGCAAGATGGTTCAACTCACACTCCCCAAGAATTCGCGCATGACCACGGGCAAGACATGGCCCAAGCCCGAGGGCGCCAAAAATGTGCGCAAGTTCCAGATTTACCGCTGGAACCCCGACGATGGCAAAAACCCGCGCGTCGACACCTATTTCGTGGATATGGACACCTGCGGCCCGATGGTTCTGGACGCGCTGATCAAGATCAAGAACGAGATTGATCCCACACTCACCTTCCGCCGCTCCTGCCGCGAGGGGATTTGCGGCTCTTGCGCGATGAATATCGACGGGATCAACACGCTGGCCTGTATCTATGGCATGGACGAGATCAAGGGCGATGTGAAAATCTATCCGCTGCCGCATATGCCGGTGGTCAAGGATCTGATCCCCGACCTTACGCATTTCTACGCCCAGCACGCCAGCATCATGCCCTGGCTCGAGACCAAGACCAACCGCCCCGCAAAAGAGTGGCGGCAGAGCATCGAGGACCGCGAGAAACTCGACGGGCTCTATGAATGCGTGATGTGCGCCTCCTGCTCTACCTCTTGCCCGTCCTATTGGTGGAATGGCGACAAATACCTTGGACCGGCCGCTCTTCTGCATGCCTATCGCTGGATCATCGACAGCCGCGACGAGGCCACCGGCGAGCGTCTGGATGATCTGGAAGACCCGTTCAAGCTCTACCGCTGCCACACCATCATGAACTGCACCAAGACCTGCCCCAAGGGTCTCAACCCTGCCAAGGCCATCGCCGAAATCAAGAAGATGATGGTCGAGCGGCACGTCTGATAGCCACCCGTTCCGCAAAAGGCCCCGGCGCATTGCCGGGGCCTTTTGCATTGCACCGGGCGCATGGCGAGACTGCGTCCTTGGCGGTTTATGCCGCAGCGCAGAGGATTATGTAGGTGTCATGGAAATATGGAGATAAACCCATGGCTTACCCGGTTAAAACCCCCGCTGCCCCCGATCCGAAACCGGCCCCGATCACACCCGATTGGGTCGCGGTCTATTACACGCCTGAAACCCCCGCCAACCTGCCCCAAGCGCCCCAAGCCCCCGGTCTGGACGCACTCGATCAGATGTATGCCTATTACGAGGCGTGACAGCCTACCAATAGGCCGGATCGCTGAGCGCGGGCGCGCAACGTGCGCGCCCCTTGCGCGGTGTCAGGGGTTGGCCTGTCAACGATTGTGCAAGCCAACCCTCGGGCTGTGACAGCGCAAAGGGCGCGGCCACCTCATCCACCGTGACCGGAGAAAACCCCACCCGGCTGTAAAATGCCGGGTCCCCATAGGTCACTACCGCCTCGACCCCGGCGGCGCGCAGCGCCTCCAGCGCCTCTGAAATCATACGCTGCCCGATGCCCTGGCCCTGTCGTTCCGGGGCCACAGCAACCGGGGACAGAAGATAGGCGATACCTGTTTCACCGTCATGGCGCAGCCGCGTCAGGATACAGGCGCCAACAAACCCCTCGTCCTCGACGTAAAATACGTGCAACTCGTCCGGATCGGTCGTGTCCATCAGGCTTCGGACCAAGGTGCCGATCAACACGCCTTCCTCTGGTCCCTCAGAGGCGGTGAAGGTGGTTTCGAAAAGTCGGGCGATCGCGGCGTTGCGATCTTGTGCCGGCTTGGTTTGCTGCGGCGTCATTCCACCGCCCGGATCAGCTTGCGCTCGAGCACCCGCAGCACGGTGCGCAGGTCATGGCCGCGCTTCAGCACCTGACCATCCATTCCAATGACCGCATATTGCCCCTGTTTGCCCTGCAATTTGGGCCGCTTTTCGATCCGGTAGAGCGGATGTTCGGCGGTGCGCCGAAAGACTGAAAAGACCGCCACCTCGCGCAGGCAGGATATGCCGTAATCGCGCCATTCCCCCGCTGCGACCATCCGCCCGTAGAGGGACAGGATCACACCCAGTTCGCTGCGCTGGAACGCCACTTGTGGGGCTGAGGGATGCGCGCCCGCAAGCGGGCCAAGACTTTGCAAACTCATAGTTTCAGAGTTGCGCCAATCCTGCGGCAAATCAAGCGCTTTCCGTGCATGCTCAGGCAAACCGCCCCTGACAGAACCATCCGCCCGAGATTTGCCCGCCATGAGCGCGAAAGAGCCAGAGCCGCTCGCCGCGCGTCGTCACCACCTGCCAGTAATCGCGCACCCCGCTGCGCCACTCCGGGTCCTCCAGCCACCATTCCGGCGCGATCCGCTCTGGCCCGATGGCCCCCACCACCTCATGCGCCCGCCCACGCCAGCGAAACGGCTGCGTGGCCTCCCCCTGCTCGGGCCGCATCACCGGCTCTGGCGACCAGATCAGCAGCGGTCGGCGCGCCTCGGGTGTAGGCCAGGGGCCGCGGGCGGGGTCCGACCAGGCCGCCGCAAGGGTCAGCGCGGATTTTTCGGGAATATGGCTCTCGGCGGGATGGCGGCGGGTGATCGCCTCCAGCCCGATGCGCCCGCCCAGCCGGGTGATCAGATCGGCCAGCGCCGCCTCTTGCGCCCCGGCCCCTCGACCTTGGCCCAGACCGCTCTCGCCTTGCCGGGTTTCCATCCGCGCGGTCACAACCGCCTCGAGCCGCAGCATGTCGATGCCGAACCCGGCGTCGATCCCGTCAAGCTGCATCTCCAGTAGGGGGCGCATCTCCTCAGGCCGGTCCACCGCGCGCGCCAGCCGCACCTCGACCGCCTGCAGCCCGCCATCGGCGCGGTAAGCCTCCAGCCGCAGGTGCCGCGCGCCCTGTCCCTTGCTCTGCAAGAGCTGGCAGAGCCGTTCGGTCAGACGGCAGAGTGCCGCTTCCATATCGCCCCGCAGCCCGATCGGATCGGGCAGGCTCAGCCGCGTGGCAAAGCGGGGGGCGGGGGCAGAGGGCGACATCGGTTCCGGCACATGGCCCAGCGCCTGATCCAGTCGCAACATCACCTCGGGGCCAAAGCGGCGGCCAAGGCTGGCGCGCGGCTGCGCCGCCAGCTCGCCGATCCGCCGTAGCCCCAGTCGCGCCAGATCCGCCACCAGCGCGGGCGGCAGGCGCAGTGCCGCCACCGGCAGGGGGGCCAGCATCGCGGGCAGATGTCCCGGTGGGGCAATCTCGGCGGCCTCTGCCGTGACGGCCATCGCAGGGGCTGCGCCGCCCCGCTCCCAATGCCGCCGCTTGGCGGCGCGCGACCGGGTGGCGCGGGCCTCTTGGTCAATGGCATCGCCTGAACGCTGCGCCGCCACCCCTTGCCCGGCATAGCGCGCCAGCGCCCAGGCCCCGCCGACCGTATCGGCCAGCCCACAGCGCAGGCTCAGCCCCAGATCCCCCGCCTCTGTGCGCAGCGTGGCGATCAGCCCGGCCTCGCCGCCAAAGAGATGCGCGCAGCCGGTGACATCCAAGAGCAGGCCCGCCTTGCCCTCGACCCCCACCAAGGGCGAGAACCGCCCGGCCCACCGCCCCAGCGCCGCCAGAAACGCCGCCTCTGCGGCGCGGTTGCGCGGCCGGGTGATGAGATCTGGGCAGAGCGCCTGCGCCGTGCGCAGCGGTTGGCCCGGCCTGAGCCCCAGCGCCTCGGCGCGCTGCGAGACAGAGGTCAGCACTTGAGTCTGCACTTCGGCACTGACCACCGCAAAGAGCCGCGCGTCCGGGTCCGTCACCCGCCGCAGCAGGCGCTCGGCCCCGAGCCGGGGAAACCAGATCGACAGGATGCGGCGGGTGGGCATGGTGAATGTTGTTCTCTATTTGTTCTTACTCAAATAGAGCGAGGGACAGGCGGAGTCGAGTCAGCAGCAGCGCGGATTGCTGGGCCGGGGACTAGCGAAGCAGCGGCACCGTCTTGCACTTTATGCCCGCAAAGTTCGTGTGATCCCACAGCATAGCGCTCCCTCTCCAAATCGCTAGGCCGCGGGACGGCCCAGCGATCCGCGCGGCGGCGCGTGCCGCGCCTTGTTCCGCGCGGGGGATAGCCGACACCGCCGCACCGCGCTGATCAAAGCCGTCACATCGAATTTCGACGTGGTGCCCCCTCACCCGCAGGCGACCCGCGTGATCACCCCGTCTGCATCATGTTCGACATTCAGCCGGTCGGGGCGGTAATCCATCGTCACCATCGACCCCGGCGGCAGGATGCGCACGGCAGCGTGCCCGCTGAAATCCTGCGCCGCGACCGGCGTGCCGATCAGCGCCTGCATCTGCGCCGCACCGCAGGCGGTCTCTTCGGGGGATGTGTCCTGCGGGCCGATACAACCCGTCAGCGCCCCGATCATCAGGGCGGTGCCAAGGGGTTTCTTCATGGTTTCGCCTCTCTTGCCGCAGAAATTGCCGCAGTCCGGGGTCTGCGTGACGCTCTCGATATTGAATCACCGCGCAACATGGCGCAAGACTGCCGCAAATTTTCAAGGAAAGGACAGATCATGCGCACACGAGCGGCGGTTGCTGTTGAGGCGGGCAAGCCGATGGAGATCATGG
>NZ_CAXAUM010000032.1:0-14343 GCF_963972555.1 uncultured Roseovarius sp.
CCCTGACCTCTTGCATGCCATGCAAGCGCTCTCCCAGCTGAGCTAAGGCCCCAATTCCGTGGCCGCTTTGGGCCGTGCGCCGCTCTCTAAGCAAAGCTGCGGGCGGGATCAAGTGGAAAATCCCGCCCTCCGATTTTTAAAGATCGTTGTCGTCCGAGGCCACGTCGGCAATGTCGTCAAGCGACACGTCCTCGTCCTCGTCGTCCTCGAGCAGGTCATCATCCAGCTCGACATCGACGTCGTCATCATCCAGCAGATCGGCATCCTCATCGAGAATGCTCCCTGCTTTCAGTTTCTTCGTTTCCGCATCTTCGGCGTCCGGAGCCATCGAGCGCGTTTTGTGCGACGACAGTTCCACCACCTCGCCCGTGTAGGGGCTGACGATCGGGTTCTTGTTCAGGTCGTAAAAGCGTTTGCCGGTGGTCGGGCAGATACGCTTGACGCCCCATTCTTCCTTGGGCATGGGTGATCCCCTTTGAATCTCTGGTCTTGTCGACGATCCGCGTCCCCTGCCATAACATTGAATGGCTGTCAAAGCCTTTGACGGTGACACGCAGACCCCGAGCAGGAGCGCATATGGGCCATCACATGCTGGCGGGCAACCCCCCGGTTGCGTTGAGTTTACGCCATAGTGCTCGCGCGCGGCGGATTTCGCTGCGTGTGTCAGGGCTGGATGGGCGCGTGACACTTACGATTCCGCGTGGCGTGAGCGAGGCTGAGGCGCTTGCCTTTGCCCGGTCGCGGGCCGACTGGCTGCGTGGTCATCTTGAGGGACGGCCGGCGCAAACGGTCGTGGGATTTGGCTGTGATCTGCCTGTTGAGGGAGAGATCTTGCGAATCGTGCCCGGAACCGGTCGACGGATCGTGCGCGATGCGGCGCAACTCTGCGTGCCGGGACCGCAAGAGAGTGTTGGTGCGCGTCTCGAAGGATGGCTCAAGGCGCGGGCGCGGGATCGGCTGGCGGCGGCCTCTGATCATTACGCGGCCCTCTTGGGGCGGCGGCACACCCGGCTGACCTTGCGCGACACACGGTCGCGGTGGGGATCCTGTTCGGCCAAGGGCGCGCTCGGTTACTCATGGCGGCTGATCCTCGCGCCGCCCGATGTTTTGAATTATGTGGCGGCGCATGAGGTGGCGCATCTGGCCCAGATGAATCACTCCCCGGCGTTCTGGGCCGAGGTGGCGCGCCTCATGCCGGACTATGAGACCCCGCGCGCCTGGCTGCGCCGCGAGGGCGGCGCGCTGCACCGCTATCGTTTCGGTGATTGACCGGCGCTGGATTTGTGATCACATGGGGCCATGTTGTTGCCACCGCGCCCCGATCCGTCCCCCTCTGCGCATGACCGCGTCTATCGCGGTTTGCGGTCGCGCATCATGCATGGTGAGATTGCCCCAGGTCAGGCGTTGACCCTGCGCGGTATCGGCGCGGAGTTTGGCGTGTCGATGACGCCTGCGCGCGAGGCCGTGCGCCGTCTGTCAGCCGAGGGCGCGCTGACCATGTCCAGCTCTGGCCGGGTGTCCACGCCCGAACTCAACAGCGAGCGGATCGAGGAACTGGCTGCTTTGCGTGCACTCATCGAGGTGGAACTGGCCAGCCGCGCCTTGCCACGTGCGCATATTGCCTTGATTGACCGGCTCCAGAGCATCAATGCCCGTGTGGCCGAGGATATCGCTCGTCAGGACGCGGTGGCTTATATCCGACGTAACCTCGAATTCCACCGCACGCTCTATCTGCGCGCGCAGGCCCCTGCGATGCTGGCCATGGCCGAGACTGTCTGGCTCCAGCTCGGGCCCACGATGCGCGCGCTCTATGGCCGTCTGCGGCGCAAGGACCCGCCGCACTATCATCGGCTGATCATCGCGGCGCTCAAGGCGGGGGATGAGCCCAGCCTGCGCCTGGCTGTTCGCTCCGACGTGACACAAGGGCTCAAGATGCTGATCGGCTGAGGCGTCAGACCAGCAGCGTCAACACAGCCACCAAGGCCAGGGCAGCACCCCATGTCCGCCAGAGCGCGCGGCAGGCGGCTTCGATCTCGGTCGCGCCGATGTCGCGGCGCCCGGTTGCATTGACATAGGGAAACTCTTGCCGCGTGCCGTGATAGGATCGTGGGCCTGAGAGTGCCACGCCCAAGGCACGTGCCATAGCCGCCTCAGGCCAGCCGGCATTGGGCGAGCGGTGTTGCCGCGCCTCGCGTGCGACCGCATCCCATTGCCACCAGAGTGCATGGGTGGCGAGAATGAGCCCAGCCGTCGCCCGTGCGGGGGCGAGATTGAGCAGGTCGTCGAATCGCGCGGCAGCCCAACCAAAGGCCTCGTGGCGCGGCGTGCGATAGCCGATCATGCTGTCGGCGGTATTGGTGATCTTGTAGAGCATGAGACCCGGCAGACCGCCGATGAGATACCAGAACGCGGGGGCGATCACCCCGTCGCTGAGGTTCTCGGCGGCTGATTCGATGGCTGCGCGCGCCACGTCAGAGGGCTGCATTGCCGCCGTATCGCGCCCCACGATCTGTGCCACCGCGCGCCGTCCGTCGCCCAAGGATATCCGCAGATCGCGCGCCACTGCCGCCACGTGATCGACAAGCGAGCGTTGCGCCAAGAGGATTGCGGCGACGACAACCTCGACCACCGGACCCAGTTGCGAGAGGGCCCAGCCCAGCCCAAGGGCCAAAAGCCCGAGGCCAGTCATCGCTGCGATGCCCCGCGCGCGCCGTGCCGCGCCACGATTGAGCACCCTGTCGCACCAACCCACCGCGCGCCCCATCAGGACCGCCGGATGCGGCAACCGGTCCCAGAGCCAGCGCGGCTCGCCCAAGGCGGCATCAAGCAGCATCGCCAGAACGAGGGTCACAGCGCCGCCTCGAGGCGTGCCCAACCCTCTGGCCCCGGCAGGCCCAGCCGGATCAGATCACCCGCATAGGGGAACACCCGGATAAGAATGCGGTGTTCTGCCAGACGCGCCTGCCACGCCGCGGCGGATTTGACCCGGTAAAGTCGGAAGAGGGCACAGCCCCCCACCGCCTCGGCGCCCGCGCGCCACATCAGCGCGTCGAGCCGCGCTGCTTCTTCATTGAGGCGCACCCGCGTCTCGCGCGCCCAGTCGGGATCGTTGAGTGCCCTTGCCCCGATTTCCAGTGCCGGGCCAGAGACCGGCCATGGCCCAAGCATGTCGGCCAAGCGCTCCACCTCTGCGCGCGCAGCTACGGCAAAGCCAAGCCGCAGCCCGGCCAGCCCCCAGAACTTGCCAAAGCTCTTGAGCACGATCAGGCCCGGCGTCAGCGCATGGCGCAGCAGTGAGCGGTCTGGCGCCACATCGCAAAAGCTTTCGTCTACGATGGTCAGAGGGGCATCCAGGTCTTGCGCCCCGTGAAACTGTCCCGTGGGGTTGTTGGGATGCACGATGACCCGCGCGTCCACGTGCGTATCCGCAGTGCGGGTGTCGATCACCTGCCAGCCATGAGCGCGAAAGCTGGCGGCGTGTTCATTGTAGGTGGGGCCGGGGATATGGACCGTTCCGGGCGCACGCAGGCCGGGCAGCCGTGCAATCAGCGCCGAGGCCCCGGGGGCGGCCAGCACGGAGGCCCCATCCGGCACCTGCCAGAAGTGCCGCGCGGCGCGAATGAGCGCCTCTTGCGCGGTGCGGTCGGGCAGTGCGGTCCAGGCCTCGGGTGTGATTTCGCCCACCGGATAGGGCAGGGGGTTGATCCCCGTCGAGAGATCAATCCAATCGGTTCGCTCTCCGCCATGCGCAGCCCGCGCCGCGTCGATCCCGCCGCCATGGTCCCGGTGCATGCGCGTCACGCCTCGGTGTCAGAGGGCAAGGGGGGATGGCGGGTCACGAAATGCCCCTTTACCCCCTGCGGCCATTGTTTGTAGGGCACCTGTCCTGTCGCGCTCTCGGCATGGAGGGCGGCATAGGCGACAATGGCCTCGGCGGCGGCGGCGTCAGGTGTGAAATCGCCCAAGGTATAGGCCAGTTTGCCTGCGCCCTGAATGGCCACGTTACAGCCTTTGCCACAGCCCATGAGGCAGGCCACCCGCCGAGTGCGGACCGTCGCACACCCCTCCGCGGCGCGTTCGACAAGTGCTGCGAGATCCTCGCCATGCGGGCGCGTGTGCGTGGCGGCATCCCAATCCTCGCGCTTGCAGGTGTCGCAAATGGTGATCCAAGTCGTCATCTCGTGCCTTTCCTTGTCCGCAGGCCCGTTCAAGCGGAATTCCGCTCTCTTCGCAAGCGCCCTGACGGGGGCACCGTGAAACCCCGCGCGATAGCAGTGTCATAGAGTGAGGGCCGGACCACGACCGCGCGGCGCGCGACAGGAATCGGCCGGATTGCGGCGCGACCGCAAAGCAGCTTCACCCTGCGGTCGCGACAGGCTAGAAGGCGGCAACACGAAGGTCAGGAGAGAGCATGCCGAAACCCGTCGTCCTGTGCATCCTCGATGGTTGGGGGCTGAGCGACAGCCCCGATGCCAACGCGCCGCATCTGGCGCGAACGCCTGTTTTCGACCGGCTGATGGCCAATTGCCCCCATGCCACATTGATCACCCATGGCCCCGACGTGGGCCTTCCGCGCGGCCAGATGGGCAATTCCGAGGTGGGGCATACCAATATCGGCGCGGGTCGCGTTGTGGCGATGGACCTGGGCCAGATCGACCTTGCTATAGAAGAAGGCTCTTTCTTTGAAAACAGCGCCTTGCAGAGCTTTGTAACCAAGATGAAGGCCAGTGGCGGGCGGGCGCATCTCTTGGGGTTGATGTCCGATGGCGGAGTGCATGGGCATCTCAATCACATCGCGGCGGCGGCGCGGGCGCTGACCGAGGCTGGGGTGCCGGTGCTGCTGCATGCGCTGACCGACGGGCGCGACGTTGCCCCGAAATCGGCGCGGGTGCAGTTGGAGGCACTGCGTGAAATGATGCCGCCCGAGGTCCGTATCGCGACCGTCACGGGGCGCTATTTTGCCATGGACCGCGACAACCGCTGGTCGCGC
Organism: uncultured Roseovarius sp.; assembly: GCF_963972555.1. Lineage (NCBI taxonomy): Bacteria > Pseudomonadati > Pseudomonadota > Alphaproteobacteria > Rhodobacterales > Roseobacteraceae > Roseovarius > uncultured Roseovarius sp. The sequence goes on from NZ_CAXAUM010000032.1 coordinate 4,991, forward strand.
GTAGAAGAGGCCTATGAGGCGATCGTCGCCGGGCGCGGCCTGCGTTGCCCCGATCCACGCATGGCGATCACCAATGCCTATGCCCGCTCCGAGACCGACGAATTCATAACCGCGACCGTGATTGGCGACTATATGGGCGCGCGGGATGGTGACGGTCTTTTTTGTCTCAACTTTCGCGCCGACCGCGCCCGCGAAATCCTGCAGGCCATTGCCGATCCTGCGTTTGAGGCGTTTGAGCGGGGGTCTTGCCCAAAATGGGCGGCGCTGCTCGGGATGGTGGAATATTCCGAGGCCCATAATGCGTGGTTCGAAACGGTTTTCCCCTCGCGCGATATCGTCAACACCCTTGCCGAATGGGTGGCTCAGCATGGCTTGCGCCAGTTTCACTTGGCCGAGACTGAAAAATATCCGCATGTGACCTTTTTTCTCAACGGCGGCAAGGAACAGCCCGAGATAGGCGAAGATCGCTACATGGCTCCCTCGCCCAATGTAGCGACCTATGATCTCAAGCCAGAAATGTCAGCCGAGGAGGTCACGACCCGGCTCGTCGCGGCGATCCGGGGGCGGTATGACCTGATCGTGGTCAATTACGCCAATCCCGACATGGTCGGCCATACCGGCGATCTCAAGGCGGCGATGGCCGCCTGTGAGGCGGTGGACCAAGGTCTTGGACGGGTCGTTTCGGCGCTGGAAGAAGTGGGCGGCACGATGATCGTCACGGCAGATCACGGCAATTGCGAGGTTATGGTCGATCCCGAAACCGGCGGGCCGCATACCGCCCACACGCTCAACCCAGTGCCGGTTATCCTGTTGGGCGGGCCAGAGGGGGCCGACTTGCGGGCGGGCGGGCGGCTGGCCGATCTGGCGCCGACGGTGCTACAACTGATGGGGCTGGAAAAACCGCTGGAAATGACTGGGGAGACCCTGCTGACATGAGGCTGTTGCCCACCTGTTGCGCGCTTTTGTGGCTCTGCGGTGGAGTTGCGCCGGTTATGGCGCAAGATCCGGCGTCAGCAGCGCGCGCGGCGAGTGAACAGCTGAGCCTTGCGGCAGAGGCGTTGGCAGAGGCAGATGGCGCGCAGAACCGGGTCAAGGCGTTGACCCAAGTCATCGCCGGCTATGAGGATGGGCTAGAGGCGATGCGCGACGGGCTGCGCCGGGCGTCGCTGCGCGAACAGGCGCTTGGCGCGGAATTGCAGGCGCGCGAGGCCGAGATTGCACAATTGCTTGGCGTGCTCTCGACCATGGGCAATGCCCCTGTTCCAGTGCTCTTGATGCATCCGTCGGGGCCTGTCGGCACGGCGCGGGCCGGGATGATCCTATCCGAAGTGGCCCCGGCGCTGGACGCCCGAGCGCTTGAACTGCGCGACAAGGTGCAAGAGTTGAGTGTGCTGCGCGTACTCCAGCAAAGTGCTGCGGACAAGTTGCAAGAGGGGTTGGAGGGTGTCCAAGAGGCGCGCACCGCGCTCAGCACCGCCATAGCCGAGCGCACCGACCTGCCGCGCCGCTTTACCGAGGACCCTGTGAGGACAGCGCTGCTCATCGCATCGACCGAGACGCTGGAGGGGTTCGCCAGTGGACTGAGCGAGATCGCGGTGGATGAGGCACCGGGCAGCCTGCCCGACATTACGGCGCGCAAGGGGGCGCTGCCACTGCCTGCCGAGGGGGTTATCCTGCGCCGCGCGGGTGAGGCGGATGCCGCCGGGGTCGCGCGCCCCGGCATTCTACTGGCCACGCGTCCGCGGGCGCTTGTCACCGCGCCCAGCGCGGCCACAGTCCGCTATCGCGGGCCCTTGCTCGACTACGGAAATGTGATCATTCTGGAACCGCAAGCGGGGATTTTGCTGGTGTTTGCGGGTCTCGATGTTGTTTATGGTCAGGCAGGGCAGGTTCTGCCGGGTGGCAGTCCGGTGGGGCTGATGGGAGGAGCAGGGAGCGAAGGTGATCTGCTACTTGCCGCCGATGCGCAGGATACGGGTGCCAGACGCACACAGACGCTCTATATTGAGGTGCGGCAAGACAATTCTCCAGTGGACCCGCTCACGTGGTTCAAGACCGATAAGGATGGTTGAGACATGAAAAAATTCCTGATGGCCGCCTCTGCCGGCATTCTGACCGGCGCTGTGGTGACGACACAGGTGGCCGCCCCGCTATTGGCGCAGGAGGCCGAGACGACCAGCAACGTCTACGAACAGCTTGATCTCTTTGGAGATATTTTCGAGCGGATTCGGGCGCAATATGTTGAAGAAGTCGAAACCAAGGACCTGATCGAGGCAGCTATCAATGGTATGTTGACCTCGCTTGATCCCCATTCCAGCTATCTCTCGCCCGATGACGCCGAGAATATGCAGGTGCAGACGCGCGGTGAATTCGGCGGGCTCGGGATCGAGGTCACGCAAGAAGACGGCTTCGTCAAGGTGGTCTCGCCCATGGATGGCACCCCGGCGGATCAGGCGGGCATCGAGTCGGGTGATTTTATCACCCATGTGGACGGGGCGAGTGTTCTGGGCCTTACGCTTGATGAGGCCGTGGATCTGATGCGCGGGCCGGTGGGCAGCGAGATCATCATCACCGTGGTGCGCGAGGGCTCGCCGGAGCCGTTTGACGTGTCGATCATTCGCGATACGATCAAGCTGACGGCGGTGCGGGCCCGAGCGGAGCAAGATGCGGTCGTACTGCGCGTGACCACGTTCAATGATCAGACCTATGCAAATCTTGAAAGCGGTCTGGCGGAAAAGATCGAGGAACTGGGTGGCGAGGACAAGGTGAGCGGGATCGTGCTTGACCTGCGCAACAATCCCGGTGGCCTGCTGACGCAGGCGATCAAGGTTTCTGACGCTTTCCTCGACAAGGGCGAAATCGTGAGCACACGGGGCCGCAATCCGCAGGATGGCGAGCGCTTCAACGCCACGCCGGGCGATCTGGCGAATGGAAAGCCCATTGTTGTTTTGATTAACGGCGGGTCTGCCAGCGCGTCGGAAATCGTGGCCGGGGCCTTGCAGGATCATCACCGGGCCATCGTGGTTGGCACCAAGAGCTTTGGCAAAGGGTCGGTGCAGACGGTCATGCCGCTCCGGGGCAATGGCGCGATGCGCCTGACCACCTCGCGGTATTACACGCCGTCGGGCCGGTCCATTCAGGCCCTTGGCGTCAGCCCTGATATTCTAGTCGAGCAGCCGCCGCGCGTGCCGCAGACCGAGGAGAACGAAGCCACCAAACGGCCAGACCGGTCCGAGGCGGATCTACGCGGACGTCTGAGCAACGACAGCCTGACCGAGGATGAGATCAAGCAGATCGAAGAAGATCGGGCGCGGGCCGAACTGGCGGCAAAACTGCGGGAAGACGACTATCAACTGGCCTATGCCATAGACATCCTGCGTGGTTTGTCTGTGATGGCAGAGGGGCAGCCGGAATAAACCCGAGGCTCAATGCCACGCAATCAAAACCTCGTCCGCCTTGTGCGGGCGGGGTTTTCGTTTTCAAGGGCGGGGCGGGTCTTTGTCTGGGGTCTTTTGCGGCTTGCACAAGCAATGTCCTGTGCAAGCAAATCCCGGAGTTCGTCATTGCGCCTTGGCGCGCTGCGGATCCCATGCCGCGAGAACATTGGAATTGTCGTCGCTGTCATACTCGTAAAGCGTTTGCTCGGAAACGCTGGGAAGCTTGCCAAAAGCCTCAGCCGTCTTGCGCGGATACCAGGAGGTGCCGATCTGACCCGGAAACAGCTCTGACAGGATGCGTGAGGTTGCAAACGAGCATTGCGCCTGCGGCACAGGGCCATTGGCTTTGACCAGTTGCAGCGCGCGTTCCGCCAATTCCGGCGATACGTCGAGTTGCTGAATCTGCACGCGGTATGTCTGGCGCGCATGGTAGCGGGTATAGACATCCTCGACCTGAGGATTGATCCCAAAAAGCACATCATTGCGCTCGGGCAGGTGTCCAGCCTTGTTGAATGATCCGGCGGGGTCGAAAATCACCCGCTGTGACCCATTCACCATCAGCGAGGTATGCGCGCCCGAGCCATTGTTGTTGTTGATCATTGTATAAAGGGTCAGACGCGGTGGCCCATCATGGCGATAGGCGGCGCGCGCCACCTCTTCATCGGGTGCCCAAACCGATTCCGCCGCGCATCCCGCCAGCGTAAGTGAGGCGGCAAGCGCCAAAACCAATGACCGCATTACATACCCTCAGTGCGGAATAGCGACCGCGAGTTCAGCCGTTAACCGCTGCGATAAAGAGCAACAGCGCAATGCAGCCGACGGCGACATATGTGACCGCCTTGATAAACCCGTCAAAGGTCTTTTGCTGAACGTCGATATTCATTTCACCATGCTTGTGCTCGGCCATGTCGCGTGTGTCCCTTGCTGACTTCCGTTCAAATTCCGGCGTTGGATAGCCCATTTGACAGGGGCTGTCACCACCCAAGCTGTCGCGGCTTCAGGCTTTGTTGAGGTCTTGTGCGAGGCGAAATCCGATTCGGTTGGGCTCGGCTGTCTCGACCTGTTTGGGCAGGGCGCGCAACATGACGCTGAGTTGTCCGACATGCTGGATCAGTTGCGTGCGCATGCCCATCTGGTCTTGTCCATAAAAGGTCAGAATGTCGGGCTCGAAATATCCCATGCCTTCGATGCGGATCACGCCACTGTCGCTGCCGGCAAAGCCCATCGCCACCTCATGCGCCTCGTCGAGTGTCTGTTCAAAGTTCTGGATATAGAGAATCAGCCGTTCATAGGCCCATTGCGCCGGGCTCTTGGTGTGGCCTGCGTCGTTGGAGAGGGATTGCGCGGCTGTTTCGATGCAGGGCTGGTTGGGATCGGAATGTACCTCATGGGCGCGCGGCATGGCGTCGGCCTCTGCGGCTTCGGCGGTGGTGTGGATGGTCGGGTCCATGGGCCTGCCCCCCTTGTCAGCGATCCTTGATCTGCCAGAGCCATGCCTCGTCGGCACGCCGCGAGCGTGTCACCTCGCCAGCGTGCAACAAGTGGTTGAGATGCGCAATGGCCTCGACCAGCGCCAACCCGTAAGTGCCCCGGTCGATCTGACGCTTGAAGAGCAGGGGGAAACACTCGGCTGCGGTACGCGGTGTCGCAAGGAACGTGCGCAGTCGGTCGAGTGCGCCGTGGTGATTGTCGCGCAGCTGCTGCATGCGAAAGGGCAGACCGGTAAAGGGCAGCTTGTGCCCCGGCAGCACGAGATGCGTGTCGCGGGCATGGGCGGCCAGCCGGTCGCAGGCGGCCAGCCAGTCGGCCAGCGGATCGGCCTCTGGTTCGGTCGGGTAGACGCCGATATTGGGGCTGATGCCGGGCAGTATCTGATCACCGGCGATCACCAGGTTTGCATCGCGTGACCAGAGCGTGACATGTTCGGGCGCGTGCCCGCCGCCCATGCGCACATCCCAGTCGTAGCCGCCCGCGCGGATCACGTCGCCTTCCTGGATGCGGGTATAGCCCACTGGGATGGGGGCGCAGATATCAGAGAAATTATAGGGGCGCTCGGATTTGCGGGCCTCGTAAATCTCCGAGTCCATCCCACCCGCCCGCGAAAAGGCGAGAGCCTGTGGTGTCGGGCTGTCTTCAACATCGAGGATCAGCATCCGCGCCATGAGCCAGCTTGTGCGCGAGGCCCAAAGCTCGGCACCAAAGCGCGCCATCAGCCAGCCCGCCATGCCAATATGGTCGGGGTGATGATGGGTCAGGATCACGCGGCGGACCGGGCGGCCTTGCAATGGGCCTGACAAGATATCCTCCCATAGTGCAACGCTGCGCTTGGAATGGATGCCGGTGTCGACGATGGTCCAGCTATCCCCCTCATCCAATGCGTAGATATTGACGTGATCGAGCACCATGGGCAGCGGCAGGCGCAACCAGAGCACGCCGGGGGCCACCTCGGTCGCGGCACCGGTTTCGGGCGGCGTGTCCCAGGGCGTGGCTATGATCGGGCCGCCATCCATCAGGCCGCGAAATCCTCGGGCGTGAGGGCATAGAGATCGTCGGCCCCTTGCGTGGCATGGGCCAAGAGGCCCGCGTGTTCCGGCAAGAGGCGCGTGATGTAGAAGCGGGCAAGCCGCGTGCGCGACCCACTACCGCCTTCGGCCAAGGCCGCCTTGAGGTGGAAATGCCCCCCCAAGACCCGCGCAAAGCCGCGTAGAAACGGCGCAGCCCCGGCGAACCGTTGGTTGAGGTCTTTTTGCCCCAGCATCCACTCGACCGCTTCACGCAGGCTCTCGGTGGCCTGCCAGACCGGTTCGGCCAATGCGGGCAGGCTGGCGCGGGCGGCTTCGGCCTGTGCCTCGATCTCGTCGAGAAGGGCATAGGCCGCCTCGCCGCCATCCATGAGCTTGCGCGCCGCAAGGTCCATGGCCTGAATGCCGTTGGTGCCCTCGTAGATCGCAGTGACGCGCACGTCGCGGGAATATTGCGCAGCGCCCGTTTCCTCGATGAACCCCATGCCGCCATGCACCTGCACGCCCATTTCCGCCACCGCGATCCCGGTATCGGTGCCAAAAGCCTTGGCAATTGGGGTGAGGAAGGCCGCGCGTGCGGCCCAATTGGCATTGCCGGTCGCGGTCTGCATGTCGATGGCCTGCGCACAGGCCAGCGCGATGGCGCGGGCGGCAAAGATGTCGGCCTTCATCGTGGCCAGCATCCGGCGCACATCGGCATGGTCCATGATACTGCCTGATCCGCCATCAACCGGGGTGCGGCCCTGTTTGCGATCCAGCGCATAGGCCAGCGCGTGCTGGTAGGCGCCTTCGGCCACGCCGATACCCTGACCGCCCACACCAAGCCGAGCGTTGTTCATCATGGTGAACATGGCACGCATGCCATCATGGGGCTTGCCCACCAGCCAGCCGGTCGCACCATCGTATTGCATGACCGCTGTGGGGCTGCCGTGCAGGCCCATCTTGTGCTCGAGGCTCACGACCTTGAGGCTGTTGCGCTTGCCGGGATTGCCGTTCTCATCGGGGATGAGCTTGGGCACCAGGAAGAGGCTGATCCCCTTGGTGCCCGGCACGCCATCGGGCAAACGGGCGAGCACGAGGTGGCAAACATTTTCGGTAAAGTCGTTATCGCCCCAAGATATATAGATCTTCTGGCCGGTTACGGCATAAGTGCCGTCGCCATTGGGTTCGGCCTTGGAACGCAGTGCGCCCACATCGGACCCGGCTTGCGGTTCGGTCAGGTTCATGGTGCCCGCCCATGCGCCGCTGACAAGTTTGGGCAGGTAGATCGCCTTGAGGTCGTCCGAGGCATGATGCTCCAGCGCCTCGATCTGGCCTTGGGTCATCAGTGGATTGAGTTGCAGCGAAAGGCAGGCCGAGGACATCATCTCGTTGACGGCGGTCGTCACCGTCATCGGAAGCCCCATGCCGCCGTGATCGGGATGCGCGCTGATCGACACCCAGCCACCGTCGGCAATCGCGCGATAGCCCTCGGCATAGCCGGGGGAGGTGCGCACGACGCCATTCTCCAGCTTGGCGGGATTCAGATCGCCATTGCGTTGCAGCGGATAGAGAACCTCTTCGCACAGGCGCGCGGCTTCGGCGAGAATCGCGGCGGTCATGTCTGGCGTGGCCTCAGCAAACCGGTCGGTGTCAACCACGTGGGACAGGCCGACAATATGATCGAACAGAAAGCGATACTCATCTACAGGGGCGCGATAGGGCATGTTCCGTTTTCCTTTTCAACTCGTCGGCTTCGCTTGGCATCCGTCTGGAAGGCCTGTAGTGATCCGGTCCTGACGATCAAACTAACCAAAGGCACAGCCGCGGCAACCAAAACGCCGCGTCAGGTCAGGGGACGTATATGGCAAATGCAACCGAATTATTGCAAGCGGACGCCGCCGGTTATGCAGCGGCCTCTTCGATTTGGTCTGCCGGTGGTCTGGTCGCGTTTCCAACCGAGACCGTCTATGGTCTGGGGGCCGATGCCCGCAACGATCGAGCGGTGGCGCGGATATTCGAAGCCAAGGGGCGGCCCCGCTTCAATCCGCTGATCGTGCATGTCGCAAGTGCGCAGTCGGCCCGGCGCTATGTCGACTGGTCGGATGCCGCGGAACTTCTGGCCTCTGTCTTTTGGCCCGGTCCCCTGACACTTGTGCTGCCGCTCCTTGCTGATGCAGGGCTCTCGCCGCTGGTGACGGCGGAGTTGCCGACGCTGGCCATCCGCGTGCCTGCGCATCCCGTGGCGCAGGGGCTCTTGACCGAGTTTGGCGGCCCGGTGGCGGCCCCCTCGGCCAATCCCTCGGGGCGGATCAGCCCGACCACGGTGGCGCATGTTCTGGCGGGGCTTTCCGGGCGGATCGAGGCAGTGATCGAGGGCGGTGCCTGTGCGGTGGGGGTGGAATCCACCATCGTGGGGCTGGTTGGGCGACCCAGTCTGCTGCGCCCCGGCGGGGTGCCGGTTGAGTCCATCGAGTCCCTTCTGGACGCGGATTTGGTACGCCATTCCGCCGATGATCCTTTGGTGGCCCCCGGCCAGATGCAATCCCATTACGCGCCGGGTGCGCGCGTGCGTCTGGACGCGCGCGAGCGGCAGGCCGGAGAGGTGTTGCTCGGATTCGGGACGGTGGACGCGGACCTGAACCTGTCGCCCTCCGGCGATCTGGTCGAGGCGGCGGCCAATCTCTTTGGTCATCTGCACGCGCTTGATTCGCAGGGGTCACCGATCGCGGTATCGCCCATTCCCGAAATTGGGCTTGGTCGCGCCATCAATGACCGTTTGCGCCGCGCGGCAGCTCCGCGCGACGACAGATTGCCGGGGTAACAGCCCTTAGCCCTTGGGCAGATAGGGAATCGAGCCTGCGGCGTCGGTATCGTCAATCACCCAGAAATGCCCTTCGCTGCCCGCCTGACGGGCCTGAGCCAGCGGCGCATAGTCGGGATCATTGGCAAAGGCGCGGGCGGCATCGGCCGAGGGAAACTCGATCAGGGCAATCAGGGTGGTGTCGGGCGCTGTGCCTTCCAGTGTCGCGATATTGGCGCTGCGCGAGAGATAGCGCCCGCCATGTTTGGCGGCGATGTCATGTGTCCGGGCCGCGTAATCGGGGACCCAGGCATCGTCGGTGATCTTGACCTGTGCGATAAGATAGGCTGGCATGCGTTTCCTCCTGATGTCACTGGCCACCATCCCCATGGCCCAACGCCCCCAGAGCCTAGCACGGCCTGCGCCGGGGCCGAGCAATTTGACGCTCCTACTTAGGTCGCAACCGCGCCGCGCTGCCGTTGCGCAAAAATTTTCCGGGCACTGCGAATTTTCCTCTTGCAGCCGCCCGCCAGAGTTTATAGATCACGCCTCACCCAAGGATGCGGGCGTAGCTCAGGGGTAGAGCATAACCTTGCCAAGGTTAGGGTCGGG
>NZ_CAXAUM010000033.1:0-14186 GCF_963972555.1 uncultured Roseovarius sp.
CGTTCGACTTTCCCCCGCGCGCGTCGGCCATCGCGCGGCTCTCAACCCGCCTCCCCATCCTCTGCCGTCTCCCCTTTATCTCCCGCCACCCGCTTCGCCAAAAACTCATCCACCCGCACCTCACCCGCGATCTTCATCTGCGCCCATGTGCGGAGCAGGCGGTTGATGCGCGCCTGATAGCCGTGCCCCATGCCGCGATAGAACCGCGCCACCGAGCGGTCGAGATAGAGCGTCACCTTCTCGCGCGGCTCCTCCACATCCACATCGACCTCCAACGTGTGCCAGGCATCGGGCACGACATCGGCCAGTGTGGCCGAGACCCAATCGTCGCGGCTCAGGTGAATGAGGTCATGCAAGAGCCGCTCGCGGGCAAGGCGTTGGGTTTTGGTCAGGCGGGCCATTCATGCGCTCCGGATTACGTGGGATCATCCTGGTCCAAAGGGGGTTAACACGCGCTTGCGCGCCCGCACGCGCCCACCGACGCCATACCGACAGGATACTGTCAGCAAACACGGCGCATTGTGCGATCCGCCTGTCACAAAACCTTCACTTGAGCTTCTCTATATTTCCGATATTCACGAAATATGGAAACACTGGCCCCCACCCGCCTCGCAACCCTTGGTCACCCGCAGCGGCTGGCGATCTTCCGGCTGCTCATGCGCCGCTACCCGGATCGTATCCCGGCGGGCGAATTGGCCGAAATTCTGCACCTCAAACCCTCGACCCTCTCTGCCTATCTCGCCGCCTTGATGCAGGCAGGGATGGTGGTGCAGGAGCGGGCAGGCACATCCCTTAGATATTCCATCGACATGACAGAGGTGCGACGCACCTTCGATTACCTGTTCAACGATTGTTGTCGCGGGCGCCCCGATATCTGCGCGCCCTTTCCCACCCTCAGAGGAGGCCCCGCTATGGCCCACCGGAAATACACCGTGCTCTTCATCTGCGTCGGCAATTCGGCGCGGTCGATTTTTGCCGAAACCATCCTGCGCGACATGGCGGGGGATCGTTTCACCGTCCATTCCGCCGGAACGCGCCCCTATTCCGAGCTGAATCCCTTTGCTCTGGAGGTCTTGCGCGCCAAGGGCCATGACCTGAGCCCGCTGCGCGCAAAGAACGTGTCAGAGTTCACCGGGCCCGAAGCCCCCGCACTCGATTTCGTCTTTACCGTCTGCGACACGGCGGCGAATGAGGAATGCCCGGCCTGGGAAGGCCAGCCGGTCAGCGCCCATTGGGGCATGCCCGACCCGGTCAAGGCCGAGGGCACGGAGGCGCAGAAAAGCCTTGCGTTTCAGCAGGCTTATGGCGCGCTCCGCAACCGGATCACGGCCTTTGCTGCGCTGCCGATTTCGACCTTGGATCGTGTCAGCCTGCAGGCCGCGGTCGATGACATCGCGCGGCAGTCCGAGGGGCAGGGCGCATGACGGTCTATGCCATCAACGGTCTGGGTCGGATCGGCAAGCTGATCCTCAAGCCGCTCCTGGAGCGCGGCGCCAAGGTGGCGTGGATCAACGACGCGGTGGGCGATGCCGCCATGCACGCCCATCTGCTGGAATTCGATACGGTTCACGGGCGATGGGATGCAAGTTTCGGGCATGCCGACGACGCGGTGATCATCGACGGCTTGCGGCTGCCGTTCATCGGCGCGCGGGATCTGGATGCGTTGCCGCTTGATGGTGTGGACGTCGTGATCGACTGCACGGGCGTTTTCAAGACCGAGGCCAAGATCGCGCCCTACTTCTCGGCAGGCGTCAAGAAAGTCGTGGTCTCTGCCCCGGTCAAGGATGGCGATGCGGCCAATATCGTCTACGGCGTCAACCACGCGGTTTACGAGCCTGCGCGGCATCGCATCGTGACGGCGGCAAGCTGCACCACCAACTGTCTCGCGCCCGTCGTCAAGGTGCTGCATGAGGCGATAGGGATCAAGCATGGCTCGATCACCACGATCCATGACGTGACCAACACGCAGACCATCGTGGACCGCCCCGCCAAGGATTTGCGTCGCGCGCGTTCGGCGCTCAATTCGCTGATCCCGACCACGACGGGCAGCGCCACGGCGATCACGCTGATTTATCCCGAGTTGAAAGGCCGCCTGAATGGCCATGCCGTGCGCGTGCCGCTGCTTAATGCGTCGATCACCGATTGTGTGTTCGAGATGGAGCGCGAGACCAGCGTCGAGGAGGTGAACGCGCTCTTCCAAGCCGCCGCCGAAGGTCCGCTCGCGGGTATTCTGGGGTATGAAACCCGGCCCCTTGTTAGCGCCGATTACACCAATGACACGCGGTCGGGCATTGTCGATGCACCCTCGACCATGGTGGTGGGTGGCACGCAGGTAAAGGTCTATGTCTGGTATGACAACGAGATGGGCTATGCGCATCGGCTGGTCGATGTCGCCTGCATGGTCGGGGATAGCCTGTGAGCACAAGACCCGAAGGGCTGAGCGCCTATATCGCCGTCACGGCGGCCTATTGGGCCTTCATGCTCAGCGATGGCGCACTCAGGATGCTGGTGCTCTTGCATTTTCACACGCTGGGATTCCGCCCGGTGCAACTGGCCTATCTCTTTCTTCTCTATGAGCTTGCGGGGATGGTGACGAACCTCTCGGCGGGGTGGATTGCGGCGCGGTTCGGATTGACGGCGACGCTCTATGCCGGGCTTGGCCTGCAAGTGGTGGCATTGATCGCACTGGCGCAACTGGACCCGGAGTGGAGCCTCGCACTTTCAGTGGCCTTTGTGATGGGCGTGCAGGGGGCCTCGGGTGTGGCCAAGGATCTGGCCAAGATGTCGTCGAAATCCGCGGTCAAATTGCTGGCCCCGTCGGAGGAGGGCGGGCTTTTCCATTGGGTTGCCGTGCTCACCGGGTCCAAGAATGTGGTCAAGGGAGTCGGGTTTCTCCTCGGCGCGGCGCTCTTGGCCGGGATCGGCTTTGTCGGGGCGGTCTGGGCCATGGCAGGGGTGCTGGCGGTGATCCTGATGGCCGTGGTCATCGCCATGCCGCCGGGCCTGCCGCGCGGGCGCAAGGGGGCGAAATTCTCGGAAGTGTTCTCGAAATCTGCCAATGTAAACTGGCTGAGCGCGGCACGCGTGTTTCTCTTTGGTGCGCGCGATGTGTGGTTCGTGGTGGGCATCCCGATCTATTTCTACGGTGTCCTGTCGGACGGATCAGAGGCCGGGAACCGTGCCGCGTTCTTTCTGATCGGCACGTTCATGGCGGGCTGGATCATCCTTTATGGCGCGGTGCAGGCCTCGGCCCCCAAGATCCTGCGCGCCAGGTCGCGGCCTGAGGCGGCGTTGATCGCGGCGGCGCGGGGCTGGGCGCTGGCGCTCTGCGGGGTACCTGCGGTGCTGACCGCGTTGGCGCTGATGGCCGGGGGGGCGCAGCCGTGGCTCACCGTGGCACTGGTGGCGGGGCTATTGGTGTTCGGCGCGATCTTTGCCGTCAATTCGGCGCTGCATTCCTATTTGATCCTTGCCTTTACCCGCGCAGAACGGGTGACACTCGATGTCGGGTTCTATTACATGGCCAATGCCGCAGGGCGGCTCTTGGGTACGCTGCTGTCGGGGCTGACCTATCAAGTGGGGGGGCTTGCGCTGATGTTGGGGGTGGCGACCGGAATGGTGGCGCTCTCGGCGCTGGCGGCGGGACGGTTGACCCCTCAGGAAAGGGCAGAAACATGAATGCTTTCGAACGCTATTTGACCTTCTGGGTCGCGCTGGCCATGGCCGCGGGCGTGGTTCTGGGCCTTGTGGCACCGGGCCTGATCGCGGCGATTGCGGCGGCAGAGGTGGCGCGGGTCAATCTGGTGGTGGCGGTGCTGATCTGGGCGATGGTCTATCCGATGATGGTCGGCGTCGATCCCACGAGCCTCGGCCAAGTGGCGCGCCAGCCCCGGGGGCTGGCGATCACGCTGATGGTCAACTGGCTGATCAAGCCGTTCAGCATGGCCGCGCTGGCGGTGCTGTTCTTTGAGGGCGTCTTTGCCGATCTGATCGCCCCGGCTGATGCCCAACAATATATCGCAGGCCTTATCCTCTTGGGCGCGGCCCCTTGCACGGCGATGGTGTTTGTGTGGTCGCAACTGACCAAGGGCGACGAGAGTTACACGCTCTTGCAGGTGTCGGTCAACGATGTGGTGATGGTCTTTGCCTTTGCGCCGCTCGTGGCGTTTCTGCTTGGTGTCACGGATATTGTCGTGCCGTGGGAGACGCTGGTGCTGTCGGTGCTGCTCTTTGTGGCGCTGCCGCTGGCGGCGGGGTTGCTTACGCGGCGCAGGCTAGGGTCCGAGGCGCGGATTGCGGCGTTTCAGGGGCGCGTCAAGCCGTGGTCGATCCTCGGGTTGATCGCGACGGTGGTGATCCTCTTTGGTCTGCAGGGTCGAGTAATCGTCGAGCGGCCAATGGTGATCGGGTTGATCGCGGTGCCCATTATTCTTCAAAGTTATGGGATTTTCGCGGTTGCCTATGCGGCGGCATGGTTGCTCAAGGTGCCACACCGGATCGCGGCCCCCTGTGCGCTGATCGGCACATCGAATTTCTTTGAACTCGCGGTGGCTGTGGCGATTTCGCTCTTTGGGCTCAATTCCGGGGCGGCATTGGCGACGGTGGTGGGCGTGCTGGTCGAGGTGCCGGTGATGCTGTCGCTGGTGGCGCTGGCCAACCGGACGCGGGCGCGGTTCACCTGAGACCTTCCATGAAAAAGCCCCGCGCGGTGGCGCGGAGCTATATGCCTTGCGATTGAGCTTTGGCTTATTGCGAGAAGGTCGCGAGATAGGCGGCCACATCCTCGCCGCCCTTGGCCAGTTTGAAGGTCATCTTCGACCGGCTGCCGAGATAATCGTTGGGATTCTTCACGAAGGTCGCAAGCTCAGCTTCGTCCCAAACCAGGCCTTCGGCGCCTTTTGCAGCCAAACCGTCGGAATACTTGAAGCCTTCATAGCTGCCTGCCGTGCGCCCGATCACACCATAGAGGTTGGGGCCGGTCTTGCCGCCTTTGACGATCGTTTCGCTGTCCGAAGCGATCATGTGGCAGGCTTTGCACTTGTTGAATTCTTTTTCGCCTTTGGCGGCGTCACCTTCGGCAAAAGCGGGCAAAGAAAGAGCCACAAGCGTGGCAGATGCGGCAAGAAGGGTCTTCATTAGCTACCTCGTAGGGTTTGGTTGCATTCTACGGATAACCATAGTCCGACTGCCCCGGCTTGCAACCTCCAACTTTGGTGCAGGCGGCGGATTGCCTCAGTCAAATACCTGTGAAAAGCACCGACGCAGGGCGACATCGAGGTCGTCCATGCTGACGGGCAGGCCAAGATCGACCAATGAGGTCACGCCGTGTTCGGTGATCCCGCAAGGCACGATGCCGGTGAAATGCTCTAGGTCCGGCTCGACATTGATCGAGATGCCATGAAAGCTGATCCATTTGCGCAGGCGGATGCCGATGGCGGCGATCTTGTCCTCGGCCTGCTGGCCCGTCGCGGTCAGTGGCCTGTCGGGGCGCGTGACCCAGACGCCGACGCGGCCCGCGCGGATTTCGCCGGTAACATTGAATTCTGCCAGCGTGGCGATGACCCACCGTTCCAACTGTCGCACGAAACAGCGCACATCGCGGCCGCGCTTGCCCACGTCGAGCATGATGTAGACCACGCGCTGACCGGGGCCATGATAGGTATATTGCCCGCCGCGTTTCGCTTCATAGACGGGAAAGCGGTCAGGGTCGGTTAGATCCGCCAGTTTCGCCGACGTGCCGGCGGTGTAGAGTGGCGGATGCTCCAAGAGCCAGATCGCCTCGGCGGCGGTGCCTTCGGCGATTCGCGCAACACGCTCTTCCATTGCGGCCACGGCCACCGGATAGGGCACAAGATCGGCGGAGAGATGCCATTCTACGCCGGATGGGTCGATGGCAAAGGGGGTTTTCAGCGGCAAGGTTTGACTCTGTTCACGTGTGAGGGAAAACTTGTGGTAGATTGTCCTATCAAGTTTGCACCTGCTTAGGGGAGATGAGCGATGTTTTCAAAACGAATTCTAATGATGGCCATGGCGACTACGGTAGCGTTGCCTGCGGGCGTGGCCCAGGCAGATTTCAAGGATGGGCTGGTCGGCGGCCTTGTTGGTGGCGCGGTGAGTGGCATCATCGTGAACGAAAGTGCCAAGGCGCGGGAACGCAAACAACAGACGACAACCACAACGCGGCGGGTCTATCAGGCCCCGGTGAACAGCGTCGAGCGTCAGCAAGTGCGCGAAGAGCAGACCGCGCTCAACTATTTCGGCTTTCCGGCAGGGACGCCTGATGGCGTGCGCGGTCGCAACACGCGCGATGCCGCCGCGCAGTTCCAGGCGCATATGGGCTATCCGGCGACCGGCTATCTGGCGGATTACGAGCGGCAGTTTCTCATCAGCTCGTATTACCGCGCGCAGAGCAGCGGCGCGGCGACGGCGCAGTTGATCGCGCAGCGCGGGCAGGGCACACGAGGCCTGTTGCACGCCTATCGCGACGAGGCGGCGGGGGTGCCGACCTATGCGGCCGCCCCCGCGCCTGCGCCAGCAGCGCCGTCCCCAGTGATGGCGGCCATCCCCCAAGCCGCGCAAGTGCCCGCGCCAAGTGCTTCGCCTGCCCCCGCAGCCACTGGATTTGCTGCGTTACCAAACCTGATGGCCTCGGGCGGCGAAGGCCCGTCGCTGGCGTCGCATTGCAATCAGGTGAGCCTAATTACCAACTCCAACGGCGGTTTTGTGACCGAGGCCTCGATGGGGGATGGTCGTGTGGCGCTGAACGAGCAGTTCTGCCTTGCGCGCACCTACGCGATTGCCGAGGGCGAAACGATGGCAGCCTCTCTCAAGGGGGTGACACAGGCGCAACTTGAAGACCAATGCCGGGCATTCGAACCTGCGATGCGGGATCACGTGGCGGCGCTCTCGCTCAGTCCGCGTGAGGAGGTCGTGCAGAACGTGCGCGGCTTCGTGCTTCAGTCCGGGCAATCCCCCGCGCAATTGGCAGGAACGGCCAAAATTTGTCTCTCGGTCGGCTACCGAATCGACAACATGAACGTGGCGCTTGGATCTGCCCTGTTGCTCACGGCGCTGGGCGAAGAGCCCTATGGCGAGTTGATGGGACATCACCTGAACGAAGGGTTTGGCACGACAAGACGGCCTGATCTGGCCCTGGCGTGGTATCAAGGCGCTGTCGAGGCGGTCGAGCGCGGTGCAGAGCCTGTTTTTGCCCCCGGAAACACCGGCCGCACTGGGCTTTTGCGCAAGGCGGCGTTCCATACGCAGGGCGCTCAGGCTGGCAGTGGCGGCAGCGTGCAGCCGGTTGCGACATTGCCCACGTTCAAGCTCGATTAGGCGACGGAACGGTCCTGTGAAAAACCGAAGGGGCAATGTGTTTTGCCCCTTCACAAGGCGGATGAGTTTGCATATACGGCCCAAACCTACCTGATCACGTGCGGTCGTGGCGGAATTGGTAGACGCGCAGCGTTGAGGTCGCTGTGGGGTAACTCCCGTGGAGGTTCGAGTCCTCTCGACCGCACCATTTCATCTCTCTGAGGTGAAATAGGATCAGAAAAAACTTTCCCAATGGTCGTGATTTGTGGCTCGCTGGAACGGCAGGGCGCCGGGCAATCATTCCCACCAGCGGTCGATGTGGGCGATATCCGCATCCGACCAGCCGAAGTGATGCGCCAATTCATGCACCACCACATGCGTGACCAGATCGGCCAGATCAATATCGCCCCGGTCGCGCCATTCCTCAAGGATCGGCTCGCGGAAAATCCAGATCGTATCGGGGCCAAGCGGCTGATCAAAATGGGATTTCTCAGTCAGCGGGATGCCTTCGTAGAGGCCTGTCAGATCGAGCGGATCGTCAATTTCCATCTCGTCGAGCAGATGTTGGGGCGGCCAGTCGGCCACCAGCAACGCCACCCCTTGTGCGGCCGGGCGAAACGCCGGGGGCAGGGCGGCGATGGCCGCGCGGGCCATATCCTCAAAGCTGGCAAGATCGGGGGCGGGCCTGTCCATGCCCGGCATATGGGGCGCGGGGGCGGAAATGTAAATCCGCCCCAGCCTCGTCCTGTCAGAGCATCAGCTGATAGCTCGCGGGCACATACTGGAACCCGTCGCCGCGCGTTTCGACATAGCCCACGGCGGGGAAGGGCATGTGATAGCCGATGAAGGGGATCTTGTCGGCGGCCAGCATGCCCAGAACCTTGCGGCGGGTGGCTGCGGCCTGTGCCTTGTCCATGTCGAACTTGACCTCCCAGTCGGGATAGCCGAGCGACCAGACATAGTGATTGGCGAAATCGGCGGCGATGACCAGCGATTTGCCGCCGCTCTCGATCATATAGGCCGTGTGGCCGGGGGTGTGCCCCGCTGCCGACATGGCGGTGATGCCCGAGGCCACGCTGGCCCCATCACCGATCATCTCGGTCTTTTCGGCCAGCGGGCGCATCTTGGCGTCGAATCCCTCGTTTCCGGCTGCGGCCCAATGGTCGTACTCGGCGCTTGCGGTCACGTAGCGGGCATTCGGGAAAGTGGCAGCGGCGCCCTCGCCCATCAGCCCGCCGATGTGGTCGCCGTGCATATGGGTGATGACCACCATATCGACCTGATCGGGGGTATAGCCCGCCGAGGCAAGAGCACCGGTGATCGCCTCGGGATTGAGGCCGGTGTCAAAGAGCACAAGCTCGGCGCCGGTGTTGATCACCGTAGGCGTGAAGAAGAACTGCGCCTGATCGGTGGGGATATTATTGGCGGCAGAGACCTGCGCAAATTCCTCTGCGCTGACGTTGAGGCCAAAGATCGTCTGCGGCTCGGGGCGCGGCATGGTGGCGGCGAGCAGGGTCGTTACCTCGAAATCGCCGAGTGTCACCCGGTTGAACCGGGTGGTGGCGGCCCCCAGCATCGGCGCTGCGGCACGCGCAGGGCCGGTCATTGCCGCTAGAGGCAATGCCGCGGCAGAGCCAAGAATGGCGCGACGGGTCAGTCTGGTTTTGGGCATGGAATCCTCCTGCTTATGTTACTCGCGTCAAGGTAGCGCTGTTCCATGTAGTGCGCATGGCGCTCACGGAAAATTGAGATTGCTTTGACGCGCGATGAAACGCGCCATTCCCGGCGCAGATCAGAGCGTATAGGCTCTGTCCATGTTGACCCTCTTTGCACATCGCGATTACGTCCGTCTCTTTGCCGCGCAGGTCGTCGCCCTGATAGGCACGGGTCTCTTGACCGTGGCGCTTGGCCTCTTGGCCTATGATCTGGCGGGGGCGCAGGCGGGGCTGGTTCTGAGCACGGCCTACACGATCAAGATGGTGGCCTATGTGGGCCTGTCGCCGGTGGCGCAGGCGCTGGTGCAGCGTCTGCCGCGCAAGGCGGTGCTGATCGGAGCGGATATGCTGCGTGCGGGCGTGGCGCTGTGCCTGCCGTTCGTCACGGACCTCTGGCAGATTTATGGGCTGATTTTCGTGCTCCAGGCAGCGTCGGCCACCTTTACCCCAGCCTATCAGGCGGTCTTGCCCGATGTGTTACCCGATGAGGGGGATTATACCCGCGCGCTGTCGTTGTCGCGCCTTGCCTATGATCTGGAAAACCTCGTGAGCCCTGCCTTGGCGGGGCTTCTCTTGGCGGTGATAAGCTATCATTGGCTCTTTCTGGGCACGGTGGCGGGGTTCGTGGCCTCGGCCCTTCTGGTGGCAAGGGCGGTGATTCCCGGCCTGCGCGGCGTTGCGGCAGAGCGCCCGTTTCGCGAGCGTCTGTCGCGGGGGCTGCGGATATATCTGGCCACACCGCGACTGCGCGGTCTTTTGGCGCTGAATATGGCCGCTGCCTCGGTCGGGGCCTTTGTTCTGGTCAATACGGTGGTGTTGGTGCGCGGCGGCTATGGTGGCGACGCGGGGGCGTTGGCGGTGGCCATGGCGGCGTTTGGGGCGGGGTCGATGACGGCGGCGCTGTTGTTGCCCCGCATACTGGATCACGTCGCGGATCGGCCTGTGATGATGACGGCGGCGCGGGGGCTGATCGTGGTCACCATGATCGCGGGGGCGCTGCTCTGGCGCGGAGGGTTGCCGGGTTGGCCGCTCTTTCTGGCGATCTGGGCGTGTATCGGCGCGCTCTATGCCGGTATCCTGACACCGTCGGGACGGCTCTTGCGGCGCTCGGCCCATGCCGAGGACCGCCCGGCGGTCTTTGCCGCGCAATTCGCACTCAGCCATGCGTGCTGGCTGGTGAGCTATCCCTTGGCCGGATGGGCGGGGCAGGCCCTTGGCATGGGTCCCGCCTTGGGGGTGATGGCGGGGCTTGCGGCCTTGGGGTTGGGAGTTGCGGCGCGGCTCTGGCCGGCTGGCCTGACCGATGCGCCCGTGCACGCACATCCCGACCTGCCCGAAGGGCATCCGCATCTGCGCGCCCATGGCGGGCGGCGGCATGCGCATCCGCTTGTGATCGACGACGCGCATCGTGTCTGGCCCACCCAGGGCTAGGGGCGCAATCTGGACAAACGCGCGCGCCTGTGACAAAGCCCGCGGCAGAGTCAGGAGACGCCCATGATCACCACCCGCTTTGCCCCGTCGCCCACCGGCTATATCCATGTCGGCAATCTGCGCACTGCGCTGATGAACTATCTCATTGCCCGGCGCGCGGGGGGCACGTTCATCCTGCGGATCGACGACACTGACGCCGAGCGCTCGAAAGAGGCCTATGTCGACGCGCTCAAGCAGGATCTGGAGTGGCTGGGTCTGCATTGGGACCGGATTGAGCGGCAATCCTTGCGGTTGGATCGTTATGCCGATGCCGCGGACAAGTTGCGCAGCATGGGCCGGTTTTATGAGGCGTTCGAGACGCCGACCGAACTGGACCTCAAGCGCAAGAAACAGCTCAACATGGGCCGCCCGCCGGTCTATGACCGCGCGGCGCTCGCGCTCAGCGACGCGGACAAGGACAAGCTGCGCGCCGAGCGGGGCAATGGCGTGTGGCGGTTCAAACTGATCCAGGAGCGGATCGAGTGGTGCGATGGTATCCTTGGCGATATTTCGATCGACGCGGCCTCGGTCAGTGATCCGGTGCTCATCCGCGGCGATGGTCAGGTGCTCTATACGCTGGCCTCGGTGGTGGATGATGTCGACATGGGCGTCACGCATATCGTGCGCGGCTCGGATCATGTGACCAACACCGCCACGCAAATCCAGATCATCGAGGCGCTGGGAGCCACGCCGCCGCAATTCGCGCATCACTCGCTCTTGACGGGCCCGCAGGGCGAGGCGCTGTCGAAACGTCTGGGTGCGCTGTCGTTGCGCGACCTGCGCGCGCAGGGGATCGAGCCGATGGCGCTCTTGAGCTTGATGGCGCGGTTGGGGTCGGCTGATCCGGTGGAACTGCGCACAGAGATGGCCGAGTTGATCGAGGGCTTTGATATCGAGCGGTTTGGCTCTGCCCCGACCAAATTTGACGAGAATGACCTCTTTCCGCTGACCGCGCGGCACTTGGCGGCGCGGCCGTTCGAGGCGGTGGCAGGCAAGATCGCGGAGATCGGCGTGCCCGAGGCACTGGCCCCGCAATTCTGGGAGGTCACGCGCGAGAATATCACCACGCTGAAGGATCTGGAGGGCTGGTGGGCGCTATTCCGCGATGGCGCAGAGCCGGTGATCGAGGACGAGGATCGGGAGTTTGTGGCGCAGGCGATGGCGCTCTTACCCGAGGGTCCGCATGATGCCGGGACCTGGGGCACGTGGACAACCGCCGTCAAGGAGGCCACGGGCCGAAAGGGCAAGGGCCTCTTCATGCCGCTACGCAAGGCGCTGACGGGTCAGGCGCATGGGCCGGAAATGGCGCAGGTGCTGCCGCTTTTGCAGGTGATCAAGGCGAAGGGCTGAGCACCGCCGCGCGCAGCCGCGTCTTGTCACGTTCAAGGGGCAGGGCACTTTCAGCATATTCGCGGGCATGTTGCGACATTTCCCGTGCCGCCTGAGCCAGATCGCTATCGGGTGCCGAGGCCAGCCGCCCCAGAACCTGTTGCAGGCGCAGCGCCACCTCGATCTGTCCTGCCCCATCGCGCGCCACGCTGGCAAAGGCCGTGTCGATCATCGCGGCACGTGACGTTTCCGGCAGGAAGAGCCGGGGAAAGAGCGGGCTATCCTCGGCATGCGTGGCATGGGCCCAGTCCAGCAGGAGCTTTTCCTGACGGCATAGCACGGCAATCGCGGTGCCCGGATCGTTGATCCCCGGCGAGAGCGCCCGCGACGCGGTCTCCGACAAGACCAAAAGTCCGTAGCTTGCGTCTTGCTCAAAGCTGCGGATCGCGGCGATGGTCAGGTTTTCGCAGATGGCGCTGCGCTCTTCTTCGCTCAGACCGGTGGCATGGCCGATGGTCTGGCCCCGGACCAGATAGGCACCGGGTCGGACATAGAGATAGACACGAGTTTGGTCTGTGCCCAGTTTTTCGCTGATGGCGTGCATGTCGATAAGTTGCAAATACCCGGTTCGGGGGGCGCAGAGCGGGCGGGCCTCAACCGGCAAAACCGTCTCGTCTGTCAACCTCCGCGCGCCGAGCGACGGCAGGCTACGGTCGCGAATGAGGCTGTTGCGCGCGGCTTGCTCGATCGAATGGAGCGTGGCATCCATGCTGCCCAAATCGCTCAGGTGATGAATCCAGCGCAAAAGCGCCACCACCACCAACACGACTACGGCCACGGTAAAGACCAGCACCAGAACGCTGGCACCCTCCGGGTAAAACCCGGTCTGAAAGAGGATGATCGCGCTCAGCGCATAGACAAAGGCACCGATGAAGGTGGCAAGAACCGTATGCGTGGTTGTATCCGCCAAGAGGATCGCATGCACGCGCGGTGTGGTCTGCCCGGCCGCCGCATTATGCGCCGTGACCATGACATTGAGGGAAAAGGTGCTGACCGCCAGCATACCCGAAGCGAGAATCGTGAGGATCGGCATCACAGCGTCCGGGGTAAAGCGGGCTTTGAGGCCGTCCGGGATTTGATCCTCGAGCAGGATCGCCGCCGCCGATGCCAGCACCGCCAAGAGCGCGAAGAGCGTCACGCGCAGCCAGAGCTTGCGGCTGAGGCGCAAGAGCGAGAGGGCTGTGGTCGAGAGAATATGGGTTTTCAAATGCGGACCCTGATTATTTGTCGGAAGTGAGCAGCGAGACGCCAAGCAGGTCAAGATGCCTGTCGGTTAATTCCCGTTCCTCGTCTGTGAGGCTCTGATGGCGGGGATAGCGGGGGCTGTTGCGGTCATCGAGCAGAGGCGCGTCCCAACCATCGGTAGTGTCAAAGAAGCGCTGCACGCCCGCCGTGCCGAATTCGCGGAAATAGCCCTGAACCACGACATCAAGATAGCTGAGCAGGATCGGATGCGCCTGACTGGGTGACGCGTGCAGCCCGTCGGGGATGGTGTAAACGGCGATTTCGGGGCGATGTGGCAGGGGGTGGCGCACCTGATGCGCGGCAGGCGCGCGGATATAGGCCGCCTCGCGGGCGTCGAGCGCGGGCCAATCGGCATCGGGCACGGGCGCAATCAGCCCGTCAATCTCTGCATGCGCGTCCGGCACCACCGTCAGATAGGCGACGGGCCGCAGGTCCGTGTGCCGCCAGATCCGTCGCCAGCCGGTCAACTGTGCGGGAACGGCGCCGGCAAAGCTGTGACTCGCCCGATTCACAAGGCTTCCGTAGCCAAAGAAATATGAGTGTCCAATCACGCTTTGCCCCTGTCTTGATCTGGATCATGGTCATGTCGCGGTTTCGCCGCAAGACTGCATTGATCAATTGAGGGGGAAATGCCTGTCATGCGGATCACCAAACGCACCAATATCGCCATCCGGCTCTTGATGTTTTGCGCCGCCAACAGCGACCGTCTCGTCACAAAGGCCGAGATAGCCGAGCGCTGCAACACCTCTGAAAGCCATCTGGCGCAGATCATCAACCGCCTGTCGCAACTGGGATTTCTCTACACGCAACGCGGGCGCACCGGTGGGGTGCGTCTGGGGCGTCCGATGTCCCAGATCACGGTGGGTGACGTGTTTCGCCAATTGGAACAGCATACGCCTGTGGCGGAATGTTTTGCCGATGTCGACAACACCTGTCCTTTGACCAATGCCTGCCGATTGCGGGTGGCGCTGGTTGATGCGGTCGAGGCGTTTTATGCCCATCTCGACGAGGTGACGCTGGACGCGCTTGTCTGTGACAACGAGGCGCTCTTCA